>JBMOMO010000299.1:0-41942 GCA_049324135.1 Chloroflexota bacterium
CGCCCCTCTCCCTGGGGGAGAGGGGGGAAGACCCTCACCCCTAGCCCCTCTCCCTGAGGGAGAGGGGGGAAGACCCTCACCCCTAGCCCCTCTCCCTGAGGGAGAGGAGTATGCTTGCGCGGTGGAATGCCCCAACTCCAGCCAGGGATGCTGGCGCAGGCTGTCATCCAGTTCTGACCAGGTCAGGTACGGAATGGGGAAATCGTCCGCCAGGAGGCCTTCCGCGATGCTGTCCTGCCGGAACTTGACGGCCTGCTCCTCGACTTCGCTGATGACCGCCTCGACCAGGGAAATGTCGTCCACCAACACGAGCGCCTTGTGCGGGAGATAGTCCAGCAGGGTAGCCGGGGCGCGGTGCAGGAGCGGGATGTGGAATTCAGACAGGTCGGATTGGTCTAACTGGTCTGACAAGTCTGATAAGTCGGGCTGGAGGAACTCGCGCGCGGGTGTGACCAACAACGAATCCAATTTTTCGATGGTGCGCTGGGTGGCCGGGTCGAAGCGGCGGATGGATTCGATCTCGTCGCCGAAGAAATCCAGGCGCGCCGGGAAAGGCTCAGAGGGCGGCCAGGCATCCAGCAGGCCGCCGCGGTGCGAGAATTGGCCGGCTTCCAGCACCGTATCCACACGCTGGTAGCCGACAGCGGCCCAAGAGCGCAGCAACGACTCCGGCTGGAGGGACTGCCCGGTTGCCAGGCGCTTGCAGGCCTTGAGGTAGTCGCGGCGCGGCAGGGTGCGCGCCATCAATGAGCGCGCCGAGACGACGATCACGGGCGGCTTTTCGGGTTTTCCGGCAAAAGGCAGGTGGTAGCGCGCCAACGCCGTCAGCGCCGCCAGGCGCTCGCGGCGCGTGGTCGTCCCCCAGGCGGCCTGCTCGTAGAACAGCGGGTTGGGTTCGGCAAAATGGTAACGGGGCGCATCCCCGCCCCAGAAGCCCAGTTCGTCGAACAGGCCCAGGGCGTGATCGGCGCGGTCAGTGACCAGCAGGATCGGGCAGGCAAGGTCGTCGCGCAGGGATGCCAGCAAGGGCAAGCGCGCGGCGCGCGGCAATCCCAGGCCGGGTTGAACCGACCCGGCAAGCAGGCTGTCCTTCAACGCCTCATACGGAGGCAGTTGCTTGATACGATCCAGGATAGTTTGCATAAACGGAAAAATCACCCCATGCCATTGAATTTGTTCATGGCCGCCTCCAGGCCATCGGTGACGAAGACCAGCGCAGCCTCGGCGGCGCGCCCCAGCGTCTCGGAGAGCGTCACCAGGTCGGCCTGGGGGAAATCCTGCAGGACGTAATCGGCCGGGTCCATGCGGCCGGGCGGGCGGCCGATGCCGATCCGCAGGCGACGGAAATCCTTCGAGCCGAGGCGTTCGATGGCAGAAGCGACGCCCTTTTGCCCGCCCGCCCCACCGCCGGGACGAATGCGGATGACCCCGAACGGCAGGTCGAGGTCGTCGTGCGCCACCATCACGTTCTCCAACGGCAGTTTGTAGAAGCGCGCCAGTCCGCCCACCGATTGGCCGGACAGGTTCATGTAGGTCTGGGGTTTGGCGAGAATGATCTTGCGTCCCTGCCAGGCGGCAGACGCGACCAGCGCCCTGGCTTGCAAGCGGTTCATACGCGCGTCCAGCAGCACAGACAGGCGGTCTACCAGCATGAAGCCGACGTTGTGGCGGTTGTCTTTGTATTCGCGCCCCGGGTTGCCGAGGCCGGCGATCAGGAAGGTGGGATCAGTCATTGGAATGTTTCAGTTGCGTCGCAAACGCAGGAAGAAGCCAATCGCCAGGAACAGGGAAAGGGCTAGCAATGCGCCCCGTCCCAGCGCGCTATAAATCGAAGGGACGCCCAGGCTGGCGGGATTGGGCGGTAAAGGCGTGGGAGTGGGACGGGTTGGGGTAACGGTGGCAGGCGCAGGCGTGGACAGAAGCGCGGTCGGCGCCACGATTCCGGCAAAGGGCGTCTCAGTCATTGTTGGAATCACAGTTGGCGCGGCGGTATAGTTCCGCACGCGCAGGCCGGTCACGGTCGTCTCCTGGGTCGAGCCGTCCAGCAGGTAGACGCGCAGGCGCAGGCTGTAATCGCCGTCCGTTAGCACGCCGGTGTCCCACGTCCCCAGTTCGCCTTCCGAGACGGGCATACTGCTGGTCTGTAAGATGAACCAGGTGCCGGTCGGGTCGCCTTCGTAGGCGAAGGCCAGTTCGTAATAGGAGAACCCCAACAGCGTGACCGAGCCGGAGATGACGGCCAGCCCCTGCACGACCTGGCCGCTTTGCGGGGCCGTGATGGCAAGCCCGGCCGCGCCCTGAGCCGAGACGGAACCACAGGTAAACACAGATGAGCACAGATAAAAGAACAGGGAAAGGAAAGTGAGAAATGTTCGTCTCATGACAACCGTTAAGTTTAACACGTTTGAGGGACAAAATCCAACCCGGTTTGGCCGATGGGCAGGCAAAAAAAGTTTGCTTGACAATCTGTCCTTCTACTAGTAAAATCCCTGACGCTTAACAACCGAATAACTGGCCGAGATAGCTCAGTTGGTAGAGCACGCGACTGAAAATCGCGGTGTCGTCAGTTCGATTCTGACTCTCGGCACTCCCGGCCAGAACGTGTGGCCGTCTGATGCGGGCGTGGTTCAGTGGTAGAACGTCTCCTTGCCAAGGAGAAGGTCGTGGGTTCGAATCCCATCGCCCGCTCTTTTCTTTCCCTCGGCGTCGTGGCCAAGTGGTAAGGCAAGGGTCTGCAAAACCCTCACCATGGGTTCGAATCCCATCGACGCCTCTACGAAGCGAACAAACTGTTCGCTTCTTTTGTTATTTATATTGGAATTGAAATTATTCTGGGATGTTCTTTTGGCAAAAAATCGGTTAAAACATCTATACTTTGTGTATGGTTATTGGATTTCTTTCTAGAGGAAAAGCAGGGTGAAAGTGTCGCGCCGGAACAAAGACGATACATATCCGGTTGCCGGTGAAAGCGCGGTCCAGGGGGTGTGTCGTTTTAACCCAGATGGGCGCATCACTTATGTTGACCCTTTCATGGCTGAATTGTTTGGGTATGGAACGCCCAGGGAGATGGTTGAGTCCATCACGAAAGGCTCGGCGCAATTTGATGTGGATCAGGGTGTGTATAGAAGGTTGCTCGAAAGGTTGCGGGAGCATGGGCGCGTAGAGGGTTTCGAATCGCGTCATCATCGGAAAGACGGCAAAATTATTTGGACCGCTACGAATGCCCGGACAGTTCAAAATGCTCAAGGTCAATTTCTCTATTTCGAAGGCCTGGTTACGGATATAACCTCTCGCAAGCAGGTGGAGTTTGCGTCGTTGGCGGGGGAAGAGATGTACCGGGCGCTGGTCGAACACCTGCCGGCGATTGTCTTCCTGGATTCGACCGATGAACTGGAAACCACACTGTACATCAGTCCCAAGGTCAAGGATTTGCTCGGTTATATGCCAGACGAGTGGATGGGAAGCCCAGCCATTTGGGAAAAATCCCTTCATCCCGATGACCTTGAGCGCGTCCTGGCAGAAGACAAGCGCACTAGAAAGACAGCCGACCCATTCCAAATGGAATATCGTTTGCGACGGAGGGACGGTGAATACATCTGGGTGCGGGAATTGTCTTCGGTCATCAGCGATGCAAACGGGACGCCCATTTACTGGCAGGGTTTCTTGCTCGACATTTCTGAGCAAAAGCAGGCAGAGCAGGCCATCTTGGAAAGCGAAGCGCAGTTCAAGCAGGTTTTCCGTTCCAATCCTGTCGCATCCACGATTGCGACTTTCGATGAGGGGATATTCGTCGACGCCAACCAGGCCTACTTTGACCTTTCAGGCTTCCAGCCAGGGGAGGTGCTTGGTCATCGAAGCATTGACCTGGGGTTTATTACGGAAGCGGGCAGGAAAGAGTTTGCGGCCAGGTTGGGACAAGAAAAGTCCCTCAAAGGGATGGAAGGGCAATTGTTTACCAGGGATGGGAGCATCCTGAATACGTTGGAATTCTACGAACTCATCCGGTTTGGCGGGCGGGATTACGTCCTGGCCTCTTTTCATGATATTACGGGCCGTATGGTTGCCTTGCGCGCGTTGCAGGAAAGTGAAGAACGCTATCGCTTGTTGGTAGAGGCGTCGCCGGAGGCAATATTTGTGCACCTTGATGGGAGGATTGTCTTTGCCAATCCCGCCGCCATACAAATGCTCGGCGCGGCTGGCGCTGATCAGGTGATTGGGCAGGCGGTCTTTGCGTTCCTCCATCCAGAGTACAAGGAGTTTGTAACCGAGCGTATTCGCCGCGCGCTCGAAACTGGAGAGTCCCTGCCGCTGGCGGAGGAAAAATTGCTGCGCTTGGATGGTTCCATCTTGGATGTCGAGATCACTTCGCTGCCCATCCAATATAGCGGCAAGAAAGCCTTGCAAGTGCTGGTGCGCGACATCACAGAGCGGAAAAAGGCAGAAGCAGCCCTGCGCGAGAGCGAGGCCAGTTATCGCGGCCTGTTCGATAGCGTGCAGGAGGCCATCTACATCCAGGACAGCGATGGGAAATTCCTGGATGTGAACAAGGGCGCGGTCAAAATGTATGGGCATCCGCGCGAATTCTTCATCGGAAAGACGCCGCAGGTCTTGAGCGCGCCGGGGTTGAACGACCTGGAAGCGACCCATAAAGCCATGTTGAAGGCGCTCCAGGGGGAACCGCAGCAATTCGAGTTTTGGGGGCTGCGGGCAAACGGCGAGGTATTCCCGAAAGATGTGCGCCTTTACAGGGGCGCGTATTTTGGCCGGGACGTCGTTTTTGCGTTGGCGCAGGACATCACAGAGAGAAAGCGGGCAGAAGTAGCGCTTCGAAAGAGCGAAGCGATGCTGAGGCGGCAGGTGGAGGAGTTGACCATCCTGCACCATGTTGCCGCGGCTGTTTCCACGGCGCAGAGCGTGGATGAGTTGATCGAACGCGTAACGGGTATCATCGGCGATTCGCTCTACCCCGATAATTGCGGCGTGGAACTGGTCACGGAACATGGCGATGCGGTTGTCCCGCACCCGTCCTATCGGGGCGCCCCTTCTGACAAAGCCAGGTGGGTCATGCCGGTTACGATGGGTGTGACCGGGAAGGTGGTCAGGAGCGGGCAGGCGATCCGGCTGGGGGACGTGAAGCAGGAACCGGCGTATTTCGAGGCGACCTCCGGCGTGCAGTCCGAACTATGCGCGCCGGTCAAAATAGGCCGGGCAGTTATCGGGGCAATCAACGTCGAAAGCAGGAACCGGGATGCGTATACCGAAGCGGACGAGCGGCTACTCAATACCATCGCTGGCAACCTGGCAACCGGCATCGAGAAATTACGCCTGCTCGAGAGTGAACAGAAGCGCAGGCAGGAAGCGGAACTCCTGCGCGAGGCAACTGCCTCGCTAACGATCTCCCTTAACCTGCAAACATTGTTTGATGCCATCCTGGAAAATCTGGGCGTAATCACGCCTTATGACAGCGCGACGATTACCCTGATGGATGGGGATGATCTGGTGATTGTTGCCGAGCGTAACCTGCCGCAAGGGTACGACTGGATCGGGAAACGCTTTCCAGGTTCGGCAAAATGGGCGGAGATCTTTGAAAGCCACAAACCGTTGGTCATGCCCGATGCGCAGGCTGACCCTCGCTTCGAAAATTGGGAAGGCACAAACTATATCCATGGCTGGATGGGGGTTCCCCTGATTGCCCAGGGCAAGGTCATCGGGCTGCTCAACCTGGACAGCCGTACCGTCGATGCTTTCAACGAAAAAGACGCTGTCATTGCGCAAACGTTTGCCAACTCTGCGGCGGTCGCCATCGAAAATGCGCGCCTGTTCGAAGCGGAACAAAAGCGTCGCCAGGAAGCGGAAACGCTGCAAAAAGCGACCGCTGTTGTCACGACCACCTTAGATCAGCAAATGGCAATCGACCTTATCCTGGAGCAGTTGTCCCATGTGGTTACATTCGATAGCGCTTCGGTTCAATTATTGCGCGACGGTTACATGGAAATCGTGGGCGGGCGGGGCGATCTTGTCTTGGTGCAAGAAAAAGACAGGCGTTTTCCTTTCCCGGGCGACAATCCAAACACGATTGTCGTTCAACAACGCCAGCCGCTCTTATTGAGAAAAGCGCCCGAGGCGTATCCCGCATTCCTCGATATGCCCTCGATCCAGTCCTGGCTGGGCGCGCCTCTCATCGTCCATGATCGCCCGATTGGCATACTGACCCTCGATAGTTGTGAGGTGGATCATTTTACAGCGGAACATGCGCAATTGGTTAGCGCTTTTGCCAACCAGGCAGCCATTGCAATCGAAAATGCCCGCCTTTTCGAGGCGGAGCGTAAACGCCGCCGCGAGGCGGAAATGTTGCGCCAGGCCTCGGCGGCCTTGACTTCCAGCCTTGAGTTGAAAGAGGTCTTGGATATATTGCTGCAACAAATTGCTGCGCTGATTCCCTATAACAGTGCTGCCGTCTTCATGCAGGAGGGAGACCATTATCGTGTCGTCGCTGGAAATGGGTTCAGCGATCCCGAAAAAGTCATAGGGTTGACTTTCCCGCTCGATGATGAACTGGCAAGCGCCGTGCGGGAAACCCGCCAGCCTATCGTAAGCGCAGACATCCAAAAGGATCCACGCTTCCACTGTTGGGGAGATTCAAGCAGCGTTCATGGCTGGATGTGTTTCCCGCTCATTGTGCGCGACCAGGTGATCGGTCACCTTACGATAGACAGTTACGACATTGGGGCATATGACGCTTCGGACGCTGAACTTGCAATGGCCTTCGCCAACCAGGCCGCCTCCACCATCCAGAACGCCCGCCAGTTCGAAATGGAACAGCGCCATTTCCGGGAAGCGGAATCCCTGCGTATTACCGCCGAATCGATCGCTTCATCCCTGGACGTCCAGCAAGTACTGACTGCCATCCTCGATAACCTGGGGTCTGTCTTGTCCTACGATAGCGCAACCATTTTCCTCCTCGAAGGCGAGTGGGTGCGTCTCACCGCCGCAAAAGGCTTGCCGCGAAATGATGAAGTTATCTCTATGACCTTCCCGGCCAGCAATGCCCTGTTGCAGGAAACATGGAAAACCAGGCAACCGCTAATCTTGGAAGATGCGCAATACGATCCGCGTTTCGAGAGATGGGTAACAGCGGATACTGTCCATGGATGGATGGGCGTGCCTCTCATTTCTCGTGGGGAAGTCATTGGCTCCATCACGATCGACAGTTATCAGCCTGGAACCTATACTGAACATGACGCCCTCCTGGCAATGACCTTTGCCCACCAGGCCGCTGCTGCCATCGAAAACGCGCGCCTGTTCGAGCGCAGTGAGAAGCAGGTCAGGCAACTGACCGTCTTGCGGGATATCGATACCGCCATTTCATCGAGTTTCGACCTGAAAGTGACCTTGAATATCCTCCTTGCCCATGCCATCAAGGAATTAGGCGTAGAGGCGGCTGCCATTTTACTTTATACGCCCAGCCTCCAGGCGCTTTCTTATTACACCAGCGCTGGCTTTACCGGCGCTCATACGTTCCCAAAAACACCCATCCAAGTTGGAGCCGGATGGGTTGGCCAGGTGGCCCTGCAACGGAAATTGATCCACATTACCGACTTACCCAACCAGCCAGAAGTCATGCGCAGCCCCATAACTGAAGAAAGGTTCCAGGATTATTTTGGCATCCCCCTGGTCAGCAAAGGACAGATCCAGGGAGTGCTCGAACTATACGTATGTGACAACATGGCGCCCGGTTTGGATTGGTTCAATTTCCTGCATACCCTGGCGGGGCAGGCCGCGATCGCCATCGACAATGCCCAACTCTTCAAGAATTTACAGCGCAGCAACCAGGAACTCATCCTGGCCTATGATACAACCCTGGAAGGCTGGGGCAAAGCCCTGGAATTGCGCGATAAAGAAACACAAGGCCATACCCAGCGGGTTGCAAGCATGACCATCGAACTTGCCCGCCGCCTGGGTGTGGAAGGGGAGCAACTCGCGCACATCATGCGCGGCACCCTGCTCCACGACATCGGGAAAATGGGCATCCCCGATCAGATCCTCCACAAACCGGGCCCGCTGACCGATGAAGAATGGGAGATCATGCGCCAGCATCCCCGATATGCCTATGACTTGTTGTCTCCCATCCCATACCTGCGCCCCGCATTGGACATTCCCTATTGCCATCACGAACGTTGGGACGGCAGCGGCTACCCGCGCGGCTTGAAAGGGGAAGACATCCCCCTGGCGGCGCGCATCTTTGCCGTTGTAGATGTTTGGGATGCGCTCCTGTACGACCGGCCTTACCGGGCAGCCTGGGAATTGGAGAAAGTCATCGAATACATCCGCAGCAAGGCCGGAACGGACTTGGACCCCAAGGTCGTTGAAACCTTCCTCTGGCTGCTGGAGGAAAAAATGGATAGATAAAAAATCAGGCCAGGTTGACCGGCCTGATTTTTTATCCTTATTTCACCCGCACAAAGCGACGTTTTCCCACCTGGAGCACACCCGGATGTGGGAACGGGACATCGCCGCGCTCCAACGTCTCCCCGTCCAGGCGGACGCCTTTCTGCTCGAGCAGGCGCCGCGCCTCGTTCTTGCTGGACACCAGGCCCGCTCCCGTTAAAACATCCATCACCGTCGCCCCGGCCGGCGCCTGGTACTCCGGCATCTCCTCGGGCGTCTCCCGCTGCTGGAACAGGCGCACAAAGGCCGCCTCGGCCGCCTGCGCTTCCTCGTCGCTGTAGAAGATGCTGACGATCTCGCGCGCCAGTTTCATCTTCGCGTCGCGCGGGTGCAGTGCGCCGCCCGCCAATTCCTTTTCCATGCCTGCGATCTCGCGAGGCGACCAGCGCGTCACCAGCCGGAAATACTGCGGCATGGCAAAATCGGGCAGGCTCATCACTTTGCCGTACATATCTTCCGCGTCCGTGTGGATCGGGATGATGTTGCCGGTTGACTTCGACATGCGCTGCGCGCCGTCGGTGCCGGGCAGGATGCCGGTGATCACGCCCACCAGCGGCTTCTGCCCCAACGCTTCCTGCAATTTTCGCCCGGCCACGATGATGTTGAACAACTGATCCGTGCCGCCCACCTGCACGTCCGTTTGCATGGCAACCGCGTCATAGCCCTGCATCAGGGCGTAGAACGTCTCGTGCAAAAAGATCGGCTCGCCGCCCTCCAGCCGCTTGGAAAAATTCTCGCGCGCCAGGAACTGCTGCACCGTAAAATTCTGCCCCAGGCGGATCAAGTCCACGAGCGTGAGTTTCGAGAGCCATTCGCCGTTATAACGGACGATTGTCTTCTCCCGGTCCAGCACGCGGAAGGCCTGCTCGGCGTAAGTCAGCGCGTTTTCGGCCACCTGTTCCTCGGTCAGCACCGGACGGGCTTTGTTCTTGTCCGAGGGGTCGCCGACCAGGGCGGTGTAACTCCCGATCAGGAATGTCACCTCATGGCCCAGGTCCTGGAACTGGCGCAACTTCCGCATGGTGATGGTATGTCCCAGGTGCAGGTCTGTCGAGGTCGGGTCGTAGCCGCAGTAGACTCGCAGGGGCCGCCCCTCCCTTTCGGACTGGAGCAGCCGCTCGCGCAGTTCGACCGTCATGGCCTTCTTGAGTTCCTCGTCGCCATACTCCGCGCCCTGCATCAAAAGTTCGACTTGTTCTTCTATGTTCATGGGAACCTCCCGCAAAAAAAGTACGCATCACGTTCTACGTTTCCGTGATGCGTAAATCGAAACGTAAAACGCTTTCAACTACGCGCATAATAATATGCGCTATTCGCTTCCTCTACCAACCGCAAACCTGTCTCGCGCAAGATGACATCCAGGATGGCCCGCCCTTCGACGAACCCTGTCCGCCCGCGCACCTCGCCCTGGAACTCGACCTCTCCCAACGTCTTGAACGCAAAATGCGCTCGCTGGCCGCTGACCTGCACCGCCTGCCCCCAACGCGCCGGCAAAACCGCCACTTCCTGGACCTCGGGCCAGCCCAGCCGCACCCTGCGTAATCCGTTCTCGAAGCGGATCCCGTCCCCCTCCAGCCGGATGAACGTGCGCCGGTCTATCCAGTTGCCCAGCGAGATGCTCACCGCAGAAAAGAGCAGGAAGGACCAGAATATCCAGGCCCACAGGGGCACATACGTCGATTCCCGCAGGGCCAGCACCCCGACGCCGGCGGCCGTGAACAGGCCCCAGGCGGTCCACTCGCCGCGGCGCGAAAGCAGCACAGGCCGGAATTCACGAGGCGCATTTTCGATCATGCGCACATTATACTCGCACCTACCCTCCCAGGGCGAAAGTAAATTCCCATGGGCCGGTAATGGAAAAGAACTCGTCGCTGAAAACGATCTGCTCGGCCTCCTCCTGGCTCATCGTTTCCGGTTTGGAGGCGATCTGCATGGTTTCCACGCCGTTCACGATGGGGCATTCCAGCGCAATGGCAATGCCGCGCTCATCGAGCGCCTGCTGGATTTTCGGCATGTAGATCGCGCAGTATTCCCCTTCGCGCGGATAGGCCGCAATGGCTTCCACGCTGACGGTTACGGTCGCAAGGTCGGCGTCTGGCGGGACGTAGAATTCCAATATGTCGCAGCGCAGGCCAGGCTGCCCGTCCGCGCCCGGCTCTTGCAGGCTGACCAGGGTTGCGCCGTATTCCTGGATAGCCTGGTGCGCATATTTCAAACTGGCCTTCCAGATCGTCCAATCGGAGGCGTCGGGCAGGGTAAAGCATACCTCGGCGTAGACTTGCTTGCCCTCTTGCCAGGCGCGCGTCACGTCGACGTCCACCCCTCCCACCACCTGCTGCGGTGAAATGGAGGCCGCTTCGGCGGTGGGGTAGGATTCCGCAATGAACGGTGTGGCCGAAGGCAAAACCGGCGCGGGCGGCAGGGTGGACGGCGCCGGAACAGCGGCCTCGGGAGCAACGGTTTCGGGGGCAGCGGTTTCTGGAACCAGCGACAGCGGTCCGCAGGCCAGGGTAACGAAGATGATACTGGCTATAACCAGGGAAAGGAAATGGTGTTTTCGCATGTTCAACTCCTCAAAATATCTTCCAGCGCCTGGCGCAAGGTTGGGAAGTGGAAAGTATACCCCTGCCCTTGCAGGCGTTTGGGCTGCGCAAAGCGCCCTTCAGTAACGAGCGCGCTCATCTCGCCCAGGCCCAGCCGCATCAACCATGCCGGGACAGGGAACCAGTATGGCCTGCGCAGCGTTTTCGCCAGGGCGCGCATGAATTCGGCGTTGGAGGTGGGCTGCGGCGCGATCAGGTTGTAGGCGCCGTGCGCTTTGGGGTTGTCCAACAGGAAGCGGATGGCGCCGACCTGGTCGTCGATGTGGATCCAGGGCAGGGCTTGTTCCCCGCTGCCTAGCGGCCCGCCCACGAACAGGCGCACCGGCAGGGTCATCAGTTGCACCAGGCTGGCGTCCTTTGCCAGCACCACCGCCGTGCGGCAAATGACGCGCCGCACGCCCAGGTCTTCTACCGAGCGGGTGGAATTTTCCCAGGCGACGGTCAATTGCGCCAGGTAGTCGCCGGCGGGCGGCGTCGTTTCGTCGGCCAGATCGCCGCGCAGGCCGTAGTGGTTGATGCCGGAGATTTGCACGAGCACGCCCGGGCGGCGGTCAGCGCCTGCGATAGCGGAGGCAAGCGCAAGTCCGGGTTCGACGCGCGAGTCCAGGAAGCGTTGTTTCTTTTCCTTCGTCCACGGCCAGTTGTTCAGGCTCAATCCCGACAGGTTGACGACCGCGTCCATCTCGTTGACCAGGCGGCGCCAATCGCCCGGCGTCCGTCCATCCCATAGGACCGTTTGCGCGCCTGGGATGGCCGGGCTGGAGCGGCGCGATAAGACCCAGACCTGGCGACCATCTGCCAGCAGGGATTGTGTGAGATGGCGGCCTATGAAACCTGCGCCGCCGGCAAGCAGTACTTTCATCGCAGAAACTCCTGAATTTGATTGTGCTATAATCAGCCCTATTGTGGAGGCTCCATGCAAGAGCCGGTGCTTGTTCTGAACGCCAATTTCGAGCCGATCAATGTGTGTTCCACACGGCGGGCCATTGGGCTGATCCTTTCGGGGAAGGCGGCGATGGTCGTCAATGGACGCGGCTACATCCACACGATCCGCGAGTTGTTGCCGCGCCCCTCTGTCATCCGCCTGGAGCAGATGATCCACCGTCCGCATCCCCGCGTCAAACTGACCCGGCGCGAGGTATTTCGACGCGACAATTATACCTGCCAGTATTGCGGCCGGCGCGATCTGCCGTTGACGGTAGACCATGTATTACCCAAGCACATGGGCGGTGAGCATGTGTGGACGAACGTGGTGGCGGCCTGCCCGGCTTGCAACCATCGCAAGGGAGGCCGAAAGTTGGAAGAAGCCCACATGGCCCTGTTGCACGTCCCGAAAGAGCCGCCTGCCAACGCGGCTTATCTTTATGGGCGTCACACAGACGATAACGGCGAGTGGGAAGTGTATATTACGGGCTGGTAGGGGCAGGTTGTGTTCCAGGCAGTGATGTCTTGTGGTACTGGGGGAAGGTCAGTGCAAGGTGAGCAGTTCAATCGAATTCGAGCGTCATAAAATCAGTTGCCAGGTCTACTTCACCCTGGTAGCGCCGGTGGGCCTCGTTGACCAGGTTCTGGTCGGCGTATTCCCCGGTTGGGTAATGGATCAGGTATAACTTGCCGACCTCGGCCTGGCTGGCAATCTTTCCGGCTTGCTCCGCGGAGGAGTGTCCCTGCGACTCGCCGGAAGCCTCGTGGATGAGGACATCCGCGCCCTGGGCCAGGTGGACGACCTCCACGCATGGTTCGGTGTCGCAGGAATACGCCAGGGCCTTTTTGCTGCGCTTGAATTCGAACCGCAGGCCGATGGTGGGGATCAGGTGGCGCACAGGGGACGAGAAAACGGCAAACTCTTCGCACTCTAAAACCGGGGTCATTTCACTGGTCGGCAAGCGGTGAAAGGCCACCGGGAAGAAATCAGGCCAATCAGCCCAGGAATACATTGCCATCAGGCCCTCCATCCGGTCGAGGGTGTAGTGCAGGCCATAGATGTGGATCGGTTTGCGGCGGCCTCGCAACCACATGTCCATGAGCAAGAGCGGGACGCCGGAGACGTGGTCGGGATGGAAATGCGTCAAGACCATATCCGTCAGGTCATGATAACTGACGCCCGCCTGTTCGAGGCGATGGATCGGGTTGTTGACACAATCTACCATGACGGTGCGCTCCTGTCCCACCAGGACCATGTGCGTATTTTCATTTTCCGGGGATGCCACCGCGTTGGATGAGCCAAGGATGATCAATTTCGCCATAAATAACCTTTCACAATTACTTTATTACCGATAAGAGAATCGCAGGCGTCACATAGGTTTCGACGATGGCCGCAACCAGTAAAAGCGGCAATACCAATCCAAATGCGACCTTGGTCCAATCTGCCAGCGCTTCGAGTAAAACTTCGCCCAGTGAGCGGCCTGTTTGCGGCGTGACCAAGACGCCCCCGATACGCAGCATAGCCGCGCTGGCGAGCATCAATGCAGGCAACTCGAAGATTCCATGCGGCGCCAATCCCGATACCCCTATAGCCAACGCCGAGTATCCCATCAACTGGAAAAATCCCAGTACGACCCCGATCAGGCCCAAGTTGACCAGGTAAGCCAATACACCCAACACGCTGAAGGAAACCAGCCCGGCCAGCAAGATGACCCCCACCGCGCGTAAGTTGTGCATAAAGATATAAGGAGCAGATAGTTCCGGGCCCATCCCGAGCGCCATCGGCGAGTTGGTGACCTCTTCCACGATCTTTTTGAAGTTTTCGGGTGTAGCGGCCTCGATATGCTCCGGGACAGCCGTGATGGTCCACTGGAAACTGAGCCAGAAGGCCAGGACAGCCGCCGCCAGCATTACGCCCAACGGCAAAGCCAGTTTACGGACGTTTTTCACGATTTCAATCCGATACCAGCCTGCCAGCGAATGCGCCTGGCCCTTGAAATATCCCCAGAACGTCTGCCACATCCAACGGAAACTGAGGACGTCTATCTCACGCCCCAGCATGTACTCCCGTTGGAAATGCGCCAGTCCCACACGGATGAGCAACCCTGACATCAAAATTACAGCAACGACCGCCAGCCACAGAATCTGGTTGTCGCCCCAGAACAACAGGGCGCTCTCTCCCTGCATCAGGATGGCAACGGGGATGACGATGAAAGACGCCAGCAGGTTGGCGGCCTTGACCGAAGTGGATTGCACTGAAATGACAATTGCGCCGCTCACCATCAAGACCGCATGGGCAGCCGTGAGCGCAAACAATTGCAACAGGACAGACACCTCCGGCATGTCGAGCCTTTGCCGCGAGACGATGACCAAGTAAAGACCAATGGAAACGAAACTGGAAATCAGCGGCATCAAGACCCCCACCAGCAACTTGCCCAGGTACATGTGCCAGTCTTTCAAAGGCGTGCTGAGCAAAGGCTCGATCGTGCCGCGTTCCTTCTCACCCACGAACGACTCCAGCGCTACCACTAGCGAGACCGTGATCGGGAAAAACCCAATGATCAATACCGAAAACGGCACCAAGCGGTCCACCAGCAGCGTCTCCCCATATTCGGCCACGAACTCCACCGCTTGGTACGCCACTTCGTTCATCAGCAAAGGGAAGATGAGCGTCAGGACGACCAAGGGGAAGAGAATCCGCCAATCGCGGAACTGGTCGCGCAGTTCACGCTTCGTAATCAACCAGACAGGAGTCAACCAATCCATAGTTCGCCTATTGCGCCAAAGGCGCGGGTGATTTTTGCGCCTCTGCCATCACTTTGAGATACACCTGTTCCAGGGTGCGCGGGACTTCCTGTAACGTGACCACCGGCGCCTGGCTTGCAGACAACTGCCGCAGCAACAGCGGATTGGTCTCTTGCGGACGCATCACCCGGAACCGCAGCCTGCTCCCGTTATATCCGCTCATCACCACGCCCTCGGGCAATTGCAAGCCGTCTGGCTGCCAGGACTGCGACAGTTGCGCCTCGTATTCTACCGGCCCCAAGATTTGCTCCTTGAGCATCTCCAGCGTCCCACTTAATAGGATGCGCCCGCGATAGATGACGGCAATGATGTCGGCCAGGGCTTCCGCCTCTGCCAGGTTGTGCGTGCAGATGATGATCGTGCGTTGCGACGATCTCAGGTTGGCGATCTCATCCCGCACCAGGCGCGCCGACTCGGGGTCCATGGCCGAGGTCGGTTCGTCCAGCAACAATACCGGCGGCTCGTGGATCAGGGCGCGCGCCAGCGCCAACTTCTGCTTCATGCCCTTCGAATATTCCCCGACCCGTTTTTTGGCCGCCTCCGACAGGCCGAAATATTCCAGCAGGTATCGGCTGCGCTCTGCGCGGGCAGCAGGCGCCAACCGGTAGATTTCCCCAAAGAAATCCAGGTATTCCTCCCCGCTCATACGCGGATACAGCCCATGCTGCTCGGTCAATACGCCTACCGAAGCGCGCACCTGGGCAGCCTGTTTCACCACATCGAAATCGTTGACGCGCGCCCAGCCGCGCGTAGGATTCAACAGGGCGGTCAACATGCGCACCGTGGTGGTCTTGCCGGCCCCATTCTGGCCGAGCAAGGCCAGGATTTGCCCCGGCCTGACCGACAGGGAAACGCCATCTACCGCCTGGAAGCCATCGAAATGTTTTGTAAGTTCATAGGTCTCGATCATAACTATCCTGTGCGCACAGCATAGCGGGATGGTAGTCCGCTGTCAATGAGACAACAGTCCCCTCGAGAAAACTGATAGTTACCTGTAAGGCAGGTGACTCTTGCGATGCCGCCACAGCAGCGCCAGGCCGGCCAGCACAGCCACCACCGCCATCGCCGCCTGGTTGGCGTTGATCCCGCCCAGCAGGGCGGCGTCCAGGCGCAGGAAATCCAGCAAGAAGCGCCCAAGAGGGTAAACAACCAGGTAGACCAGGAAGAGGTCCCCAGCCTTGAGCCGGTCGGCGTACCGGCCTCCCAGCCAGAGCAACAAGCCCATGTTGCCCAGGTTCCAGAGCGATTCGTACAGGAACAGGGGATGGAAATATTCGAAATTCTCGAAACCGCTGACCCTGTGCAGCGGGTCGATGTACAGTTTCCACGGCAGGGTGGTCGGCGCGCCGTACAATTCCTGGTTGAAGAAATTCCCCCAGCGGCCAATGGCCTGTCCCAAGGCCAGGCTGGGCGCGGCAATATCGGTCCACTCCGCAAAGTCCAGGCCATACTTGCGCGCAAAGAAAAAAAGCGCCGCCGCCCCGCCAATGACTGCGCCAGGGATGCCCAGTCCGCCGTTGCGCACGTTGATCAGGTCGAACGGATGCGTCAGGTAGAACAGGGTCGTGCGGCCCTCGGCAATCGCCGCCGGCGTGGGCGTGAAGACATGCCACAGGCGCGCCCCAATTATGCCGCCAATGATGAGCCAGATCAGCAAATCCCACACGATGTCGGCGTCATGGCCGCGACGTTTTGCCTGGCGCGTCGCCAGCCAGCCGCCTGCCAGCGCGCCGAGCATCAAGATGATGCCGTAATACCGGATAAAGAGCGGCCCCAGTTGGAAGCCTTCAGGCATGGTCATGCTTTGATTTGTCCTTTCATGCGGGCATGCGCCTGGCGGCGCACGAACCAGATCCGTTGTAAAGCGGTAAAGTTTCCAAAAATTGCCAATATCCAGAGCGCAAGGATCGGTTCCCCAAGCGCCAGCAGCGGCGCCAGCACCAGGTAGCGCTCCACGCGCGTCAGCAGGCCCACTTTGGCTTCGAAGTCCAGGCTTTCAGCGCGCGCCTTGACATAAGAGACCAGCACCGAGCCGGCCGCCGCGGCAAACGCCAGGATGCTGCCTGTCGCGTCTCCCTGCGTGGCAAAATGGTATAGCAGGCCGCCCAGGATCGCCAGTTCTGCATACCGGTCGCTGACCGAGTCGACGAAAGCGCCAAAATCACTGGCATCGCCGCGCAGGCGCGCCATGGTTCCGTCCAACGCATCGATGGGCGTCATGATCACCACCAGCCAGCCTCCCAACGCCAGGTTTCCCTGGGAAAGGAAATAGGCGCCCACAAAATTGCCCGCCAACCCCAGGCCTGTCATCATATTGGGCGTCAGCCCCAAGCGCAACAGGAATCTCCCCACCGGGTCGAGGAACCACTTGAACCAACCGCGCAAACGGTCGGTCAACGTAACGGGGACACGGATACCACTATTTTCCACAGAAACATCTCCCATACTCAAATATTTTTTCGCTCAAGCATCTTCCTCATCCAACTCGTCTGGCTCTACCAACACGTCCCGCTCGCGCCCGCCTCCCTGTGATGGCCCGACGATGCCCATCTCTTCCAGTTGGTCCAACAGGCGCGCGGCGCGTGGATAGCCGATGCGCAGGCGGCGTTGCAGCAGGGAAGCGGAGGCCCGTCTCGCTCCCTGGACGATGGAAATTGCCTCCTCGACCAGGGCGTCATCCCCCGCCTCGGACGGTTCCTGCAACAACTTTTCCCAGGGCGGCAGGTCGTCCAACGGCAGGTCGCTGTTGTCTTGCCAGTGAGTGATGATCTTCTCGATCTCCTGGTCGGTGACGATGACGCCCTGGGCGCGGATCGGGTTGCCCACCTCCGGGTTCAGGAACAGTAAGTCGCCGCGCCCCAGCAGGGTCTCCGCGCCGGTGGCGTCCAGGATGACGCGCGAATCGACCCCGGAAGCGACCGCAAACGCCAGGCGCGCCGGGAAGTTGGCCTTGATCAGGCCGGTCACCACGTCGGTGCTGGGACGTTGGGTTGCCACTACCAGGTGGATACCGGTGGCGCGCGCCATCTGCGCCAGGCGGACGAGGTTATGCTCGGTCTGGTCGGGCGCAGACATCATCAGGTCGGCCAGTTCGTCGATGATGACCACAATGCGCGGCAAGGCGCCCTGCTCGCTGCGCCGCGCCAGTTTGCGGTTGTAGGCGCTCAGGTCGCGCGCCTTGGTATTTTCAAGCAGGCGGTAGCGATGCTCCATTTCGAGCACGATCCAGCGCAGCACGCCCATGATGCGTTCGATATTGGTCTCGACCTTGCCGTACAGGTGCGGCAGGCCGTTGAAGCGCAGTAACTCGACCATCTTCGAATCGATCATCACCAGGCGCAGGTCTTGTGGGGTGTTATTCATTGCCAGGCAGGCCGCCAGCGCCGTAATGCAGACCGATTTGCCCGAGCCGGTAGACCCGGCGATCAACAAGTGCGGCATGCGCGCCAGGTCTGCCACCAGGGGCTGGCCGGACACATCCCGCCCCAGCGCGACGGCGAGCGCGGCCCCAACCTTGGCAAAGGCCTCTGTTTCCAGGATCGGCCGCAAGCGCACCACCGAGGAACGCACATTCGGCACTTCTATCCCAACATAGGGCTTGCCCGGCACAGGCGCCTGGATGCGCAACCGTTCCGCCGAAAGCGCCAGCGCCAGGTCTTTTTGCAGCGCGGCGATCTGCGCGACGCGCACTTTCATCTGTTGGGCGTCCTCTTCGACCGATCCGCCTTTTTTGATGAAGCCAGGCTGGACGGCGAATTGTGTCACGGTCGGGCCGATGCGGAAGCCGATGACCGTGGCCGGGATGCCGAACTCCGACAGCGTTTTTTCGATCATACCGGCGGCCTGGTTGATAGTGCGTTCATCCGGACGAGTGGCCTGCTCGGCGGATAAAAGGGTAAGCGGCGGCAGGGATTCGCTGCGCGGTAACGGTTCGGCTGGCCGTTCATCCTGCGCGGCGGGCGCGCGCAGCGACTTGCGGAATTCGGGCGGCAAGGGCGTTGCTTTTTTCTTGGATTTGGCGTCTGGGGCAGGCGAGTCGGCGGGGACGGTTTGTTGTGCAGGCTCGGCAACCGGCTCTTGTGCGGGCGTTTCCCCTGCCAGGCGCAGCAGCCACTTTTCCAGCCTGAGCCACAGGCCAAAGGCGCTCATAACAGCCAACAGCCATAGCAGGAACAAGATGAGCGTGCCGCCGGTTTTCCCCGCCAACCGCCAGGCCAGGAACGCGAGTCCCCAGCCCACGCGGCCGCCGTCCTGGCCGGCGTCGGCCCGGGTGAGGGAATTGCCCCCGAAAGCGGCCAGCAGGCCCAGGGTCAGGAGCAGAGCGATTTCGATGGAAATGAAGCGGCTCATGGAATTCGTCCCCTGCTCCCGTTTCAAGATGGAAAACCCGATCAGTCCAATCGAAAGGGCGACCAGGTAACTGCCCCACCCGAACCACAGGGAGAGCAAAGCCGCCCAGGGAGTGAGCAGGGCCGCATCCTGGCTGGCGCCAGCCAAAGCCAGGATGGTCATCGTGGAGAATGCCAGCAGGATGAGGCCGGTCGCGTCGCGCGCAAAGCGCCCAAAATGCAAGTCGAGGCGCGCAAGGCGATCCAGCCAGTCGCTTTTGGGCTCTTCCTGGTGGAACGGTTGCCGACGGGTCTTGGGTTCGTATTTGGAGTGTCGCGCGCGAGGCGGCCGTTCAGGCATGAACGCCGTCCAGGTTGAGGCTCAACCCCATGCGTTGGTGCGCCGCATCCACGTGCAGGACGCGAACCTGGATTTCCTGCCCCTCTGTCAATTTATCGCGGACGGTTTCGCCCTCGTTCAAATTAATCTCGGAGACATGGATCAGGCCTTCGACGCCGGCTTCGAGGCGGGCAAAGGCGCCATACGAAACAACGCTGGTAATGTGCGCCGGAAGCACCTGCCCGGTGGCGAAGTGACTGTTTGCCTTTTCCCAGGGATTGGGCAGCAGGCGTTTGAGGCTGAGCGCCACGCGGCAGCGTTCGGGCGAGACTTCTAGCACTTGCGCTTCGATCTCCTGGCCGAGTTGGACGATCTGGCTGGGATGGGCGACCCGCCCCCAGGATAATTCGGAGATGTGGATCAAACCTTCCACGCCGCCCAGGTCTATGAAAACGCCAAAATCGGTGATGTTGGTGACGTTGCCGGCGATTTTCTGGCCCGGTTGTAGTTGGTTGAACAGGTGCATTCGTTTGCCCGGTTCGGCCAGCGCGGCGCGCTCTGAAAAGACTACCCGGCCATCTTCCGGCGCGCATTCGATCACTTTCAACCGCAAGGTTCGCCCGATATAGGTTTCCAGGCTGGCCTCCCGGCCTTGCTTGTCTGGCCCGGTTATCATATCTACCAAATGTGAGAACGGGACGAATCCATATAATCCTTCCCCTTCCACCAAAACGCCGCCGCGATTGTAGCCAGTGACGGTCAGGTGGACGATGCGGTCCTGGTGGTAAAGTTCGCGCACCTCGCTCCAATCCGGGCTTTGTTTTGGGTCTTCACTTTTGACTGGCTCTTCCGCCTTGGACAGTTTGGGAGCCGGAAGGGCATAGCGCTCTTCTTCTGCCAGTACCGAATCCCACCAACTTTCATCCAATACGGGCATTACTTTCTCTTGCTTGCGTTGAGTAACCATTAAGGCCTCCTTCCCTACCTCATATTTTGAGACTCTGTCTCCATTTCAAAGATTGCGCGCGCTACGGCTTCGACCGCGACGCGTTGTTTCCGATACAGGTCGGCTTCCGACATTGCCAGTCGCGCCGCCACTTCGCGCACTTTGCGCCCTTCGATGAACTTCATTTCCAGGATATTGTATAAGATCCATTCAGTCGTAAAACGGCGGTCGCCTTCGGGTTTAACCTGGTCTACCGCCTTGCGCAGCAGGGCGCGCAGGGCGTTGGGGGCATTGCCGTCGTGCTCGCTCATCAACTCGCGCACGATGCGCAAGTCCATGAGCGGGCTGTTGGTGAGTTTTGGTCCGCCCCAGTAATGGGTGAGGGCGTCTTTTACCCAGTTCGCCAGGTCGGATTCGGGCGTCATTTCTTCGGACAAGAGGCCGGCGCGCGTATCATAGCGGCCCATGGCGCGCAAACGTTGGAGCATGTCTATCTGCGGCTGCAAATCTTCCAGCGAGCGGAAGACGCGCTGCTGCAACTGGCGGTCTTCCAACGCAAATGCTGCCCGGTCTGCCAGCAGCCAGAGGGCGTTACGCTGGTCATGTTCGATCAGGGTCGGTTGTTCCGGGCGGCGCGCCACGCCCAACAGCCCCAGCAATACAGGCAGTTCATCGCGGTCCATTTCCATGCGGCGGCGCTGGCGCAGGGGCAGGATCCAGAAATCGCCCCATACGAATTCTTGGCGCTGGTCGCCGTTCTCGTGGTGGTCCACGCTTCGCAGGGCTTCGGACAGGTCTTGCTGGTCGATCAATTTCCGGTTGCCTGCCAACACGATCAGCGATAACTCGCCACCATCCAGGGCAGCCACAAAGGCGCTGGGCGACTGCATGTGGTCGCGCACGGCCGCCAGCACGGTTTCGAGGAATTGTTGCATGTCGCCGCGCGTCAACAGGCGCTCTTCGATGTTTTGCAGCAATTCCAATTCCGGCCGGTCGCGGCCAAAGAAGAGCCAGCGCTCCCACAACGGCGCGACCAGCGTGATCAGGTGTTCCAGCAATAAGACCGAAACGACCACAGCCAGGGGTACGAAAGCGGAATACTCATCTCCATACAAGACGCCCCCGCCGCGCCGCACGACCGTCATCAAGCCAAGCGCAGTCGAAGCCGTCACCGGCCCCCGCATGATCCACTTGAACAAGCGGCTTTTCACCAGCCGATCCGGCCACGAGACGCCAAAGAACGCCACCGCATAGGCCATCACAACCACCAGTCCGCCTACCAGCAGGTTGATGACCAGCAAGGTGCTCCAGAACAAAAACGGGTATTTCGCCGCCAGTTCGGAACCGTAGAGCATATACGGATATGAACCAAGCGCCGGGGCAGTTGCGCCCGCCATCAGGTATAACATCCGCCGCTGCCCGGAGCGCGTGAGCATGCGCGCATAGGCGCGGATGAAATTGGCCCCGGCCAGCGCCATAATCGCAATGTAGTAGAGGGTGAAAATCTCGGTCCAGGGCGTCCGCTCGAGATGGGGAGCAGGCTTCCCGTCTGGTACGAAGCGCCCCACCAGGTAGCCCATACTGAGCAGGAGCAGGAATCCCGAAGAGATGAAGTACATCAGGCGCACCCCCAAGCGGCGGCGTCCCCGCGAGGGACGGCCGGCAGTTACCAGCAACGCATCCGATAAATGCAAGTAGGAAGGGGGCAAGAAGACGATGCCAATCCACTGCAAGCGCAGCAACAAGTCAATCCCCCAATCCGGCACGTCTTTGTTTTGCAGGGCTTCTGTGGTGAATACCACCACCACACACAGAAGGATAATGGCAAACGAGCGCGCCACACGGTCACGCAGATTGAACGACAGGGCATACAGGAACAGCGAAAAAGCGGTGATCGCAATGCCCGCCGTCAGAATCTGATTGATCGTTTGTATCCCCGCCAATATACTTTCGGCCCAACCGTTAAACATAGACCTTTCCGCAACTACATTAAGGTTCTCCCAAAGAACAGGGCGACGTCTTGCGTGACGTAGTAATGGTCATTATACCCGCAGAATTCGAATCCGAGTTTGAGCGCCAGGCGGATAGCGGGATAGTTCTTGGACGGCATTTCCACGAAAATATTGCTATCGCCTCGGGACGACGCCCAGGCTTGCGCGGCCTCCAACAGGGCGGATCCTACGCCCTGGCGTCTCGCATCCTGGCTGACAGCCAGGTCCGTCACCCAGGCAGTGGTGGAATGGCTGTGTTCCAGGATACAGGCGTACCCGACCGGCTCACCGCTCGATAGCGCCGCCAGGGTCTGCGTGCGGTTCTTCCATTCATCGGCCAGCGCAAACGGGTTGCGCGGATAGACGACCCCAATCGGGCGAGGCAAGCGTACTTCGCGAAAGCCGGCCAGGACCTGGCCGTTTTCCCTGCGCAGGTCCAATTGCCAGACATAATCACTCAAAGTGGTGTGATCCATCCCCATCAAGCGCGGCAGATCGGCGGTGGTCATGGGGCGGATTTGAACAGCAAGCAACTTGGCAACCTCCAGACTAAAATTATGGCGTCGCAACCACACGGACAGGAATCACGCAGGGCGGCAGGGATTGTCCCTGGTTATCGGTCACCACCAGGCGCAGTTCATAGTCGCCCGGCGTCAGGATGGATGTGTCCCAAAACCCGATTTCGCCATCGACAACGGTGGCTGCGCCTGCGGAGATGGTAGCCCAGGTTTCTGCCCCGCGCGGGGAAACCTCGAATTTGTAAAAGCCAAAATTGGCAGTGTCGACAGAGCCCTCCAGCGTAACCTGCCCGGCGATTTCCTGCCCTGGCTGCGGGGATGTCAAGATCAACTGGTCAGGAATGCAGCCGCTGCCCTCTTCGCCTGCCGGGACGAGCGGAAGCGCAGTCAAGGCAACCGATGAAGGCTCGCCTGCAAAAGCGCCATCCTGCTGCTGCAGGAGATCCAGCGTGGGCGTCGCCAGGAGGTCAGCGGAAGGCAAACTGGGGACGACGAACGAGACCAGGAACATTTCCGCAAAAAAAGCGAACAAGATCAACGCTGAAATTGCCAGCGCCTGGCTCAAGCGGCGCAAGGCGAACTCGCGCTCCAAGCCAAACACGGACTGGCGCCACTCCCGCCAGGACTTCCATAGCCAGCGAAAAGCAAACAAGCCGCTCAAGACTAGCAGGATGTAAATGAACCCCTCGTAAGTGGCTAGGAAACGGCTGACAGTGTTCATACCAATCAAGTCGAGATTCGTTCACCCGCAGTTGAACTGCGGGTGAACCTTTGGAAATCTGCTAAAGTGATCCCAATACGCCGCGGATGATCTTTTCCATCTTTGGTGTGATCATTTTACCCGCATCCATCACTTCCTCGTGCGTCGTCAGGGTGGAACCGTCCAGGTTGGCTTTGTTGCTGATGCCAGACAGCCCAAGTACGCGCATGCCTCCATGACGCGCAACGATCACTTCCGGGACTGTGGACATGCCCACCGCGTCTGCTCCTGCCAGGCGCAGGAAGCGCAAATCGGCCGGGGATTCGAAGGACGGGCCGCTCAACCCGCAATAGACGCCTTCTTGCAGGGCGACGCCTGCCCCGGCAGCGCTCTTGCGGGCCAGCGCAGATAGTTGGCTGTCGTAGGCCTGGCTCATGTCCGGGAAGCGCGGCCCCAATTCATCCAGGTTGGGGCCCATGAGCGGGTTCAATCCACTCATGCCCATCAGGTTGAGATTGTCCCGAATCAACATGACATCGCCGGGGGTGAAATCAGGGTTTACCCCCCCGGCGGCGTTGGTGACGATCAAGGTTTCGATGCCCAGGCGCTGCATGACGCGCACCGGCAGGGTCACTTGCGCCATGCTGTAACCTTCGTAGAAGTGGATGCGTCCCTGCATGACGAAGACCGGCCGTTTTTCCAGTTCGCCGATGACCAGGCGTCCCGCATGACCGATCACGGTGGAGACCGGCCAGGAGGGCAGGTCTCCAAATGGGATCGTGATTGCATTTTCAACGGAAGCAGCCAGGTCGTTCAGTCCAGAGCCGAGAATCATCCCCACACAGGGGGTAATAGATATCTTTTCGCGCACCGAAATGGCTACCTGATCGATCTGTTCGAGAGTAAAATAGGGTTGCATAATCCACCAAGCGGTTAGTTTCTTTTCCAGGGTGCGCGCGTGGCAACTATCTTTCGCTCCCCACCAAGCGCCCAACCTGGTTTCAAATTATATCAGAGATATTTTACAATTTCCCAATTTCCTGGAACTAATCCTGGCAACGCAAATTTGTAGTGGATTTCGTGGATTATGGCAAGTATAAAACGGCTTGACATACAGATAAAATTTTTGACCTCAATTGTGCTCTCTTTGAGCGGGTTGGGTCTTTTATTCATTCCAGGGCGTCTGGGGGCATTATCCGATGGCCTGCCGTTGGTTTTGTGCTTTTGGTTGGGTTTGGGTTTGTTCTTCACCGCATTGGCCAGTCAGGCGGCCATCTTTTTGCGACCTTCCAAGCGCGTTGAGCAGGGCGTTCGCAGCCTGTCCATTATTTTCCTGGGAATATCGGGCTTTCTCTATTTTCGAGCCCGGCTTTGGATGGATGTGTTGGCTTTGTTGGCCCTGGCAACCAGCCATGTGTACTTGTTGTTCTGGTCGGGTTATTTTCAGAAAGCGCATAGGTTTTTTTCCAGGCTTGGATTTGGAGGCCTGAACCTGGCCATTGGGGGCTTGCTTTTGGGAATGCCGGCCGGGATGTTGGGCTATGAAAACCTTGCTTCATGGAAACTGTACCTGGGAGGAATCTATCTTCTGTTCGGAATGACAGGGGTGGCCGCTTTTGTATGGCCAGATAAACCCGTGTCGAGTGTGATAGCAAGAATGTCTGCGATCCCCTGGCTTATTTGGAGCGTGGTGTTCCTGTTGCCATTGCAGATCAATACGGTCTTGGTAGCGTTTGGCATGGGAATGTTGCCATTGATCGCGGACGTAATTCCCTGGGACGAGATCACCCTCTCGAAGGACGATTTTCTCGGGCGAAAGGCGCTGCTTGCTGCGGGGTTGACGGAAATTCTTACGCTTGTATCCGCGCTGGCGTCTGGGTATGCGGCTCAACGGTTTGTAATGGAAAATCTTGGAGAGCCGGCAAACCACGTGATGTTCAACCAGGATGTTGCCTTTCTATGCCTCTTTATCGTTAAAGGAGTAATGTTATACGGGTTGGTATTTACGGTATCAGGTATCAACAGATTGGCGACTGAACTTTCCGAGGCTGGGATTGGGGATATGCTGGCGCATGAAGGTGCGTCGCTGCAAAATTGGAGCCAGTGGATTGCGCGCTCGCTCAAGCCTCTTACTTCCTCCTCGCAAAGTTTACAGACCAGGGTGGAGATCCAGGCGGAGCAGATTGCAGCCCTGAGCCAACAATTGGGATATGAAAAACAACGCGCGGGGCAATATAACCTGCTGTTGGAAATGAGTTACCAACTCGAGGCGCAGTTGGATCCGCCGGTTGCCGCCCAGATCGCGGTCAACACGCTGCAACGCGCGTTGAATTGTTCGCAGGTTGCCATTTACGAACATGACCTAGAGGAAAAAGAGTTTGCCGTGATCGCCTCTGCCGGAAACTTCCTGCCTCCCGGTTATCGCCAGCAAACTTCGGAAGGCGTCCTTGGCCGCGCCTTACGTTTACGTAAAACGCAGATCGTGAGCGATACAAAACTCGACCATGATTTCATTTCCCTGGACACCTATCCAGCGCAGTCTTTGTGCGTTGTCCCTTTGATCCATCACGGGCATGTCAAGGCGATATTGGAAATCGGCGACGAAAAAGCCAACGCTTTCAATAGTTATGATGTCCACCTGGCAGAAAAAGTTGCCGGTGAATTGTTGCGCGCCTGGGAGCGCTCCAGTTACCGGCAGCGCCTCACGAACCTGATCCGGGCTGGTATCTCCCTGTCTCCTTTGCTCGAACCGCAAACGACGATCAAGGAAATTGCCGCCATTGCCCGGGATACCCTGCAAGCCAGGTTTATTTTTATCATGCTCCTCGACCAGGAAGGAAATTTCTCGCGGGTTGCGCATTCTGGCGATGCGCCGCGCTTGTTGAACTCATTGGTGCAGCGGCTGGCTGAAGATTCCACCATCAAGGCGGCGCTGAATGCCTACGAAGCCTTCCGCATCCGGGATATCAGGAAATACAGCCGATCTTCCCGCATCGAAATCGACCACGCCGGGTTGCGCAGCCTGTTGGCGATCCCGATCCGGTTGCACCGTTTGAGCATCGGCGCGATCCTGGCATTTGGAAAACAAGGGGAAGTATTTTTTAGCGAGAACGACGAATCGCTGGCTGGCTTGCTTTCCTCCGAGGCGGCGACCGCCATCGAAGCCACCTGGCTGTACCAGGAATTGCGCAACACCCTGAACTCCACCACCCAACTCTATAACTTGAGCGTTACCATCATCCAGGCCGAGAAATTGGAGGATGCAGCGCGCCATATCGCAGAGACGGCTGCAAAAGTTGCCAATGCGACGGCTTCGGGCATTGTCTTGTTCTCGAAGGAAGGGGAAATCGAAACGGAAGTAGAGATCGACGAGAACGGCGCACATCCCAGCGAGCGTCATCCAATGGACTTGGTCCAACAGACCTTGCAAAGCGGGCAGACCATCCACGTGACGCCCGACCAGGTGGCCGCGACCATCTGCTTCCCGCTGCAAACGCCGTTGAGGAAGTACGGCGCGCTCTGGTTGGAAGCCCCCAACATCCGCGAATATTTTGCCAGGCACGCCTCCAATATGCAAACCCTGGCCAACCAGGCCGCCCTGGCCCTGGAACGCTCCATTTTGCTGGTGGAATCGCAACAGCAAGCCAAAGCCATCGAGGCTGCCTTCCAGGAACTGGAACTGGCCTACGACCGTACCCTGGCTGCCCTGATGTCTGCGCTGGACGCCCGCGACCGCGAAACCGAAGGCCACAGCACGCGCGTCAGCGAACTGGCTTGCCGGCTTGGAAAAGAACTGCGCCTCGACGAAGAGCAACTGAAATCGCTCGAACGCGGATCCTTGTTGCACGACATCGGCAAGATCGGCATCAGCGATACCATCTTACACAAACCCGGCAAATTGACCGAAGACGAATGGAAACTGATGCGCCTGCATCCCGACATAGGCGCGCGCATCGTCGAGGGCATCCCCTTCCTCGAAGATACGCTCCCCGTCATCCGCTATCACCAGGAACGTTGGGACGGCAGCGGCTACCCGGAAGGATTGAGCGGCGAGGGCATCCCCGAACTGGCGCGTGTCTTTGCAATCGTCGACGCCTTCGACGCCCTGACCAGCGACAGGCCTTACCGCAAGCGCGTCTCCACCCAGGAAGCATTGGCGTACTTGCAGGAGCAGGCCGGCATCTTGTTCGACCCCGACATTTTGTCCAAATTCGAAGCCTTGATCCTCGACAAAAAGTTGGACGACCTGGGGATATAACCTTTACGAAAGCGCGCGCCTGAAGGCCTCCACCGCCTGCTCCACGCCCGCGTCGTCTACCCAGCAATGCGTCACCAGGCGGAAACGGCGCGCGTCCTCCGGGCTGACCAGCACCCCGTATCCCTTCACTTTTTCTGTGACATATCCCGCGTCGAAGGGGACAGTTTCCGACAGGTTGAAGTACACCATGTTGGTGGACGGCGAGCCCGCGTCCACTTCCAACGCCTGAACCTGCCTCAGGCCATCGGCCAATTTCCTGGCCCGGGCGTGATCCTCGCCTAACCGCCCGACCATATTTTCCAGCGCAAAGACGCCCGCCGCAGCAACGATGCCCACCTGGCGCATCCCGCCGCCCAGCATCTTGCGCAGGCGGCGCGCGCGTTGGATGAAGGCCTGCGTCCCCACCAACATGGAACCGATCGGCGCGGCCAGTCCCTTGCTCAGGCAGAACATGATCGAATCGGCGGGCGCGGCCAACTCTTTTGCGGGTACACCCTGCGCAGCGGCTGCATTGAAAATGCGCGCCCCGTCGATGTGCAAGGCCAGGCCATGCGCGCGCGCCAGTTCCCCCACCTGGCGCGTATAGGCTGCGCTCAACGCCACCCCGCCGCACACGTTCTGGGTGTTCTCGAGGCAGATGAGACGTGTAATGGGGTGGTGCACGTCCTCGGTCCGGATCGAGGCGCGGATGTCGTCCAGCGCCAGGGTCCCATCGTCGCGGTTCCGCACCGGGCAGGGATGGATGCCGCCCAACGCCGCCATCCCGCCCACTTCGTTCAGGTAAATGTGGGAGCGGTCGCCCAGGATGGCTTCGTCGCCGCGCTGGCAGTGGGCCAGCAGCGCCAGCAGGTTGCCCATCGTGCCAGAGGGGACGAACAACGCCGCCTGCTTGCCCAGCATCCCTGCCGCCATTTCCTGCAACTGGTTGACGGTGGGATCGTCGCCAAAGACGTCGTCGCCTACTTCGGCCTGCGCCATGCGCGCGCGCATTTCCGGCGTGGGCTTGGTCACGGTATCGGAGCGAAGGTCTACGGTTTGCATGTCGCTTCTCCTTGCTACTTCCTCAATTCTTGTAACACGGTTTCCAGTTCCCCTGGCAGCGGCGCTTCGAAAGCGCGCGCCTGCTTCTCACCCGGCAAGGTGATCTTGAGTTTGGCTGCGTGCAAAAAATGTCTTTCGAGCGGGATGGATGGCTTGCGATGGCCGTACACTTTGTCGCCCACGATCGGGCAGCCCAGGAAGGCGCAATGCAGGCGGATCTGGTGCGTGCGCCCGGTCAGCGGGTGGAAGGCCAGCAGGGTATGTTCGGCGAATGTTTCCAGCGTGGTGTATCCCGAGACCGCCTCGCGCCCCTTGCCCGGCGGCATGACGGCCATCTTCTTGCGGTGAGCGGGATCGCGCCCGATGGCCGCTTCCACGCGCCCGTTGGGGGTAGGCGGGCGCCCGTCCACCAGCGCCAGGTAGGTCTTTTCCACCTTGCGCAGGCGGAACTGGTCTTGCAGCCAGCGATGGGCGCGCTCGTTCTTGGCCAGCAGGATCAGGCCGGAGGTGTCCTTGTCGAGGCGGTGGACGACGCCGGGGCGTTCCTCGCCGCCAATGCCTTCGATGTCCGGCGCATATCCCAGCACGGCATGGACCAGCGTTCCAGTATCGTGGCCGGCAGCCGGGTGCACGACCATGCCGGCCGGTTTGTCGATGACCAACAGGTTGTCATCTTCGAAGACAATATCAAGCGGGATATTTTCCCCAACCAGGTTCGTTGGCGCGGACAGCGGGATGGTCACATCCACCGTCATGCCGGTTTCCAGGGTTTGCCCGGCTTTCCGGGCCGGGATACCGTTGACCTTTACGAATCCATCCTTGACCAACCCCTGCAGGCGGGAGCGTGAAAAGGCGGGCAATTTCTCGACCAGGAAATGGTCGAGTCGTCCTTCTTGCTGCCTGTCGAAATGGAACGTCTCGATACGCTCGGTCATAACTGCGCCGAGGATTGCTGGTCGAGGGGTTCCTGTCCTTGTTCGCTTTCCCGGCTTTCTTTCCCTTCCTGTTTCGAGCGCCTTTCCCCCAACCACACGCCCAGCAACAGTACGCCCACGCCGACCGTGATGGCCGAGTCGGCAACGTTGAACACCGGGAACGTTCCCACCGAGATGAAATCCGTAACCTGGCCGTCCAGCATCAACCGGGAGACCAGGTTGCCGGCTGCGCCTCCCATCTGCATGCCCAATGCCAGGCGCGTCATCCAATCGTCTGCCTCTACATGGGAATAGTAAAAGATGATAAGCGCAATCACCACGAATGCTAATATGGTAAAGACCGTGCTGCCGCCCTGGAACATACCGAAGGCCGCGCCGCTGTTGTGCCAGTGCACCAGGCGCGCATAGGGCGTCAACCATTCCCAGCCCTCGGGCATCCATTGCTGCGCAAAGGGGATGTTGACCCGCACCAGCCATTTCGTCCACTGGTCGAGCGCCACGATCAGCGCGGCAACGATGAACAGACTCCAGATAGATGCAAAGAGACGCTTCATAAATACCTCATCATTTGTTTAATCCAAAAGCCGCCCGATTGTACCAGATTAGTCCGTCACGAACACGCGCGGTACGCGGGTATTGATGTTGGTCAGGATTTCGTACGGGATGGTTCCCGCCCACTCCGCCAATTCCTCGGCAGTGACGCGCTCGCCGTTGCCGGCTTTGCCGATCAGCAGGACTTCGTCGCCGTTGAAGGCCGAATCCTGCTCGATGTTGACCATGATCTGGTCCATGCACACGCGCCCCACTTGTGGATACTTCTTGCCGTGGATGACCACCTGCGCCCGGTTGGACATGCTGCGGAAATAACCGTCGCCGTATCCCACCGGGATGGTGACGATGCGCACGTTATGGTCAGATTGCCAGGCGGAGCCGTAACTGACCGGATGCCCCGGCTGCGTCACTTTGAAATATACCACCCGCGATTTCCAGGCCAGCGCCGGTTCGACCTTGACCGTGCGCTGCGCTTCGAGCGAGGGATAGACTCCGTAGAGCAGGATGCCGGGGCGCACCATATCGAAATAGGATTCGGGCAATTGCAGGATGCCGCCCGAATTTGCCATGTGACGGATGGGCATGGGCAGGCTGTGTTTCTTGTAAAAGCGCAGCACTTCATCGAAGCGTTCCAGTTGCAGCCGCGCGTGGGACAGGTCGGCCGCGTCCGCGTTGGCGAAATGCGAGAAGATGCCTTCCACTTCGGCGTGTTCGCATCTGAGCGCGGCTTCCTGCAAGGTGCATGCGTTGTAGTAATGTACGCCGATACGTTCCATGCCCGTATCCACTTTGAGGTGGACTTTGGCTTTCTTGCGGGAGGAGCGGGCGGCCTGGTCGATCTGTTCCAGGCGTTCCACGGACGGGGCTGTGAGCGTCAGGTCGTGTTCGATGTAGGCCGGGATCTGGTTCCCCCAGATGCCGCCCAACACCAGGATGGACGTCTGCACGCCCATCTTGCGCAGCAGGATACCTTCTTCCAGCACCGCCACGCCGATGTAATCTACCTGGGGGTCGAGATGTTTGGCAACCTCCACCAGTCCGTGCCCGTAGGCGTTGGCCTTGATCACGATCAGGACCTTGGCCGGGGAGACTTTTTCGCGGATGGCCTGCAGGTTGCGGTCTAATTGGGACAGGTTGACTTCCACGAAGGTGGAACGCACGCCGTTGTGGGTGGCAATCGTGGGTTGGTTGATGGTCATGCCGGTATTTTACTCGAAAGCGTTCCAGTGATATTCCACGTCCGGCTCGGATTCGGGCGGCGGGCTGACCCCGAATCTGGCGGCGCGGAAGCCGTTCTTCTCGTAGAAAGCGCGCCCGTTGGCATTGACCTGGAAGGTGTACAGCCGCAGGCCGCTTGGCGAAAGCGACCTGGCGTGATCGAGCAAAGCCCGGCCAACTCCCTGGCGCTGATGGGCTGGCGCGACGAAAAGTTGGTCAATGAAATCGCCTGCAATAGCCAGGAACCCGGCCGGCAGGTTAGCGACTTCCGCAACCCATACATCGTCATTGACCAGGATCACATCCCGGAAGTAAGCCCGGTCTTCTTCGAAGGAATGCCCTTTGGCGCGCTGGAATTCCGGGAAGGCTTGCTCGCGCGCCTGCCGCCACAGCAGGGCGAGGGGTTCGAAATCGTCAGGGTGGTAGGGGCGGATGGAAACTCTCATCAAATTCACACAGCGCAACGAAGGGTTATTCATTATAATCAGCAAAATCGTTCGAAAAGGAAAATAATAATGAAAATAGTCACCGACTGCGCAGCCGACCTGCCCGCCGAGGAACGCGACCGTCTCGGCATCGTGGAAGCCCCGCTCTACATCCAGTTCCCAGAGGGCGAAGTCAACTCAGCCGACCTGACGCCCGACGAGTTCTACAACCGGCTGGAGGCGATGCGGCCGGCCATCCCCTCCACAGCCCAGCCCTCCAGCGGTCTGTTTGCCGAGTTGTACCAGAAACTGGCCGAGACCAGCAAGAACATTCTCTCGATCCATATCTCGTCCGGGTTGAGCGGCACCATCAATTCGGCGCGCATCGGCGCAGAACAGATCAAAAGCGCGGCAGTCAATGTGCTGGATACCATGACGCTCTCCGGCGGCGAACGCTTCCAGGTGCTGGCGGCGGCCTGGGCGGCCAGCGCAGGCTGGGGCGTGGATGCGATCCGCGAGCGGCTGTCCACCATCCGCGAGCAGACCGAGGTCATCTACACGCTCGAAACGCTGGAATACCTGGCGCGCGGCGGGCGCATCGGGCGCGTGCAGGCGTTGATGGGGCTGGCGCTCAAGATCAAACCCATCATCCGCGTGGAACGCGCCGACGGCAAGTACAGCACCGTCAGCAAGAGCCGCACCATCCCACAGGCGCTGGAGACCATTACGGCCCACCTGCACGAGATGTACCAGGATACCCCGTTGTGGGTCACTGTGCTGCATGGCCGCTTCCACGAGGGCGCCGAATCGCTCTCGAAGATGCTCTCTGAGCGGCTGAACGCAGCCAGGATCGAAGTCATGCGCATCTCGCCTGTGCTGGGCGTGCATACCGGGCCGGGCATCGTGGGCGCGGCGGTGGTGCCGATGAAATTGATGGAAGGGATCGAGTAGCGCTTTCCCCGCTCAAGCCGGGATCCAGAATTTCAGCCAGCCGTCCCCCTCGCGCATGGCGAACTGCAAGCCCGGCTTCAAGGACTGGAACAGCGACAGGTTGCCCTCTTCCAGTTCGGGAGGAAGTTGGCGGATGCGCCCGTAGATGCGGGTGCGGAACGCCTCCATCCACGCCTGGACCTGCCGGCCCCGTTCAGCATTGACCGTGACGACCGGCCACACCCGCCGCGCCGGCCCGCGCAGCAGCAGCCAGCGCAGCGTCTGGCGCACGTCGAAATCTACACGCTCCATGTTCTCCAGGTCGTCCAACAGCAGCAGCACCGACTGCCGCCCGCCCTTGTTAGCGTGCGCCCAGCCGGACAGCGAATACAGGAAATCCACGCCGGCGTTGTGGTAGACCGGGAAGACCCCTGCGCACTGCGGCAGTTCGGCAAATCCCTGCCACTCGTCCGGGTGGGCGGTCAGCACGCCGAACTGCGCCTCTTCGGGTGGGTGCATGAGCGCCGCACCGCGCGCGACCGTTTGCAGGAAGGCCGTCTTGCCCGCGCCTGGGTCGGTTGCCAGCAGCAGTGGACCGGGCGCGGGATCGTGCAGGTTCAGCAGCACCGGCAGCCCGTCGGCGGCGATGCCCAGGAACAGCGCTTCGCGCGGCATGGGGCCAATCTCGTCCAGCGCCTGCTCCAGCGCAGGCGCGGACGGCGCGGGGACCGGCTGCGGCCCAGGCGCGAGCAGCGCGCGTTGGGCAGCGATCTCCGGCTGCAACTCGGCCAGGGCTTCCAGCGCAAGTGAGAATTGGCGATTGGTAGGGGACATGTTGACCTGCATGGAATTAGAACATAAGTTCTAATTATTGTCAAGACAAAAATAGCCCGCCTTGGCGGCGCGCCAACAAAATAAATGGATTGTTGTATAATGACCGCAGGTGTTTGCAATGACGATTGTCAGCGTTCCAACAGTAGACCAGCGCAAGCGTATTCCCCAAGCAGCCATTGATGATGTTGTGCGGAAAATTGTGGAAAGATTTCGCCCGCAGAAGATCATCTTGTTTGGTTCGTATGCGCGCGGCAATGTCCGCCCGGAGTCGGACGTGGATCTGTTAGTGGTCATGGATGCGCCCAAAGGCGGGGAGCGACCTTCGTTACAAATCCGTCGGATGTTACACGTTATGTTTGGGTTGGACATTATCGTGTATTCTCCCCAAACCCTGCGCCAGCGTATCGCGTGGGGCGATCCTTTTTTGAAAGAAGCGGTGGAAACAGGGAAAGTATTGTATGAATCCGTTGACGCTTGAATGGATTCAAAAGGCTGAGAGCGATATACTTGTCGCTGAAAAACTTCTGCGTGGTCGCAAATTGCCTGCCAATGATGCGATTTGCTTCCATGCACAGCAATGCGCCGAAAAATATCTCAAAGCCCTTTTGCAGGAACATGGCAAACATATTCCCAAATTACATGACCTGGGTGAATTGTTGAACCTGGTCGTAAGTTTCGACCCAGCCTGCCAGTTCTTGTTAACCGATTTGGAAACCCTGAACGATTATGCCGTAGATTTTCGCTATCCTGGGGCTTTTGCAACCAGGGATGAAGCCAGGGCAGCAGTCAAAGCCGCCCAAGCGGTGAGGGAATTCCTTCGGCAAAGGTTGGGCGCTTGAGTAAAAGGGCATTTGTAAAAAGTCGCATATGGGCTTCACCCACCACCAGACACGAAACCTGTTCATCCTATCCACCCTCGCAAGCGGGATCAGCCTGTTAGCCGCTATCTTGCTTGGATTGTCGCGGCTCGGCCTGCTGCTGGCGGGCGGGCTGTTTGCTTTGCACCTGGCGGCGTTGTGGATGCTGGCCAGGCGGACGCGCCCCGGGCTGTGGTTGCTGCGGCGCATGGAAGCGCCGGGCTGCGCAGAGAGCGCTTTCCTGGTTGGGCTGTCGGTGACGGGGAGCGGGCTGGGGCTGTTGTCCTGGATTCCGCTGTTCGCGCCCGGCTCGCAGGTGCGCGAGGCGCTCGTCCAGGCGGGGCCGCTGATCGGCTGGGGCGCGGCGGCGGCTTTTGTCTGGCTGGCAGGCGCGGGCGTAGTCCTGAACGCGGGGGGGGCCAGGGGCGGGCCGCTCGCGCTGGCTGTCCTGTTCGCGGTCGCCGGTCACCTGTTCTTCTTCTGGTTGGCGGCGCAACTCTTTACGTTCACCATCGACGACGCCTACATCACGTTCCGCTATTCGAAAAACCTGGCGGCGGGCTGGGGGCCGACCTACAATCCCGGCCAGCCGCCGGTGGAGGGGTACACCACCTTCCTGTGGATGCTGGCGATGGCGCTGCCGCACTTCACGGGGGTGAGCGTGGCGGTGTTTGCCAAGGCAGCCAGCGTCCTGTCGCTGTGTGGGACGTTCTTCCTGACCGGCCGGCTGGCGTTCGATTTGAGCCGTTCGCAGCGCGTCGAAGCGCGCCTGTTCTTTGCGGCTTTTGCCGCCTTCGTGGCGGCGGCGCTGCCGATCAGCGCAGTACACGCGGTCTCTGGGATGGAGACGGCCCTATTCGCGCTGCTGGTGGTTTTGCTGGCCTGGTGCGTGGCGCGCGGCGTGACGGACGGTTCGCGCCTGCTGTCCTGGGCGCCGCTGGTGGGGCTGTTGACCGGGCTGACGCGCCCGGAGGGCAACGCCGTTGCGCTGTTGCTGCTCGGCTATGCTTACCTGTTCAGTTCGCCAGCGCGGCGCAAACGTCTGCTGTGGAGTGTGGTAGGGCTGTACCTGTTGCCCGGCGCGGCCTACTTCCTGTGGCGCGCCTGGTACTACGCGCTGCCGCTGCCGCTGCCTTTCTACATGAAAGTGCTGCGGGCGGGCGCGTTTGCCGGGGCGGGAGAGGTGGGTTCCTACCTGGTGTACCTGCTGCCGGGGCTGGCGGCAGTGTTACTGCCTGCCCTGCTGCGCTTCCGCCGGGAATACCTGCCTGTTGCGCTGCCGGTCGCCTTCCTGCTGGTCTTCTACCTTTTCCCCGTCCATGCGATGGGCTTCGAGTGGCGCTTTGTATATCCGTCTGCGCCCTTGATCGCTGTCCTGGCCGGGGTAGGCGGCGCGGAATGGTTCGGCCTGCTGGCGGAAAAGATGCGCTCCCGCTGGCCCTGGGAACTGTTGCTGGCCGGCTTGCTGCTGGTGGGAGCGGGCAACCTGGATAACCTGGACGGCCTGGCGCGCAGCAAGCAGTCTTATGGCAACGGCATCGGCAATTACAAATCCTTCGGGACGCTGTTGAGCGAATTCGACGACACGCACACGTTGACGCTGGCTATTGGCGACGCCGGCACGGTTCCGTATTACGCCGACTGGCAGGTGATCGACCTGTTCGGGCTGAACAGCCGCGAGATCGGGCTGGGCGAGACGCCCGTCTTCGAGGTGGTCTTCGAGCGGCAGCCCGCCGACCTGATCCTGCTCAGTGTGGGCGACAACCCCAACCGCATCTCGGACGAACACGCCGGCGCGCAGGCGCTCTACCAGGAGGCCGTCCGGCGCGGCATGGCGCACATTGGCGCGTTTCCCTTCGGGCGGGATAGTTTTATCTGGGTGGTGGGGTATCCGGGGACAGACCTGGCGGATTTCATTCAAGAGGGCTTGGAAAGCGGGAATTAAAACAGAACGGAGAAACGTTTCGCCCATGAAAGCAGACAAGGTCCCCTGGCTGGTCTTCCTGGTTGGGCTGCTCTTGCGGCTCGTCCCGGTCATGTTGACGCGCGGGCTCGGCATCGGCCTGGACGACATGTTCCAGTACGACATGCTGGCGCGCAGCCTGGCGAGCGGGAACGGCTATCGCTGGTACGCCTACCAAGACCTGCGCATGTTGGAACCCTACGTCCACTTCGACCTCTCAAGTGTAGCCTATGACCCCGTGCGCGGCGTCCCCACCTCCTTCCGCGCGCCGCTCTACCCCGCCTTCCTGGCGCTGGTCTACCTGGTCGTGGGCAGTGGGACAGGGCGCTTCTTCGCCGTCCGCCTGGTCCAGGCCGGACTGGGCGCCCTGCTGGCCCCCTTGACGTACGCCGTCTCGCGCCGCCTCTTCCCCGACCGGGAGCCGGCCGCCGTTATGTCAGCCTGGATCGTGGCCTGTTACCCGCTCCTGCTCATCTACCCGCTCGGCCTGGCCACCGAAAACCTGTTCTTCCTGCTTGTCCTGGTTTCTTTCCTCTTCCTTCTCATGCTGGCTGAAGCCTCCCTCCAGGAACACGCCCTCCTTCCGTCTCCCAATTACGGATTACGCATTACGAGTTACGTTTCACGTTTTACGCATTCCGAATTACCCTCCGCCCTCCTCTCCTCCATCTTCCTCTCCCTCGCCGCCCTGACCCGTTCTGTCATCCTGCCCTTTGCGGGACTGGCCGTGCTGTGGGCCTGGTTTGCGCTGCGGCAAAGACGCGCCGCTATCCTGATGGCGCTGACCATGCTGCTCCTGCTCGCGCCCTGGGTTGTCCGCAACTCGTTGCTGCACCACGAATTGACCGGCATCGAATCCTCGATGGGCTACAACCTGTACGTGGGCTACCACCCCGAGAGCAACGGCTCGTTCACCTTCGGCGTCTCGCTCGACCTGGTCCCCATCCTCGACGACGCCAAGCGCGACCGGATCGGGACGCAGCAGGCGCTGGCTTTCATCCGCGCGCGGCCGGGGCGCTTCCTGCCGCTGGCGCGCGACCGCCTGGGTTTCTTTTTCGGGCTGGAAAAGCGCGTCTTGATGTATTTCTATTCCAACGACCTGCTGGGCTACCTGCCGCCGCCCATCCTGTTGACCGCTGCCGCCGTCTTGCTCTTGCCGTTCGTGGTCGTTGCGCCTTCCGCCGCGCTGGGGCTGGGACTGGCGCGCGCCAACCCGCGCATCACCCTGCTCTACCTGTTGCTTCTCGCCTATCTCCTGCCCCACGTCTTCATCCTGGCCGAAGACCGCTTCCACCTGGCGCTCGTCCCATTCCTGTCGGTGTTGGCCGCGCAGGCCTGGACGGGCGGCTTCCCGGCTCTCGTATCTCGCTGGCGGGAGTCGCGGAGAGGCAAAGTCGCCCTGGCGTTGGCGCTGATTGCCGCGCTGCTGCTTTTTACCAATTGGGGATTGGAACTGGCGCGCGACGCGGATAAAATTGCCGCATTGCTCGGCCCGAACGGCAACCACACCCGTTTCTCGTATTGACCATGAAACCTGGCCTGACCTTATTGCGTCCCTCCGGGGAAAAACTCTCTTTTGATTGGAAGATCGTTGCCATCACGATTGCCAGCACGCTGCTGCTGATGGTGGACCATTACCATCGCTTGCTGCCGGACAAATACTGGGGCCGCGTCATCTTGTACCTGGTCGTTCCGCTGGGTTTCATCCTGCTGGTCTTCCGGGAAAATCCGCGCGCCTACGGTTTCACGCTCGGCGACTGGCGCGCTGGATCTGTTATCACGGTCTTGGGCATCCTGCTGATGGCGCCCGTTATCTGGTACCTGGGCCGGAGCGACCCGGCCATGACGAATTACTACAAACCCTACGTGGAAGGCCTGCCCTGGACGACCTTCCTCGATCTGATCGGCTGGGAGTTCTTCTTCCGCGGCTGGATCCTGTTCGGCTATGCCCGCAAGTTCGGGCCCGAGGCGCTCTGGCTGCAAGCCGTCCCGTTTGCGCTGGCGCACATTGGCAAGCCCGAAGTGGAGACGCTCTCGACCATTTTCGGCGGCTTCGCCTTTGGCTGGTTGGCCTGGCGCACGCGCTCTTTCCTATACCCGTTCCTCATCCACTGGTTCATTTCCACCTTCGTTATCCTGGTTGCGGCAGGCGTTCTATGAGCGCATCTTTCACCCTGCGCCCGGCGGTCGAGGCCGACTTCCCGGCCATCCGCGCCTTGATCCGGGGGGCGCGCATCAATCCTACCGGCTTGGACTGGCGTCGTTTCACGGTGGCAGCCAGCGGGTCAGATGTGATCGGGTGCGGACAGTTGAAACCGGTCCCCGGCGGCTTGACGGAACTGGCCTCCCTGGCCGTCCGGCCCGCATCCCGTCGCCAGGGAGTGGCGCGCGCCCTCCTCGAACACCTGCTGGACGGCTCGCCGCGCCCGCTCTACCTGACCTGCCGTTCCGGCTTGGGCGCGTTCTACGGAAAATTCGGCTTCGTCCCGCTCCCACCGCCCGACCTGCCGCCCTATTACCGCCGCCTGCAAAGGCTGGCAGGACTGTTGATGGAGTTGGCGCGGCGCGGCGAGACCCTGTTGGTGATGAAGTTGGGTTAGAATAGGCCGTATGAAATCCGTCCTGCAAATCGTCATAGGGATATTGGTTGGCCTGCTGGTCGCGGGCGGCGTCTGGCTGGCGGCGCGCGGCCCGCAAGGCCAGGGCGTGGAACTACGCCCCGCGCCTACGCCGGAGCCGATCCAGGTGCATGTGGCCGGGGCCGTGGTGCGGCCGGGCGTTTATGACCTGCCGGAAGATGGCCGCGTGCAGGATGCGGTAGAGGCGGCTGGCGGGTTCGTGGCCGAGGCCGACAAGAACGCCCTCAACCTGGCCGCCCGCCTGGATGACGGCGAAAGGCTGGACATTCCCTATGTGGCCGGCTTCATCCCGGACGAAGAAAGCGGCTTCGTGGTGGTCTCCGAGGGTACGCCCTCGTCGCTGTTCGGCGACCTGCTGAATATCAACACCGCTTCTTTGGAAGAGTTGGATGAACTGCCCGGCATCGGGCCCACCACCGCGCAGCGGATCGTGGACTATCGCGAGGCGTTCGGCCCGTTCGCCAGCATCGAGGATATTGTCAATGTCTCCGGCATCGGCCAGGCGACGTATAACGAGATCAAAGACCTGATAACGGTAGGTGAATGATGCCTTTCGACCATTTCGATTTTATTGCCCCTGTCTTTTCGCGCGTGGGCTACTCTGCCCTGGAGACGATGCTGGAGATGGCCGCATTGCCGGTGGAAGGCCGCCTGTTGGACGCTGGCGGCGGCACCGGGCGGGTGGCTGGATTATTGCGCCATTATGCCGGGGAAGTGGCGATCGCCGACCCGTCCTTCGGGATGCTGCGCCAGGCGGATCGTTCCACGCTCCAACTTGCTTGCTCGAACTCCGAGGCGCTCCCGTTCCCGGACGAGACCTTCGAACGCATCATCATGGTGGACGCCCTGCACCACGTCATCCACCAGGGCGAGACGGCGCGGGAGATGTACCGCGTCCTGCAACCCGGCGGGCGGATCGTCATCGAAGAGCCGGACATCCGCGTCTTCGGCGTCAAACTGATCGCGGTTGGCGAGAAGTTGCTCATGATGCGCAGCCATTTCCTGTCCCCAGCGCGCATTGCAGACCTGTTCTCATTCGATTCGGCAAACATCCATATCCACAGTACGGACGCCAACGCCTGGATCATCGTCGAGAAACCTGCCCGCAAAGTGTAACGCGAAATTCCAATTCATTCGCGCTACAAAAAAACACGCACCGATTGGCGCGTGTTGGTTCCATCAATGAGCCACCGAAGGGATTCGAACCCTTGACCTGACGATTACGAATCGTCTGCTCTACCGGCTGAGCTACGGTGGCTGGGGCAGGGCGATATACTTTGTCCTGCGCGGCGGGATTATACAGGATTACGGTCAATCCCGCAAGTTTTCTGAGTGTCACTGCGAGCGAGAGCGAAGCAGTCCCCTGTTACAAGGGGCAAAAACTGACTTTTGGGAGATTGCTTCGTCGCAAAGATCGCTCCTCGCAATGACAGGGAACAATATGCTCCATATTGCCATGCTTTCCTACCACACCTGCCCGCTGGCTACCCTGGGCGGCAAAGACACCGGTGGCATGAACGTCTACGTGCGCGAGTTGACCCGCCAGTTGGGGCGCATGGGCGTCCACGTAGATGTCTTCACCCGCTCGCAGGATGAGCACGTCCCGCACGTCTTGCATGACCTCGGGTACGGCAACCGCGTCGTGCATGTGCCGGCCGGCCCCGAAGTGCCGCTGCCGAAGCGCGAACTGGCCGGGTACGTTCCGCAATTCGCGGAGGGCATCCGGGTGTTCGCTGCCGAAAAAGGCATCCGCTACGACCTGATCCACAGCCACTACTGGATGTCCGGGCTGGCGGCGGAAAGCCTCAGCCAGGCCTGGGGCGCGCCGGTGGCGCACATGTTCCACACCCTGGGTGAGATGAAGAACCGCATTGCCCGCTCGGAGGCAGAGCGTGAAGGCGCGTATCGAATCGAAGGCGAGAAGCGTGTCCTGGCGCGCGCCGACCGGATCATTGCCGCCACCCTGGCCGAGCAGACCCAACTCGAGTTCCTGTACAAAGCCAACCGGCGCAAGATCACGATCATCCCGCCGGGCGTGGACGTCAGCCACTTCTACCCCATCCCGGTTGACGAGGCGCGCCAGTTCATCGGCCTGGAAGCCAGCGCACGCATCGTGCTGTATGTGGGGCGCATCGAGCCGCTCAAAGGCGTGGATACTTTGATCCGTGCCATGTCCTGCCAGCGCAGCCGTCCCTTGGGGCGGGTGACGCTTGCCATCATCGGCGGCGAGCCGGACGCCGGCCCGCAGGATATGTCGGCCGAGATGGCGCGCCTGCAGCAACTGTGCGACGACCTGTGCATGGGGCGCATGGTGCTTTTCCTCGGCAAGCGCGCCCAGGATACCCTGCCCTATTATTACTCCGCCGCGGATGTGCTGGTGATGCCCTCGCACTACGAGTCGTTTGGCATGGTAGCGCTGGAGGCCATGGCTTGCGGCGCGCCGGTCATTGCCTCGCAAGTGGGCGGACTGGCCTACCTCATCAAGGACGGCGAGACCGGCTATCATGTGCCAGACCAGGACCCGGAAGCGCTGTGCGAGAAATTGCTCCTGTTGTTGGGCGACCCGGAACAGCGCCAGGCGATGGGGGAACGCGCCGTGCAATATGCGCGCAACTATGCCTGGGCGAATATTGCCGCCCAGATCATCGAGGTGTACAAGAGTCTTGTTGGGGGAAAAGAATGATCTA
>JBMOMO010000299.1:42042-46876 GCA_049324135.1 Chloroflexota bacterium
GACCCGGAACAGCGCCAGGCGATGGGGGAACGCGCCGTGCAATATGCGCGCAACTATGCCTGGGCGAATATTGCCGCCCAGATCATCGAGGTGTACAAGAGTCTTGTTGGGGGAAAAGAATGATCTATTCTTTCATCCGCACATAGAACAGCATCGAGCCGTCGATTTCCTGGGTGCGCATTTCGAAGGCCTCTTTCAGGCTACCGACCAGGCGCGAGAGTTGCTTGTGCCCGTAGGTGCGCGGATCGAAGCCCGGGTCAAGTTGGTACAGGTTGCTGCCCATCACGTCCAGGCGCGCCCAGCCGTCTTCCTGGACGGCCATGTCGAAGGCCTGTTCCAGCAGGGGCATGGGATCGGATTCGGGGCGCGGTTTTTCTTTGGTGGATTTCCTCCCTTCGCGCGCCTTGCTTTCTTTCTTTTCAGGCGTCAGGTTTTCGGTGTAGACGAACACGTCGCAGGCGTTGACGAAGGCCTTGGGCGTCTTCTTCTCGCCGATGCCCATCACGAAGATGCCCGTCTCGCGGATGCGCGTGGCCAGGCGGGTGTAATCGCTGTCGCTGGAGACCAGGCAGAAGCCATCCACCACGCCGGAATGCAGGATGTCCATGGCGTCGATGATCATGGCGCTGTCGGTGGCGTTCTTCCCAATCGTGTAACGGAACTGTTGGATGGGCTGGAAAGCGTGGAAGTTCAGGATGTCCTTCCAGGAGTTCATGCTGTTGGTCGTCCAGTCGCCGTAGATGCGGCGCACGGTGACCTGGCCGTATTTGGCGGCCTCTACCAACATCTTTGAGAGCAGGGTCGCCTGGGCGTTGTCGCCGTCGATCAACATCGCGATCTTGTGGCGCGGCAGGGAAATCAGTTGTTCATCGGTTGTCATGTTCTCGATTATACAACCCTTTCGCCGGCAATGTGACGGTCACTTTGGAAGTGACCGTCACAAAGTTTCTTTACAAAATCTTCATATTCCCTTGCGCAGAATTTTGCATCCAGGATTTACACTGAAATCGTCATTGAAGATTTGTAGCGCGAAATTTATTTCGCTTTCGGTTGGTTGCGGAATGAATTCCGCCTTACGAAAGGGTGTAAAGCGGTATGGGCGGTCGGCGTTACACATTTTTTCGAAGTGACGTAAAATAAAGTCAGGTGAATCTTATGTCGAATGCAAAAATCCTGGTCATCGACGACGAACCCAGCATCGTCAAATTGGTCACAGCCTATCTCGAGCCGGAAGGCTACGAGGTCTACACGGCCGCGGACGGCGAGGCCGGGCTGAAGGCGGCGCGCGCCTTCAAGCCCGACCTGGTCATCCTGGACGTGATGCTGCCCGGCATGGACGGCATCGAACTGCTCTCCCGCCTGCGGCGCGAGTCGGATGTGTACGTCATCATGCTGACCGCCCGCACCGAAGAGACCGACAAGATCGTCGGCCTGTCGGTGGGCGCGGACGATTATGTCACCAAGCCGTTCAGCCCGCGCGAGTTGACGGCGCGCGTCAAGGCTGCGCTGCGGCGCCTGCAAACGGGAGCCGGCCAGGGCGTGGAAGGAGGCGCGCTGTCCTTCCGTCGCGTGCGGATCGATGTCGGCGCGCGCCAGGTCACGGTGGACGACCTCCCGGTCGAATTGACCGCCATCGAGTTCGACCTGCTGCGCGCGCTGGCCGAGAACCGCGGGCGCGTGCTGACCCGCGAGCAGTTGCTCGACAAGGTGTGGGGCGGGACGTACTACGGCGAAATGCGCGTGGTGGACGTGCACCTGGGGCATGTGCGCCATAAACTGGGGAACCCCGACCTGATCGCCACCGTGCGCGGGGTGGGCTACCGTTTCGGGGATGAGCCGCTGTGAAAGCCGTCCGCTCCCGCCTGGGGTTGAAACTCTTCCTGGCTTTCCTGGCCGTCATCCTGATCGGCATGGCGGTCATCTTCCTCATCACGCTCTTCACCACGCCGCGCGCCTTTGCGCGCCACATGGCCTTCATGGAAGCGCAGATGGGCGGCATGGAGACCGGCACAGGAATGGGGATGGGGATGGGGCAGGGCCAGGGGCAGGGCTTTGGCCCCGGCGGAGGCGGGGACGCGCCCGGCTTCTACCAGAGTTTCCAGGATTCCTTCTACGAGTCCCTTTTGATCGCTATCGCGGCCGCTTCTGTGGCGGCGGTCGGCGCCAGCCTCTTGTTCAGCCGGGGCATCGTCGCGCCGCTGCGGGCTATGGCGTCTGCCAGCCAGCGCATTGCCGAGGGACACTACGACGAGCGCGTGCAGGCCTCCGGCGCGGACGAGTTGGGGCAACTGGCGCTGCGTTTCAACCAGATGGCCGAAAAACTGGAGCAGGTGGAGGCCATGCGCCGCCAATTGATCGGCGACGTGAGCCACGAACTGCGCACGCCGCTCACCGCCATCAGGGGTTCCATGGAAGGCCTGGTGGACGGCGTGCTGCCCGCCACGCAAGAAACTTACCAGCAGATCTACCAGGAGGCCGAGCGCCTGAACCGCCTGGTGGACGACCTGCAGGAACTCAGCCGCGTAGAGGCGGGCGCGTATCCATTGGACTTGGGGCCCGTGGACGTTCCCGCGCTGGCAGCCACGGTTGCCAAGCGGCTCGGCGCGCAGTTCGAGCGCAAACGCATCGCGCTGCGCCTCGACCTGCCAGCCGACCTGCCGCCGGTGCTGGCCGACGAGGACCGCGCCGTCCAGGTGCTGACCAACCTGGCCGGCAACGCCTTGCAATACACGCCGCCCGGCGGCGAAGTGTTTATCAGCGCCGCGCGGCTTGGGGACGAGGCGCAGGTGACGGTGCGCGATAGCGGCGTGGGCATCGCCCCCGAACACCTGGCGCACATCTTCGACCGCTTCTACCGCGTGGACAAGTCCCGCTCGCGCGCGGCGGGAGGGGGCAGCGGCATCGGCCTGACGATTGCCAGGCACCTGGTCGAAGCGCACGGCGGGCGGATTTGGGCTGAAAGCGAGGGGGTAGGGCAGGGCAGCCTGTTCGCCTTTACCCTGCCGCTGGCGTAACGTAACGCGGAATTCATTCCGCGCTATGCTGCCACCGGGTCGCCGGGGTTGGCCTGGTTCCACAATGCGACCAGGTCTTCGGCGCCCAGGCCGATATTCCCGGCGTTGACGATCTTGCCGCGATAGGCGTCCGGCGCGTTCAGGGCGCGCAGGATGCGCACATCCATCCTGACGTTGACCGTCAACTTCCCGTCCAGGCCGATGCTGGGCGAATAGACGGCCACCCCGGTATGCACCGATCGCCCTTCCAGCAGCAGGCCGGTCAGCGTCTCCAATTCGCTTTCCTGCACGTTCTTGACCACGCCCCTCGAGAGCGTGGTGCGTTGGGTGATCAGTTCCATGAAGCGTTCCTCGTTGGCCGGGGAATCCAGTTCGAGACGAGGGCACAGGGCTTTGATCGCCTGGATGCGGTTTGCCATAGGTTGCCTCCAATGCTTGCTTAATAGTGGATATAAATTTCTTTCAAAGGGAATTATACTTCTTTTGAAGAAAATATTTTTTCTTTGAAGGAAAATTATTTTTCTCCTGAAGATAATTTTTTATCTTTAGAGGAGTTCTGTGAATCAGACTTCCGAAGTCTCAGAGACTTCGGAAGTCTGGAAGCCTTTTCACCAGGCCTCGGCGTTTACAGCCCCCCCTTTGGGGATCTATGTTTATCTGTGGTTCTTATTTCAGCGCCGCCCAACCGGCGTAGCGCGACGTTTCTCCCAACTCGGCTTCGATGCGCAGCAACTGGTTGTATTTGGCAACCCGGTCAGAGCGCGCGGGCGCGCCGGTCTTGATCTGGCCGGTATTGAGCGCCACCGCCAGGTCGGCGATGGTGGCGTCCTCGGTCTCGCCGGAGCGGTGGGAGACGACCGTCCGCCAGCCGGCGCGGTGGCACAGTTCCACGGCCTCGATGGTCTCTGTGACCGAGCCGATCTGGTTGAGTTTGACCAGCAGCGCGTTGCAGGTGTTCTCCTGGATGCCGCGCCGCACCCGCTCCGGGTTGGTGACCAGCAGGTCGTCGCCCACGATCTGGATCTGGCTGCCCAGTTTCTCGACCATCAATTTCCAACCCTCCCAATCGTCCTGCGCATGGCCGTCTTCAATCGAAACGATGGGATAATCCTTGACCCATTTGGCCCAGAATTCGACCATCTCCGCGCCGGTCAGTTTCTTGCCTTCCTTGCGCAGGTTGTAGGTCTTGGTCTCTTCATCAAAGAGTTCGGAAGCCGCCGGGTCGAGCGCGATGGCTACGTCTTTGCCGCGCCCGGCCTTGAACCCCGCCTTCTCGATGGCCGCCAGGATGACCTCCACGGCCTCGTTGTTGGCCTTGAGTGACGGGGCGTAACCGCCCTCGTCGCCCACCAGCGTGACGTAACCTTTTTCCTTCAGCACCGACTTGAGCGCGTGGTAGATCTCCGCGCCCCAGCGCAGCCCCTCGGTAAAGGACGGCGCGCCGAACGGCATGACCATGAACTCCTGCATGTCGGTAGATTGCCAGGCGGTGTGCGCGCCGCCGTTCAGGATGTTCATCATGGGGACCGGAAGTACGTGCGCGTACACGCCGCCCAGGTAACGGTAGAGCGGCAGGCCGAGCGAGTTAGCGGCCGCTTTCGCAACAGCCAAACTGACGCCCAGGATGGCGTTGGCGCCCAGTTTGGCTTTGTTGGGCGCGCCGTCCAGCGCCAGCATTTCCATGTCGATGGCCTTCTGGTCGCTGGCGTCCCAGCCGAAGAGCGCCTCGGCGATGGGGCCGTTGACGTTGGCGACCGCCTGGCTCGCGCCCTTGCCCAGGTAACGCTTCTTGTCGCCGTCGCGCAGTTCCAGGGCTTCGT
>JBMOMO010000300.1:0-6444 GCA_049324135.1 Chloroflexota bacterium
TCAGAAATACGATCAGGAAATCGGTCTGCCGAAGGATATTGTGTTGTAGCCACACGGTTTTCCAGGATTGGCGGTGTGGAAGGTATTTCCGGGAATCCCCAAAAAAACAAGCCGCCTTAATTTTGGGCTTTGGATAAAATGACTTTCTATCATCTGGGTCATTCGAATTCGTAACGGTCAACCATATAAATGGCGCTTGAAGGACTTGCTTTTGTGGGAAACCTGTTAAAATACAATTTGTCAAAAGTCCAATTCTACAAATCCAACAAAAGATGCAAAAAGGATGGTTGCAGCTTTTTCCCATTTGTAATGGCTGATTTCCCCAACCCCGGCAACCATGAGGGCTCCCTCAACCTGAATTAAAGAAAGGATTTTTCATGCTCCGTCACTTCATTGACACCCAAGATTTCACCAAACAAGAACTGCTCGATATGATCGAACTGACGCGCCGCATCAAGGCCGCTGACAAGCAGGGCTGCACGCCCAAATTGCTCCAGGACGCCTCGCTGGCGATGATCTTCGAGGAACCCTCCACCCGCACGCGCGTCTCGTTCGAGGTGGCTATGACCGAACTGGGCGGGCACGCGCTCTACCTCAAGCCGGGCGAGATCCACCTGGGCGTGCGCGAGTCCATGTATGACACCGCCAAAGTCCTGTCGCGTATGTGCGACGCCATCTTCTGCCGCGCCCTCAAACACGAGACCGTGACCGAACTGGCAAAGCACGCCGATGTGCCGGTGCTGAACGGCCTGACAGACTACAACCATCCCACCCAGGTGGTCTGCGATGTGACCACCATGATAGAGCATAAGCCCGCCGGGAAAAAACTGGAAGACCTGAATGTGACCTTCATCGGCGACGCGACCAACGTTCTTTCTTCCCTGATGCTGATGTGCACCAAAATGGGCATCAACTTCACCCACGCCGCGCCGGAGAAATACCAGGCGCCGGCAGCGTGGCAGACCTGGGCGCAGGAAAACTGCCGGGAATCGGGCGGCAGCCTCACGGTCACGGAAGACCCGGCGGCGGCTGTCCGCGAGGCGGATTTCGTCTATACCGACCTGTGGTGGTGGGTGGGCCAGGAAGACCAGATCCCCGAACGACGCGCCGCCTTCATGCCGACCTACCAGGTCAACCTAGGCCTGTTCGACAAAGCCCCCGCGCACTGCAAATTCATGCACAACCTGCCCGCCTCGCGCGGCGTGGAAGCCACTGACGAAGTGATGGATCATCCGCGTTCGATCATTTTCGACCAGTCCGAAAACCGCCTGCACGCTGAAAAAGGCCTGCTGGTTTATTTCCTGTATCCGCGTTTGCAGCGGCCCTCTGAGGAACTCAAAGCCTTCCACAAGGGACAGATCGAATCGTTCCTGGCCCGGCTCTAGACATGTCCCGGACTCTCCCTTCGACTCCCCGTTCTGACGGCTTTTCCATGCCGGCCGAATTTGCGCCTCACGCCGGGACCTGGATGCTGTGGCCGCAACGACCGGACAACTGGCGGCTGGGAGGCAAACCCGCGCAAAAGGCTTTCGTTGCCGTTGCCAGCGCCATCGCCCGCTTCGAGCCGCTGACGATGTGCGCCAACCACGACCAGTACGCCAACGCCCGCCAGATGCTGCCGCCTGGAGTGCGCGTGGTCGAATTGTCGAACGACGACGCCTGGATGCGCGACTGCGGCCCGACCTTCGTGATTGACGGCCAGGGCGGCCTGCGCGGCGTGGACTGGAGGTTCAATGCCTGGGGCGGACAGTACAACGGCCTGTATTTCCCCTGGGATTTGGATGCAGCCGTCGCCCAAAAGGTTTTGGAGATCGAAGGCGTGGATCGTTACCGGGCGCCCTTCGTACTGGAAGGCGGCTCGGTCCACGTGGACGGCGAGGGAACCTGCCTCACCACCGCCGAGTGCCTGTTCAGCCCGGGACGCAACCCAGACCTTTCACAGGAAGAAATCGAAAATTACCTGGAAGACTATCTCAACGTCGAGAAAGTGCTGTGGATACCGCGCGGCGTCTTTCGCGATGAGACGACCGGTCACGTGGACAACCTGGCCTGTTCCTTGCGCCCGGGCGTGGTCGCGCTGACCTGGACCGACGACAAATCCGACCCGCAGTATGAGCGTTCCGCCGAAGCCTACGATTACCTGAGGTCGGTCACGGACGCCAGGGGCCGGAAGTTGGAAGTCCACAAGATCCACCAGCCGGACCCGATCCTGATCACCGCCGAAGAGGCCGAAGGCGTGGACGCGGTAGACGGCACCCTGCCGCGCGAAGCCGGGAGCCGCATGGCGGCCTCGTACGTCAACTTTTATTTGTGTAATGGCGGCGCCGTCGTCCCGACCTTCGGCGATCCGCACGACGCCGGGGCGTTGGGGACGCTCCAGGAACTGCTGCCAGGCCGCAAGGTGGTCGGCGTCCCGGCGCGGGAAATCCTGCTGGGCGGCGGGAACATCCACTGCATCACCCAGCAGCAGCCCCAACGCTGACCTGTACGCCATTCCGCAGGTACGTGAGAACCTGCGGAATGTTTTCTCGATGAAATCCCTTCCGCTCCAGGCAGGATAGGATAAAATCTGCTGCGAGGAAAAACACGATGAGCAAACGTAAAAAAGACCCCGAATTGACCGGCCCCTGGCGGAAATTGCACGGCGCGATCTGGGTGATCGGCCTGGCGATCCTGTTCTGGCAGGAGTGGTGGTGGCCCGGCATCCTGGTGCTGGTGGGCGTCAGTATGCTGCTCGAAGCCATCCTGATGCGCTATGCCCCGCAGGCCTTCGAGAACGCCGGGACGCCCGACCTGCCCCCAAGCCAGCCGCCAGCGCCCGTCCCCGCGGCCCCGGAAACGCCCGATCATCGCGCCGACCTGCTGCCTTCCAACTGCGCCCGCTGCGGCGCTCCCGTGCGCAGCGAGGAAGTGAAATGGACGGGCGCGCGATCTGCCGATTGCACTTACTGCGGCGCGCATTTGGAGATGAAGAAGGGCTGATCTTGCGGGCGTACTCCGGCCCGGCGTATGTTCCAAACATATCTTGATTATCCTCCAAAGATATTCCGATTATGTTCGGAACATACTTTAACTATCCTCCAAACATATCCAGATTATGTTTGGAACATATCCAAAAGATGTTGCCTACAAAAATAGAAACCCCGCCGCGCCTATGGACACAGCGGGTTTGGCAGGCAGGCGGGCAATCGCTTCGGCATGGCGATAGAGTTTTCTTCATGGTGCAGGTTGCATTCCTTCCTTTTCCATTCTCATCCATTTTTCCTATCAAATTCTGACGCACTCTTATAGTATTACCGCGTAACATTTGCATTGAGCGCGCAAATCTTTTGCCAATGTCACTGTGAGGAACGAAGCAGTCTCCTGGTTTGCGAGGAGATTGCCTGTCCTGGCGTCAGGCCAGGGCTTCGGGAAAAACGCCCTCGCACAGCGTCCCCTTTGGGGAATGACAGGCAAGTTTGGTTGCGGCTGGAGGCCGCGCTATAGTATTGCTCTGTAAAAACTACGCCAACCGCGAAGATTTTGCGCGGTGCTCATCGTACCGCTAGGCTCCGCCTGGCAGGGCCGACCGTTGGTCGGCGGTACGTTTGGTTGCGGCTGGAAGCCGCGCTATGAATAGACTGTTGTATAATGTTGGTATCTAACATCTGGGAGTCGGCTGATGGGAAGAGTCTATGAATCTGCGCCTATAATTGAGGCGTTATGCGAGTTTCAGTTTGAGCCTAGTCAACCTTGGGACTGGACAATCCCTGGGTTAGTTTATGACAAGGTTAAGGCGGAATTTCCCAAAAAAGAACAACAAAATATAATCGAGATGGCAGTGCGCGCTGAGAAAAATGATATAACACCGAGCATTAAGGGTGGTATTGCTAGAATGCAATTTCTGCGGAACGATAAGAGCGCGTTAGTACAAGTCGGACCTGACTTATTGGTTGTAAATCACCTTAAGCCATATCCTTCTTGGAGTGAATTCAAAAAAATAATTAAAAAAGCCTTAGACATTTATCGAACAGTCGCTATTCCTAATGGTATTCGTAGGATTGGTTTACGCTACATCAATCGACTTGATATACCATTTCAGTCTGTCGAAATTGAGGACTATTTGATTGCTGTTCCAAAAGTACCGCCTTCAATACCTCAAGTTTTTTCTACCTGGTTACAAAGAGTGGAAATTCCTTTTGTTGATTCTAATGGTTTAATGGTCCTACAATCCGGCTCTGTAAGACAAGAAAGTCAAACTAATCCCTCTTTCTTGCTTGACCTTGACTTTATAACAATCAATCCTAAAGAAGTCTCGATTGACTCTGCAATGGATTGGGTAGAAATGGCGCACACTGAGATTGAGAAAACTTTTGAGGCCTGTATAACTACAACAATGCGAGATTTGATGAAGGAGGTCAGTCATGGCTGAATTACTTGCTTTTCTGGATTATGCAGATACAAGTGTGTATGGAAAATTGTTTGATCCTGTTAGTAGCCGACGGCATGTTTATACCGATAACGAAGATTTTCGTTCTTTTCGGCAAGATACTGCGACGATTGCTAATCCTGATTTTTTGAAAATCCAGGAATTGTTGCTTGAATTCCAGCGGACAGTAACGCGCGTGGAAAAATTCACGGAGTTTGACATCCCCGATGTTTTTGAGCTCAAACCACTCGAGAGTCAGCGTATTGCTCTAACGATCCGGGAAACCAAACCCGCCAATTTCTATTTTGTAGCCGAAAGTGACGAATTTGAGGAATAGAGGGGACATGGCAATAGAATATCCTTGGTATGAGATTGTAGAAGGAGATGTTCTTGAGCAAGGTGATGTTTTACTTGCCTGTCCGATTATTGTCCCTATTGTAGGCTATCCCTTGGAAGGCAATACACAAGGTGATGTTCAAATTTATGATGTGATTATTATGACCCAATCTTGTGACCTTGAAAACGAAAAGGTTCAAGACATCATTGTGTGCCCCCATTGGGATTTGAGAACAGCAGGAGAAACAGATTCTGTCCTTGCTAAGAAAAGCACTTGGCAGTCCATTATCAAGGGACACCAGTATCGTTATGCAATGCTATCTGCATGGAGGAATGAGGAGTTTTCTATTGATGTACGCATTGTTGATTTTGGGCGCATTTTCAGTTTACCGCGCGATTTTGTCCGTCAACTCGCAACGGAAAGAGGAAAACGATTAAGGCTCTGTCCGCCTTATCGCGAACATCTCTCACAATCCTTTGCTCGCTTTTTTATGCGAGTGGGTCTACCACAAGACATTGAACTGCCTGAGTAAAATTCCCCCATGAGGAGGAGGGAATGGGATTAGATATTCCAAATCATATTAAAATCATCTCACCATGCCTCCGATACCCTCGTCATCTACTCCATGAACCGCGTGGGCAAAATCGTCCCGCCCAACAAACAAATCCTGCGCGACATCTCCCTCGGCCTCAACGGCGCGGGCAAGTCCACGTTACTGCGCATCATGGCAGGCGTGGATAAAGACTATATCTTTTGTTTGCAGTCGGGTTGTCAATTTTCAAGTGGGTAGAAACATAACCCTGCAGTCCCTGGCCCGGTGTGGACCGCCAGCGCTGGGGAGAGTTCGGCAAAGATCGACTCGACCACTTCGACCTTTTCATCCACCAGTTGCTTGATCTTCCGCGCCTCGTCCAATGCCCCGGCATGGACGTAGGCTACTTTTGCCCTGCCTTTCCCGACAGCATCAGAAACCAGGTCTGTCATCATGGTATAGGCCTGCATCCGGCTGTGCGCCTGCCCAAGCGCTACGATGACGCCGTCTTTCATGCCGATCAGCGGCTTGATGTTGAGCAGGGCGCCGACCATGCGTTTTGCCATGCCGATGCGCCCGCCCATGTAGAGATATTTCAGCGTGTCGGCGGTCTGGATCATGCGGGTGATGGGCATCAAATTTTTAACGGTAGCAAGCACATCGTCCAGGGAGAGACCGGCGAGCGCCGCGCGGGCGGCCTCGATCGTGATCCATCCCTGGCAAAGGGAGACGTTCTGGGTGTCCACGACTTCGATCCGTGTTTGCGAGGCTTCCTCTTGCAGCATGGATTGGGCGACGGTGGCCGCCTGGTATGCGCCGCTGCCTTTGGAGGTCATGTGGATGCTGACGATCTGGCGGATGCCCTGGGCAATGAGGGAACGATACAGATCCAGGTAATCGCCGGGGCCGGGGCTGGCAGTGGTGGGCAGGGCGGGGGCGGTGGGCAGCCAGCGCAGGAATTCGTCGCGCTGGATGGTAACGAGATCGCGCAGGACTTCCTTGCCGCGGTGGATGTAGTAGGCAACAACGTGGATATTCAGTTCCTTGAGCATGGCTTCGGGGATACTGGCGGTGCTATCGGTGACAACGGCTACATTTTGCATGACGCCTCCTATCACAAATGGTGATTCTATTTTACTCCCCTTCTGAATGTCTTGGGAATACCAC
>JBMOMO010000301.1:0-6362 GCA_049324135.1 Chloroflexota bacterium
GCGCTGGCATTATCCGCCGCTTTCCCTTTTCGAGGTCGCCCGCTTTTCCGTTCAGGAAGTTCTATTCGGTTTTCAAAGTGCAATGGTATATTTTTGCCGTTTGATACCAAGACGTATCTGTGGTTAACCTCTTCGCCATCGGGTCTATTTCCCGGTGCGGCAGCAGGTGCGCGATGTGCGGGAAGGGGTCGGTCATGTGCGGGAAGTTCAGCGCCAGCATGAACTGGCTCTGGAACTCCGGGTCGGCGGGCAGTTCGTAGCGGCGCACGGTGCGCGCCACCTGGCCCGCCTCGCGGCGCTTCTCCACGTTCAGCAGCGCGATGCGCGCCCCGTCGCCGGCGGCGTTGCCCACCGCGTACACGTCCTCCAGCGGCAGGTCGGGGATCAGCCCGATCACCATCGCCTTGGTCTTGTCGATGTAACTGCCGAAGCCGCCCGCCAGGATGAGTTTGTCGGGGCGCTCCAGCCCGGCGGCCTTGAGCAGGGTGCGCGCCGCCACGTACAATGCGCCCTTCGCCAGTTGGATCTGGCGGATGTCTTTCAAGGAGATGAAGATGTCCCTGCCGATGGACGTTTCCGCGGCCCAGGCGACCACGTACTCCGCGCCGTTCTCCCCCTCCCGCACCCGCGTCGACTCAAGCCCGCGCTTGAACCTGCCGCGACCGTCCAGGATCCCAGCCCGGACCATTTCCGCTACCGCGTCGATGATGGCCGAGCCGCAAATGCCCTTGGCCTTGCCCTGGTTCCATTCCTCCTCGCCGACGATCTTGGTGCGCGGCTCCAGCGTGGACTCGTCGATCTCGACCCGCTCGATGGCGCCCGGCGCGGCGCGCATCCCGAATTCGATGTGCGCGCCCTCCAGCGCCGGTCCCGTAGGCGTGGACGTGCAGACCAGCCCGTGACGGTCCCCCAGCACCAGTTCGGCGTTGGTGCCAACGTCGATGATCAGCCAGTTCTCGTCCTGCTTGTGCGGCTCCTCGGCGATCAACACGCCGCTGGTGTCCGCGCCGATGAAACTGGCGATGGTCGGAAGGACATGCACATTGGCAGACGGGTTGACCTGCAAACCCAACTCGCGCGCTTTGATGTCCACGGCCTTGTGGATGGACGGCACGTATGGCGCGCGTCCCAAATGCGTGGGCGGGATGTTGAGCAGCAGGTGGTGCATGGTGGTGTTGCCGACAAAGACGATTTCTAAAATATCATCAGTAGATATGTCATTCCCCAAAGGGGACGCTGTGCGAGCCTGCGGAGCAGGCGAAGCGATCTCCTCGTCACCAGGAGATCGCCGCGTCGGACTGTCGCCTGCCTCGCGATGACGCTTGTTCGCAGACTTGACCGCCTGCTTCAACAACCCGTTCAGCGTCCCAATGACGGCCTTGTGCTGCTTCTCCAGCCCGTCCGGCTCGGAGATGGCGTACTGGATGCGCGACATGACGTCCTCGCCATACACGATTTGCGGATTCATCTCCGATTCGGCGGCCAGGATTTCGCCCGTCCCCAGGTCGCACAGGTAGAGCGCGATGGTGGTCGAGCCGATGTCCACCGCCGCGCCGTAACTGGTCTCCACGAAACCGGGCTGCACGCGGATGACTTCCTTGTCCTGCCAGACGCTGACGGTGGCTTTCCAGTCCCCCTCGCGCAGCGCGTCGCCCAGTCCGCGCAGGCAGTGGTAGTCGATGGTCAGGTCGGCGGCCTTGGGCAGGTCCGCCTCCCCGCGCCGCACCAGCGACATGGAGACTTCCAGCCCGCGCGACAGGCGTTCCCAGTCTGCGAAGGGCTGTTCCAGGTTGGGCGGCGTCATTTCGACGAGATATTTCCGAATCGACGGTTTGATCTCGATCTGGCGCTGGGTGGCCGATTTGCGGACGATCTGTTTGTTGCCGCGGCTCTCTTCCGGCACATGCACCAGCACGTCGCCCAGCACTTTTGCCTGGCACGAGAGCCGCACCTGGCCGACCTCCCAGTTGTTGGCTTGCATCATTTTCGGGCGGCGGCGGAAGTAGTCCGTTTCTTCGGCGCTGGGCGGGGAGAGATGCTCGCGTTTCGAGGTGACGCCGTAGCGTTCGAACGTCCCTTCCTCGACGACGACTTTGCACTTGCCGCAGGTGGCGTTCTCGGCGCAGATGGATTCGATCTCCACGCCGAGTTGGCGGGCGGCTTCGCGCAGGCTGACGCCTTCGTCCACGTGTCCGCGCCGCCCGGAGGGTTGCAGGATGACAAGGTGTTGTTTGCTCATAGGCTGTCAATTATACCGATGAAAACGCCGTCCGAAGCGGCAAGGGGGGAAATCCGCACATCCCCAAAGGGGACGCTGTGTCGCGGATTGCGCACAAAATAGCAAAAAAATCTGCGAGAATCTGTGTAATCTGCGGATACCCAACCTTTGCGTGAAAAGGGGGAGCGGAATCAGGCCTTTCGCCGCGGAATCTCTATTTTAGCGAAGGCAGTTTCGAGTTCCGAGAGAAGCGCGGCGGCCGCCTGCTCGGGAGTCCCGTCGCGTTCCATCCAATCGCCGCGCCGCCAGGCGGCCATGTAGGCGTCGGTGCCGGTCTCGCCGGTGGCCATGGCGTAGGCGTCGATGGCTTTTTGGAAGCGCTCGGGCAATTGGACTTTAATCTCGCGCCCGTCGTCCCCCTGCAGGGTGATGGCGGATGGGATGTGTTTCCAGTAAATGATTCGGTAGCGGGTCATGGATGATTTACCACTGATCCCCAAAGGGGACGCTGTAAACGGGCAGCAAGCCGCGCTCCCACAGGATGAGCGCCAGCCCGAAGGCGATGAAGACCAGCAGCAGGAAAACGCCGGAAAACGTCCAGCGGAAGGGCTTGACGAAGGTGCGGTCGGGGTAAGCGCCGAAGCCGCGCGATTCGACCGCCAGCGCCGTGCTCTCGGCTTTGCGCAGCCCGTTGACGATGACCGTGAACAGGTAACGCTGCCACAGGCGGAAGCGATGCCGGAACGGGGAACGCGAGGCGCGCCCGCGGATGGCGTGCGCGGCCTTGACGGCGTCCACTTCCTGCTGGACGATGGGCAGGAAGCGCAGCGCCATGAAGATGGCAAAGGCGAAGCGGTAGGGCATGCCCAGTTTGACCAGTCCTACCATCAACTCGCGGATGTTGGTGGTCCAGATGAGCATAAAGGAGGCCAGCACCATGATAGCCAGGCGGAAGAAATAGCCCAGGCCTTTTGTCAGTCCCTCGGCCGTGCCGGTCAGCGGGCCAAAGGAGAAGATCGCTTCGCCGGGCGTGATGAAGAAGTGGAACAGGCCCAGCAGCAGCGCGATCCCAAAGATGAGCGGCGAGGTGCGGATGATGGTTGCCAGCGGTACGCGCGCCAGGAAGATCGCCAGGAACAGGAGCGCCGCCAGCATCGAGGCGCGCGCCTCGTTGCCCGTGAACTGGAAGGTCAGGACGACCACCGCCAGCACCCAGGCCAGTTTGCTCAGCGCGTCGGCGCGGTTGACGGGGGAGTTGTTGTCGATGAATTGCAGCGTCTGTTCGCTCATAGGGTTTCCAGCGATTCGATGAAAGCGTCCACCGTGTTCAGCCCGTCGGGCACGTGCAGGCCGCGCGCGCGCAGCGCGTCCACCAGGCGGCGCAGGGCGGTGGGGCGCAGGCAGGCGCGTTCGATGGTCTTGGGTTCCTGGAACAATTTGTCGGGCGCGCCGTCGAAGATCTTCTCGCCGTTGGCCATCACGATGGCGCGTTCGATGTGCGCGTCCACCAGGCGCATGTCGTGGGTGATCATCAGCACGGTGATGCCCTCGCGGCGCAGGTAATTGATCAATTCCATCAGGCGTTCGGTCAGGCGTTTGTCCTGCCCGTAGGTTGGCTCGTCCACGATCAGCAGGCGCGCGCGCCCGCCCACCAGCATAGTGGCTACCCCCAGGCGGCGCTTGCTGCCCGCGCTCAACGAGAACGGGTGGCTCTCGGCTGACTCGCTGATCTCCAGCCGTTCCAGCATGGACTGGACGCGGCGGTCCACCTCGCGCGGGTCGTCGATGCCCTGCGCCAGCAGGCTGTATTCCAGTTCCTCGCGCACGGTGTCGCTCAGGAACTGGTGTTCGGGGTTTTGGAAGACCAGCGCCACGTCGTTGGCCAGGTCCTGCACCTGCCACTGGCGCGCCTTGCGGCCAAACAGGGTCAGTTCACCGCCGGAGGGTTTGAGCAGTCCCACCAGCAGTTTCGAGAGCGTGCTCTTGCCGGCGCCGTTCTGCCCGACGATAGCCGCCATCTCGCCCTGCCGGAGGTCGAACGAGACGCCCAGCAGCGCCTGGCTGCGTTTGTTGTACGAAAAGCGGACATTCTCCGCGCGCACCAGGACATCGCCGAGCGCCACCTGCCCCTTCCGCTTCGCTTCTTGCCTGAACGAGGCGCCTGCCAGCGTTCCAGCGGCCTCCTCTACCGTCAGCGGGACCGGCTTGCCTTCCAGCCGGCCGTCCCGTTTCAGGCGCAGGCCGATTTCCGTCGGTTCCGGCAGCCAGACCCCCAGGTCCAGCATGAGCGCGCCGTGCTTCTCGACCATGTCGCGCGGCGAGGCTTGCGCCAGCACGCGCCCGTCCGATAGGAGGATGACGTCGTCCGCTTCGGCGATGAACTCGTCCAGGTCTTTGGTCACCAGGATGATGGTCTTGCCGTCGCGGCGCAGGCGCAGGATCAACTCGTGGACGGCGTGGGTGGTGGCCGGGTCGAGGTTGGCGGTCGGCTCGTCCAGGACGATGAGCGGGGTCTGCATGGCCAGCACGGCCGCCAGCCCCAGTTTTTGCACCTGCCCGCCCGAAAGCGCCCACACCAGGTTCTTGCGCAGCGGCATCAGGCCGACGTAGTTGAGGGCCTCGTCCACGTATTCCCTGATCTCGGCTGGCGGCACGCGCAGGTTTTCCGGCCCGAAGGCGACTTCGTCTTCGACCTGCAGGGTAGCGAACATCCATTCCGGGTCCTGGAACAGCAGGCCGACCGAGGAGGCCAGGTTCTGCACCTGCGTTTTGGAGAGGTCCTGGCCGTCCACAGTGATCTTGCCGCTCATGTTGCCGCCCAGCACGTGCGGGATGATGCCGTTCAACATCTGGCACAGCGTGGACTTGCCAGAGCCGGACGGCCCGACCAGCAGGGTGAACGAGCCGCGCCGGACGGTCAGGTTGACTTCCGTCAGGGCGGGCGCGGTCTTCCCGTAGTGGGTGTAGGTCACGCGCTGGAATTGGAGGATGGGTTCTTCGCGGGAGGGAGCGGCGGTGGTCACAATGTAATCTTAATGGAAAATGGGGAGGAGAAAAATTGCAATCCGGTCTCTGTATGGCAAGGTGACAGTCGTTTCCGAAAGCGACTGTCACCTTGCAACGGTTCGTTACTTGCGCGTCGCGCGGACGAGGCCAGTGCGCTCGACCATCTTGCCGAGCCACCAGCCGAGCAGGCCGGAGAAGACCGCGCCGGAGATCATGTTGATGGGGGTCGCCATCCAGTACTGGCCGACGACTTCGGGGGTGCTGTCCCAGCCAAAGAGCCAGGCGGTCCAGACCGTGCCGAATTGCGAGGTGGCCATCCCGGCCAGCAGGAAAGCCCACCAGCCGAATTTGCTGTAATTGCACATGGCCATCACCATCTCAGCGGCGATGCCCTGGGTGAGGCCCCAGCCCAGCGTGGCTACGCCGGAGGGGTTGCCCAGCAAGGCTTCCATGCCGGTCTCGAGCAGGCCGACGATCAGCATGGCGCCCGGCTTGCGCACCAGGTAGTAGGCCAGCAGGTAGGCCCACATGAACGCGCCTTGCAGGGCCGCGCCGGCCAGCGGGCCGCCGGCCGAGTTGGCGGCCGCCCAGGCGATGCCGGTGCCGGTGTTGACGACGCCGGCAATGGCGCCGATCACGGCCAGGATGATCAGGTCAGAGGTGGTGAAGTTGAAATTCCAGCCGCCTTTGCCTTCTTCCTCTGCGCCGACCTTGACGAACTTGGCAAGCAGGCCGAGGATGACCACGATCAAAAGGTTGATGACGATCATTACTGGGAGAGTCATGGGGGAGTTCCTCCTTGGGGAATTAGGGTTTGACTCGATATCAGGGCGCGCCGCCCTGGGATACCTGTGGCAGGGCTATACCTTTAAACCCATATCTTTCAATTCCGTTTTGACTTCCTCGTACATTGCGAGCCAGAAATCCTTCGGTTGGATGGTCTGCAAATCGTATACCTGGTCGAAGGGCAGGCCGGGGTTGCCGTCCTGGGTGAAGACATGCTCATACCTGGGCAGCAATTCCAGGACCCGGTCGTTGGCTTCCTTCAGGGACATCTTCATCCTGTGAGACGCCAGCGCACATTCGGCCATCCAGCGCGCTTCCAGCCCGGAACAATTGGGGGCGTTGCCGTCAGCCG
>JBMOMO010000302.1:0-6354 GCA_049324135.1 Chloroflexota bacterium
AACTCCAATGAGTTACTTCGTAACATAATCGACTTACGAAGTAACTTCAACCAGTTACTTCGTAACATGATTGACTTACTTAGTAACTCCAATCAGTTACTTAGTAACATAATTGACTTACTAAATAACTCCAATCAGTTACTTCGTAACGCAATTGACTTACTAAGTAACTCTAATCAGTTACTTCGTAACATGAATTAGTTATGAAATAACTCCAATCAGTTACTTCGTAACGCGAACCACTTATAGGATTGCCCTGTGAAAACGATGCCAATCGCTTCCCTCGCACCGCGCCCCGCCTCCACGCCTCGCGCCTCACACATTACGCATTACGTTTTACGCATTACGCATCACGTTTTACGCATCACGCACCGCGCGCCACGTCCCCTCCGCCTCGCCCCTCGACGCAAAGGCAGCGCGGGCAAGGTATAATAGCGGCGGAAACACGAATATGCCCATGAACCCACCCGCCCTACAGCCAACCATGAAAACCTACCAACCCGTCATCGGACTCGAAGTCCACGCCGAACTGCGCACGCAATCGAAGATGTTTTGCAGTTGCCCGGTAGTCGACTCGGTCTCCGCCCCGCCCAACACTGCCGTCTGTCCCGTTTGCGCCGGCATGCCCGGCAGCCTGCCGGTCGTCAACCAGAGGGCCGTGGAATACGGGCTGCGCGTGGCGCTGGCGCTCGAATGCGCGGTCAACCCCGTCAGCGTCTTCGCCCGCAAGAACTACTTCTATCCCGACCTGCCCAAAGGCTACCAGATCTCCCAATACGAACAGCCGCTGGCCGAGCATGGCCGGCTGGTCATCGAAACCGCCTCCGGCGAAAAGACCATCCGCGTGCGGCGCGTACACCTGGAAGAAGACACCGGCAAATTGACGCATGTCGAGGGTAGGGACGAGGCTCGCCCTCGTCCATACAGCCTGTTGGATTTGAATCGCGCCGGCGTGCCGCTGCTCGAAATCGTCTCCGAACCCGACATGCGCTCGGTCGAAGAAGCCCGCGCCTACGCCGAAGCCCTGCGCGCCATCCTGCGCGCCCTCGAAGTCAACTCCGGCGACATGGAAAAGGGCGTCATCCGCTTCGAAGCCAACATCTCGGTGCGCCCCTTGGGGACGGACGTTTTCAACACGCGCGTCGAGATCAAGAACCTCAACTCCTTCCGCGCCCTCGAGCGCGCCTCGGCCTTCGAGATCGAACGGCAGGCCAGGCTGCTCGAAGCGGGCGGGACGGTGGAACAGGAGACCCTGGGCTGGGACGACGCCAGCGGGACCACCTGGTCGCAGCGCAGCAAAGAGGACGCGCACGACTACCGCTACTTCCCCGAACCCGACCTGCCTCCGTTATCGATAGCCGATTCCTGGCTGGAACGTATCCGCGCGGACCTGCCCGAGTTGCCGCGCGCGCGCCAGCGGCGCTTCGTCGAACAATACGGCCTCACCGGCTACGACGCCCGCCTGCTGACGGACGAAAAAGCCGTCGCCGACTACTTCGAACAGGCTGTCAACTGTAAATCCAACAGCGTCAATCCAAAATCCATCGCCAACTGGATGACCGGCGAACTGTTCGGGTTGATGAACCAGGCCGGTATAACGGCATCGTCCCCGCAGGGGGTAGCAGGCCTCAGGGTCAGTCCCGAAGCGCTGGCAGAGTTGGTCGGGCTGGTGGCGGCGGGCGAGATCAACCAATCCAGCGGCAAGGCCGTCCTGTCTGAAATGTTCCAGGGCGGCAAGGGCGCAGCCGAGATCGTCGCCGCGCGCGGCCTCCAGCAGGTCTCGGATGCCGCCTTCATCGCCGACCTCGTCCGCCAGGCGCTGGACGAAAACCCGGGCGAAGTCGCCAGTTTCAAGGCCGGCAAGGAGACGGTAGCCAACTGGCTGTTCGGCCAGGTGATGCGCAAGGCGGCCGGCAAGGCCAACCCGGGCGTGGTGCGCGCCGAACTGGAGCGGCAATTGGGCGGGTAGTTTTGTCCGACAAAGTGGTGATACCTTTCATATTGACGATAAACAAATTCTCATGTAAGGTTAAAGTGCACAACAGAAAGGCATGTGCCCAATATGATCCCTGTATGTGCCATATTCGAGGAATAAAGCGGGCCCCAGACCGGGATGCCCGCTTATATTTTGAATAGACATTATCGGACTTAATCCGCAGATCCCCAAAGGGGACGCTGTGTCGCAGATTGAGCAGATTTGGAAAAATCAAAAAGAAAATCGGCGAAATCCGCGTAATCTGCGGATGGGATCAAAGAGAATCCGTTGCCGATAAAGTCTAATCCTTACCATATCTCAGGAGAAAATAATGTCTGGACAGATCAACGCTTTTGAAATGGCGCAGGAACAATTCGATGGCGTCGCCAAGCAACTCAACCTGGCGCCCGATATCGCCGAGGTGCTGCGCTGGCCGCAGCGCGAGTATTCCTTCCGCATCCCGGTGCGCATGGACGATGGCTCACTTAGGGTATTCCAGGGCTTCCGCGTACAGCACAACGACGCGCGCGGCCCCAACAAGGGCGGCATCCGCTTCCACCCGTCGGAGACGATGGACACGGTGCGCGCGCTGGCTACCTGGATGACCTGGAAATGCGCCGTGGCCGACATCCCGCTGGGCGGCGGCAAGGGCGGCATCATCGTGGACCCCGCCACGCTCTCGACCAATGAAAAGGAACAGTTGTGCCGCGGCTGGGTGCAGGTCATGTGGCGCAACATCGGCCCGCGCCAGGACGTACCCGCCCCGGACGTTGGCACCACTCCCCAGATGATGGGCTGGATGATGGACGAGTATTCGCGCTTGGTGGGGCAGTACACCCCCGGCGTGTTCACCGGCAAGCCGCTGGGCGGCGGCGGCTCGCAAGGTCGCACCGAAGCCACCGGCTACGGCGTAATCTACACTGTGCGCGAAGCGATGAAGCACCTCAAGATGGACCCGGCCAGGTCGGTGGCGGCGCTGGAAGGCTTCGGCAACGTCTCGCAGTACGCGGCCATCGGCTTCGTCGAAATGCTGGGCGGCAAAGTGGCCTGCGTCTCCTGCTGGGACCGCCACGACAAGAAGGCCTACACCTACAGCCACAAGGACGGTGTCGACCCGCACTTCCTGTTGTCCATCACCGACCAATACGGCACAGTGGACCAGGCCAAGGCCAAAGGGGCCGGCTACCTCATCGAGGACGGCGACGCCTGGATCACCAAGGAAGCCGACGTGCTGATCCCGGCTGCCATCGAAGGGCACGTCAACGCCGAGACGGTCAAACAAATGTCAAGCCGGGTGAAGATCGTGGCCGAAGGCGCCAACGGTCCCTGCACGCCCGAAGCGGACGAGTTCTTCAAGGCCAACGGCATCTTCGACATCCCCGACTTCCTGTGCAACGCGGGCGGCGTCACCACTTCCTACTTCGAGCAGGTGCAGAACGACATGAACTTCTACTGGTCGAAGAAGGAAGTGCTCGAAAAACTGGACGAGAAGATGACGGATGCCTTCCACGCCGTGCTGGATATGAGCGAGAAGGAAAAGGTCTACATGCGCGATGCGGCTTATATGGTGGCCATCACGCGCGTGGTGCAGGCCATGGAACTGCGCGGCTGGTTGAGCGGCTCCTGGTAATTGGTTTTTCCCTGAAAGCGAAAGGGCGCGTCCTGGAATGGATGCGCCCTTTGTTGTTATGCAATCTAAGTACAGCATTTCGTAATTCCGTTCCATGTTAGCAGTCGGTTCATCCGCGAATTTACGCGAATTTCGCTAATTTTTTCGCGTAGATTAGCGAAATTCGCGGATGGGAAGCGGAACGAATTTATGTAATCCTGTACTAACCTCAATTCTCCGGTTTCCCCTCTTCCTCTCCTTCCAAAACCATTACCTTGTAAGCCTCGGCGTAGGGGATGCCTTTTTCCTTGCCTTCTTCCTGCGCCCACTCGCGCAGCATCTTCTCCGGGTCCCAGTCGCCCAACTGGCTGGCGTGCTTCCGCAAGGCGGCGATTTTGACCTCCAGCGTTGCGGTGACGTCCACCCAGGTATCGGGCTTTTCGGGGCCGTGCAGGTACAGGCGTTTGACGTTGTGCGGTTCGTATCCCTCCGCCAGCAGGTCCGCAAACAGCAGGCGGCTGCCCGCGGACGGGAACACGGCGTAGGTTGCCGCTTGCGCCGCCGCGCGGTGGTCGGGATGGTTGATATAGCCGTTGCCGTAGAAGACCGCCTGCGGGTCGCCGGTGACGACCGCATCGGGCCGGTAGCGGCGGATCAGTTTGGTGATCTCCTTGCGCAGGGGGAGGGTCGGCTCCAGTTCGCCGTCCGGCTGGCGCAGGAAGATCGTTTCGGCGACGCCGAGCAGGGCGTTTGCGGCGCGCTGTTCCTCCTCGCGGATGCGCGCCAGGGTCGGCTTGTAGGCGGCGTCATGCGCCGGGTCGTTCGATCCGGCCTCGCCGCTGGTCAGGATAACCGAAATGACCTGGCAGCCTTGCCGGGCCCATTTCGCCAGCGTCCCGGCGACGGTGAACTCCTGGTCGTCGGGATGGGCGTGGATGCTCATCGCGCGTTGGGGCAGGTATTCGTTTTCCATGAGCGCCTAAACGACGGTTTTTGCAACCTGCTCGCCGTAGCCCAGCAGCGCCTTGACCATTTCCGGCGTGCGCCCTTCGGCGTAGACGCGCAGCACCGGTTCCGTGCCGGACGGGCGGATGAGCAGCCACGAATCGTCGGCCATGATGTATTTGACGCCGTCGCGCTGGCTGATCTCGCTGACTTTCTCGCCTCCGATCCCAGCCGGGGCCTGCTCGGTGAGGAACTGGGTCATCTCGGCCTTGGCTACCGGGCGGCTCAGGCGCAGGTCGGTGCGCTCGTAGAAGGCCGGCCCCACGTCTGCCAGCAGGTCGTTGACCAGTTCGTGCAGCGTCTTCTTGGATGAGGCGATCATCTCCACCAGCAGCAGCCCCATCACGGGGCCGTCGCCTTCGGGGATGTGTCCCTTGAACGAGATGCCGCCCGATTCCTCGCCGCCGATCAGCACGTTTTCGCTCATCATGTAATCGGCAATGTGGTTGAACCCCACCGGCGTCTCGTACAGCGTCAGGCCGTAGCGTTTTGCCAGCCGGTCGATCATGCGCGTGGTCGAGACCGTGCGCACCACCGCGCCGTCCATGCCGCGCTTCTCCACCAGGTATTGGAGCGCCAGCGCCATGATCTTGTGCGGGTCCACGAAGTTGCCGCGCTCGTCCATCGCGCCGATGCGGTCGGCGTCGCCGTCGGTGCAGACGCCGAAATTTCCCATCCCCGAACTGATGGCCGAAGCCAGCGGCCCCAGGTATTTGCCGATCGGTTCGGGGTGCACGCCGCCGAAGCCGGGGTTCATCTCGCCGCGGATCTCGGCTACCTCGCAGCCCGTACCCTGCAAGAACGCTTTGATCACGCCGCGCCCGGAGCCGTACATCGAATCCACCACGAAGCGCTGCGGCTCGTCGGCGATGGCGTCCGTGTCGATGAGCGTGCGCAGGTGCTCGAAATAGGACGGCAGCGGGTTGAACTTCTGGATCAGGCCCAACGCGCGCGCCTGGTCGAAATCCATCAGGTTGGGGCCGCGCGCGCGCTCTTCGTTGTCGTTGATGTACACTTCCACCCGGCGGCATTGTTCGGGCAGCGCCGAGCCGCCGAACGCGCCCTTCAGTTTGACGCCGTTGTAGCGCGGGGCGTTGTGCGAGGCGGTGATCATCACGCCGGCCACGGCCTGGTGATGCTTGACTGCGTACGAAATGGACGGCGTGGGCGCGTCGGATTGCGCCAGCAGGACGGTGAAGCCGTTGGCCGACAGGACGCGCGCCACTTCCCCGGCGTAGCGGTCCGAGAGGAAGCGCGTGTCGAAACCGACCACGATCTTGCGCGCGCCCCCATCCTGCCCGCCGTTCCCGGACTTGTCCCAATGCTCCGAGGCGACCGCGTCCGCGATGGCTTGCGCCACCATGCGCAGGTTGCTGTATGTGAACGTATCCGAAATGACGGCTCTCCAGCCGTCGGTGCCGAAATGAATGGGCATGTTCTCTCCTCAGCGTAACGCGGGATTTCATCCCGCGTTGCAATGGATTTCTGTTATTGAGAGCGTTCGGAAACCCATTTTCAAACCACAGATAAACACAGATGAATCTTGATGGTAGATGAACAAGGTTCGTATTTGCGCCAATTCGCCTTTCCTGCAAGGTCTTCGCTGCGTTTATCGAGCCCAATCCTTTTTATCTGTGTACATCTACGTCCTGGTTTCAAACGACAATCATCGTCAGTCGGAACGATGTGCTTGATCACGATCTCATTTTCTCCGACAACGACGTGGTCAATTAACAACCGAAACACTTCCTGCTGGACTTGAGGG
>JBMOMO010000303.1:0-6342 GCA_049324135.1 Chloroflexota bacterium
CGGCGAGTTGTAAGAAACCTTGATCCGACGACAGACAGGGCAGAGTTTCTGCCCTGTCCCTTTAATTTTTATAGGTGAAGAGATGCCGAGAGTAAAGACGACCAATGGGCAGGGACTGGACCTGCCTGCCGATTTCCTGGAGCGCAGGCGCATCGACCCGCAAGCAGAGTACTGGCTGAATGAGCGCAATGGGGAACTGATCCTTCATCCCCGCCTCCCCGATGTCCAGAAACTATACATCGAGCCGACCACTGCCTGCAACCTGGAATGCCGCACTTGCATTCGCAATACCTGGGGAGACCCCAACCAGCACATGTCCAAGTCCACTTTCCAGCGCATCGTGGACAGCCTGGACGACCTGCCCGACCTGAAACGGGTGGTCTTCACCAGTTTTGGGGAGCCGCTGACCCAGCCGCGCATCCTGGACATGATCGAAGCCATGCGCAAACGCGACCTGGCGGTCACGCTTGGGACCAATGGCCTGCTGCTCGACCCCAACATGGCGAGGCAACTGGTCAAACTGGGCGTGGACCGCGTCACCGTCTCGATTGACGGCGGCAAACCGGAAACGTACGCAGGCGTGCGCGGGGCCATGCTGGCCCAGGTGCTCGACCACATGCGCGGTTTGAACGAAGCCAAGCGCCAACTCCATTCCCTGTATCCCGCCATTGGGATAGAATTCGTCGCCATGCGCAGCAACGTCAACGAAATGGATGATCTCGTCAAAATGGCAACCGAACTGAACGTCTCTCGCCTGTTGGTGAGCAACGTCCTGCCTTACACCGAAGAATTGCGTGAAGAAGTCCTCTACGGGTACGAACCGGTGCCGCCTTTCAAGGCCAGCGGTTGGGCGCTGAAACTGGACGCCTGGGTCTCGTGGGCGACGCAGGAACTGCCGCGCATGCACTGGGGCGCGGAGCGACGCTGCAAGTTCGTCCAGGACCATGCCATTGTCGTCGGTTGGGATGGCGGCGTTTCCCCCTGTTATGCGCTCTCCCACAACTACAGTTATTACGCTATCGATGGATTCAAAAAACAGGTGGAACGGTATATACTTGGCAATGTGAACCAGCAGTCCCTGGCGGATATTTGGATGAGCGAGGATTACGTCCGCTTCCGCAGCGATGTGAAAGTCTTCCACTTCCCGTCCTGCCCGGACTGCGACCTGCGCGATACTTGCGACCTGCGCGCCAATAACGAAGGCTGCTGGGGCTGGAACCCTTCCTGCGCGGATTGCCTGTGGGCGCAAAATATCATCCGCTGCCCGTGAGGGACGACCATGCAGGTGACGGTAAAACTCTACGCGACGCTGACCCGCTACGGCCAAAGCGAGCGGGCCGGCGCACCTTTTACAATCGAAATGCCCGAACATGCGACCTTGCAGCAATTGATCGAGCAATTGAACATCCCAGCCCAGGAGACCAAGGTCATGTTCGTCAATGGGATCATACGAGAGTTCGAATTTACCCTTAAGGATGGGGACGAGGTAGGAATATTTCCACCAATTGGAGGAGGCTAGATGGGTAACATTGTTCTGGATGTCTGGTTGTACGGCGGCCTGTCGCAGTATGGCGGCCAGGCCAATAAAGGCAGTTTTGCCAATCCCAAGGTCAGTTTGCCCGAGGGCAGCACCATGCGCGACCTTTTGGCGTATTTACAAATGCCGACTGAAGAACGCGGCATCACCTTCATCAATGGCGACTTGAGCGCCATGCCGAATATGCAGCCGGACCTCGACCATATCTTGGGGGACAATGACAGGGTGGCTTTCTTCCATTTGCAAAGTATGTGGCCGTTCCAATACCGTCACGGCATTGCGATGGCAAAAGAAATGACCGCAGCCATGCACGCCAGCGACAACCAGGGCATCCACCACACATACAAGAAGGGATAGGCTTTTTGGGGGAACAAAATTCTCCTCCCCGGCGTCTTGCCTGTAACGCCGAAAACCACTTTCCCGGAGGAGAATGATGAAAACCAAACTGTTCGCCCTTGTATCCTTGCTCGCCGTCGCGCTGGCCTTCCTGGCTGCTTGCGCCAGCGCCGCAACAGAAGCCCCCGCAGCAATCGAGGCGCCCGCAGCGACCGAAGCGCCGGTTTTGCCCGGCTTCGATATGGGCATGGCCGCCGAAGAACCAGCCATGCCCGAAGCGGAAGCCCAACGGGCCGCCCTGCCTACCGCCGGCGTGGTCTACCAGACCGTGCCGGACACAGAAAACGCCCCAGGGCAGCCCGCTTACGTGGAGCGCATGATCATCAAGAACGCCGAAGTCAGCGTGCTGGTGGAAGATAGCGACGTCGCCATCGACCGCCTGACGCAGGTCGTCGGCGACGCGGGCGGGTACATCGTCAGTTCGCGCATCTGGTTCCAGGAATATTACGGGGAAAACTACAAATACGCTTCCATCACGATGGGCGTGCCGGTCGGCCAGTTCGAGGTCAGCCTGCGCCGCATCCGCGACCTGTCGCTTCAGGTCTTGGACGAAACCGCCTCCGGCGAGGACGTCACCGACCAGTTCGTGGACCTGGAGTCCCGCCTGCGTAACCTGGAGGCCACGCAGGAACGCATCAAGTCCTTCCTCGAAGACGCCAAGACCGTAGACGAGGCCCTGCGCATCAACCAGGAACTGGCTGCCATCGAAGCCCAGATCGAGGAAGTCAAAGGCCGCATGAATTATCTCACCGACCGCTCGGCCTTCTCGACCATCACCGTCACCGTCTCGCCTCAATTGCCGGAGATCGAGCCTGCTACGCCGACCCCCACCCCCACGCCTGCTCCCTGGACTCCCAGCGACACGCTGGAAGACGCCACCGAAACGTTGGTAGGCGCATACCAGGGCATCGTCGAATTCGCCATCTGGCTCTTCGTGGCGGTCCTGCCCGTGCTGGCCCCTCCCATCCTGCTGGTCTGGCTGGTCGTCAAAGCGGTGCGCCGCAAACCCAACAAAACGGCATAACCACCCGCAGTGACAGTCACCTTCTGGCAGGGTGACTGTCACTCTTTTTGTCCCGCATTTTCATTGCCAGAATCCGTGAATGCGGCTATAATACCGCCTGCCAATCGGGGCGTGGCGCAGTCCGGCTAGCGCGCTTGCATGGGGTGCAAGAGGTCGGAGGTTCGAATCCTCTCGCCCCGACCAGATAGACTCCTTTCCAGGAGTCTATTTTTTTATCGAAAAATAGTACGATTTTTTCATGGCTTTGATGCTATACTTTTAACATGAAGAAATCCAAGGACCTGGCCGCGATCCTCGATCTGTGCATCCGTATCGACGACACGGCTGCCGCCATCTACACCAACCTGGCCGACTCGGCCAATACCCCGGCGCTGGGCAATTTCTGGAAAAGCCTGGCGGACGAGGACCGGGCGCATCTTGCGTACTGGGAAAAACTCAAAACGCTTTCCGACAAACAGGAATTGCCGGAGGCCTTCGACGATCCCAAACTCGTGCGCGAAGAACTCGAGAACCGGGCGCAGCAGGTACAAACCCTGCTCGAACAATGGCAAGCCGACCAGACGATTTCCAACGCCTTCGTCATCGCCTATCGCCTGGAATCGTACAAACTCCACCCCGCCCTGCGCACCCTCTTCCACACCTTTCGCCCCTTGACGGACGGAGCGCCCCCCGGGGAGAAGAAAATCGAAGAAACCAACATAGAGGCGTTCAAAGAAGCCTTGCACGAACACGGGGAAGAGACGCCCGAACTGGAGTTGGTCGGCGAGACCCTGCAACACCTACAGGAACAGAACAAATTACTGGCGCAACAAGCCATGCTCGACGCTTTGTCCGGCCTGTTGAACCAACGCGGATTCTTTGTCATGGCGAAGCAGTTGGCGCATCTCTCCAAGCGCAGCCGGACGCCGGTCACGGTCCTGGCCATCGAAATCGATAACTTCAAGGAAGTCAACGAACTGCACGGGCGGCAAAAAGGGGATGGATTGCTCAAAGCCGTTGCGGGCATCCTGCAATCCACGTTACGGCAATCAGACCTCCTGGCCCGTTACGGCGGGGACGAGTTCGTCGCCCTGCTCCCGGATACGACCGCGCAAGGCGGGGTGGCGGTCGGCGAAAAACTCAGGGCGGCGCTCGAAAAAGCCCGCCCGGCCGGCATCCGCGCCACGGTCAGCGTTGGCGTGGCAGAAGCGGTGATGCAGGGAGACATCGAGCAGGAACTCGACATGCTGATCCGCTATGCCGAGGGGAACCTGGTCATCGCAAAGACCAACGGCAAAAACCAGGTCATCACCTGACGCGGAGGGCTTCACTTACAATAACCGCCGCCGCCCTGCTTTTATTCGAGATTACGGGGTTCTGTCAGCAGGGAAATGCCTGCCAAAATTTGATTAACCCTATGCCCTGATAATCTTCCGATAAATTCCCCAAGTTGTGACTTGCCCACAGTGAAAACCTGGGAAACTAGAACGACGCTTTGTTTGGGTAAATTCCCTTCACCCTGTTCCAATAAAACATTGCCGGGCGCTTGTGCTCGCTTCACGTTCGAAGTCAACGCACAAACGATGACCGTGTTGATTTTGCTGGCGTTGAACACATTGTTCTGCACCACTACATGTGGGTGACTATACCCAGGCTCTGAACCAGATGGCGCCTCCAATTCAATCCAATAGAGGTCGCCTTGGCTGATTACCATTCGTTCTCTACTAACTTACGATGCGACTTGCGCATTTTGGAGAGACGAACGGTTTCTGTTGTATCAGGTTCATCAGAATACGCCTGGTTGATTTCATCCAGCAACATTTGGTTTTGGTGGTTTTTGACAAACGTCTCGATCGCCAATCCAAAAAGGTGACTGCGGGACATCTTGAGTTGTTGGGCAAGGCTTTCAGCCTGCTCGAAGAGCGATTTTTGAATGGAGATAGCGGTCTTTACAGTAGTCGCCATTGGTTATACCTTTCTTTGCCGTTCAGTATAACCATTTCGTGTTTCAAAGTCAATCGTCCATAGCGCCAAGCGCAAACAAACCCATCAAGGATCGACGCAGCGCGTGGACGGCAAACAGCGCAGGGACAGCCGCCGCTGTCCGAGGCTCGAGGCGGATGATACGCCGCCGCAAGCCGCCTGGCAACGAAACCGCGAGGACCGCCTCCCCAGGCAGGCGCTCCATTTTCTCGCGTGTGACCTTTGGCCGTTTTTTTCCCTTTCGCGGAGCGGATCGCGTTTTCCAAACAAAAAAGCGCCCTGCAGGATGGGCAACTGCCCTGCCGACCATAATTAGCCCGTTTTTAATCTATCTGGTATATAATCAGTATAAAGCAAAATTTCACGCGAGGTATTAAAGTGGCTACTAAAAAACTAAACAAAAAGGATTTGCCAGAAAGTGTAGCAATTAGGCTTGTTTGGGGAGATTCCGCAAACATTCCGACCATTTATGCGAATAATCTTTACATTACTCACGCTGGAAGTGAATTTTTCCTTGTTTTTGGCGAAATGTCTCCTATCATGGAACTTGACATAGAAAAAATGCCCGAAGAACTGATAATAAAGCCTGTGGCAAAAATTGTTATTGCTCCCGAAAATATGGTAAAGTTTGCTGATGTCATTTCTGGTAATGTTGCCAAGTACAGCGAGAAAATTGAAAAAAGCAAGGACGAACCAAAATGACGATTATGAATATCAGCCAATCGGATATTGGATTTACTCAAAAAGTTTTGTATGGTATTGGAAAAATGTTCTCAACTAAAACTTCTACTGAAACATTCAAGATTAGCAGGGAACAAAGCGATACTATTAAGACCATGTACGCATTTAATCCCATCACAAAAACTTTGGTAGAAATTGACCCAACCCAAACATGGTTTTGGGAACCAGAATGGCTCAATGGAGAAGTTCAGGCAGAACAGGAATTGCGCTCTGGTAATTATGAAGAGTTCGACAATTTAGATGATTTTATTGACAGCCTGTAGTTTCGGTTTGGGAAGTTTATGAAATTCAGGATGTCACCTACGTTTCGAAAATGCTTGGATGGATTGCCTGAAGAAATACGCGAAGCCGCTAAAGAAAAATTCAAGTTATTCAGAGACAATCCGCGTTATCCTTACCACCCTTCATTGCGAATTAAGCCGATGAAGGGTTTTTCTGGTATTTGGGAAGGTCATATAACTACAGGCTACGTTTTTACATTCCAGCGAAACGAAGAAAACGGGGAAATAATCTTTGAATTTCGCAAAATCGGAAAGCACGATATTTACGATAATCCGTAGCGCGGAATTCATTCCGCCTGTCTGCCGACAGGCAGGCAACCAAAAGCGAAATAAATTTCGCGCTACAAATCTTCGCGGTTGTGAATGTCCTGGCGAATGTCCAGGATAGATTCTCAAGAGCA
>JBMOMO010000304.1:0-6279 GCA_049324135.1 Chloroflexota bacterium
CAAACGCACAAAGTCCCCGAAGTGCAGCGGAGTGGGAGTGCGGTGCAAGTGTCCGTGTACAGGATCGCGGCAATTCCCGGGGACCAACCTTACGGACAAGTTCGATTCCCGTCCTTGCCAATCCTCGCGCCTTCGGGTATCCTTGCGCCGGGAGTGGTTAGGTCCCGGTGGGCTTCCCGGTCTTCAAAACCGGCGGCGGGTCGCGTTGCGGGCCGCGGTGGGTTCGACCCCCATCCACTCCCGCCTTACTTTGTATTACAGGTGTTCCATGCCCCTTCCCGAAACCGAAATCCTCACCGCCCTGGTCTCGCGCGTCTTCCACATCGACGACGTGACCGCGCTCGACCCCGCCAGGGGCCCCCTCCTGCGCTATCGCGGCCGCCTGCTGGACGACGATCCCGCCTCGGCCTACGACCGGTTGGCTGCCTCCGTTTCCCCGCACGGACTCACGCCCCTCTTCCGCCTCGAAGGAGGGCAGCCGGTCATCTACCTGACGGCCACCCCGGCCGCCCAAAAGCCGGCCAACCCGTGGGTCAACGCCGTCCTGTTCCTCCTCACCGTGTTCAGCGTCATGCTGGCGGGCGCAACGCCCCAAGGCCCCCTGCCCGCCGACGCGCCCGGTCAGATGCTGGCGCTGCTCAAGGGCATCCTCACCGGCTGGCCCTTCGCGCTGTCCATGCTGGGCATCCTGCTGGCGCACGAGTTCGGGCATTACCTGGTCAGCCGCTACCACAAGACCCCCGCCACCCTGCCCTACTTCATCCCCCTGCCCTTCAGCCCGCTGGGCACCATGGGCGCGGCCATCCTGATGAAGGGCGTCCCCAAGAACAAGCGCATCCTGTTCGACATCGGCGTGGCCGGGCCGCTGGCCGGTATGGTCGTCGCCATCCCCGTCCTGCTGCTGGGGCTGTCGCTCTCGCAACTCGGCCGGGTCGAAGCCTCGGCCAGCAGTTTCATCGAGGGCAACTCAGTGGTCTACCTGCTGGCAAAATACGCCCTGTTCGGCAGGTTGCTGCCCGAACCGGCCACCTTTGGCGGGGCCTCGCCGGCGCTGTACTGGCTGCGCTACTTCTTCACCGGGCAGCCCGCCCCCATCGGCGGCACAGACGTGTTCATCCACCCGGTCGCCTTTGCCGGTTGGGCCGGGCTGCTGGTGACGGCCATGAACCTGATCCCGGCCGGCACCCTGGACGGCGGGCATGTGGTCTACGCCCTGTTCGGCGAGCGCGCGCGCAAGGCCTTCCCCTACCTGATCGGGTTGCTGGTCTACCTGGGCTTCTCCTGGAACGGCTGGTGGCTGTGGGCCGCGCTGCTGTTCTGGCTGGGACGGGTCAACGCCCAGACGCTCGACCAGATCACCCCGCTCGACCGCAGCCGGAAACTGGTGGCCGTTTTCGTCATCCTCCTGTTCCTGCTGGTCTTTACGCCAGTGCCCTTCTCCCTGATCCAGGTATGACGCCCCGCCGGTTGCGCCTCTCGCTCCTGCTGGCCCTGCTGCTGGCGGCCTGCCAGCCTCCCGCCGCGACCGCGACGCCCGCCTCCACGCCGCAGGGGACGGCGGCCCCGCCTCCCGCCGCGACGAAAACCCCGGCCCCGGCCAGCAGGCTGGGGGTCCCGGAAGAGGCGCTGATCGGCCTGACGATCGACGTCTGGTATCCCTGGTTCGACTCATCCGCCGCCAGTTTGTTCGAGTCGCAGGTCGAGGAGTTCAACCGCGCCAATCCGTGGGGCGTCCTGGTGCGGGCCGAGAGTTTGCAAAATTATGCGGAACTGTACGAGCAGGCCAGCGCCGCCGTGCATGGCCCCAACCGCCCCGACCTGGTGATCGGCCTGCCGGAGTACGCCGTCGAATGGCACGCACAGGAAGCGGTCGTAGACCTGGCGCCCTACGTCGCCGATCCGCTGTACGGGCTGGGCGCCGCCGCCATCTCCGATTTCCCGTCCGTCTTCTGGGAGCAGGACCAACTGGGCGAGATACGCCTGGGCGTACCGGCGCAGCGCACGGCGCGCGTCCTGCTGTACAACCAGACCTGGGCGGCGGAACTGGGCTTCGAGTCCCCGCCCGCCGACGCCGATGCGTTCGAGCGGCAGGCCTGCGCGGGCAACCAGGCCATGCGCGCGGATGCAGACCCGCACAACGACGGCGCGGGCGGCTGGCTGGTGGACACGCACTGGGCCACCGGCCTGTCGTGGCTGCTGGCCTTTGGCGGCGGCGCGCAGGAGGCGCAGGGGTTTCGCTTCCTGACCCAGCCCAACATCGCCGCCCTGCAATTCGTCAAGGGGCTGGCCGAGAAGAACTGCGCCTGGCAGGGGCAGGGCGAATATCCGCTCCAGGAGTTCGTAGAACGCCGGGCGCTCTTCGCCGTCGCCGCCCTGGAAGACCTGCCCGACCTGGCGCGCGCCTTTGCCGCCGCTGGCAGCCGCGACGACTGGGCGGCGCTGCCCTTCCCCGGCCCCGAAGGGGATGCGCTGGTGGTGTACGGCTCGTCCTACATCCTGTTCCAGTCGGACGAGGCGACCCAACTGGCCGCCTGGCTGTTCGCGCGCTTCCTGCTCGAACCGGACAACCAAGCCGGTTGGGTCAACACGGCCGGACTCTTCCCGCTCCAGGCCTCGACCATGGGCTTGCTGGCCGATTACCAGGCCGGGCACCCGCAATGGGGCCAGGCCGTCAACCTCCTGCCGCAGGGACGTCCCACCCCGGGGCTGGCCGCCTGGCGCACTATGCGCGTGGCGCTGGGCGACGGCTTCACCTTCATGTTTCGCGTGGATACGCCCGTAGGCCGCGTGCCGGAGATCCTGGCGCAACTGGACGCCGTGGCGACCGATTTGAATGAAAAATAGACATTATCGGTAATAACGATGTCACTGCGAGGAGGGCGTTTTTTGCCCGACGAAGCAGTCCCCCAAAGGTCAGTTTTGCCCGCTAACAGGGGATTGCTTCGCACATCGTCCCGATGTCCTTCGGGAAAAAACGCTCGCAATGACATGGAAACAATGATTACCGATGAAGTCCAATCATAATGTGAGGTTCTATGCCTATCTACGAATATGTTTGCCTGGACTGCAAAAAAGAATACGAAGTCCTGCGCTCCTTCAGCGAAGCGGACAAGGCATTTGCCTGCCAGGAATGCGGCGGCGAAAACGTGAAGCGCAAGTTGTCCGTCTTTTGCGCCCAAAGCGGCGGACACGCCGTCAGCGGCGCGGGCGGAGGCGGCTGTAGTTCATGCCAGGGCGGGAATTGCAAGACATGCGGAGCATAACACTAGTCCACCGCTTTGAAGGAATGGTATATGGCTAAAAAACGACTCCTTCGAGTATTCCTTTGTCACTCGTCAGCGGATAAACCAAAAGTGCGTGGCATATATGAGCGTCTTATAACTAACAAAGTAAACGCATGGTTAGACGAAGAAAAACTTGTAGCAGGGCAAAACTACAAAGAAGAAATATCAAAAGCGATAAAGGAATCCGATGTAGTACTTGTTTTTCTCTCACAAAGGTCCATAACAAGAGACGGTTTTGTACACAGGGAGATAAATGAATCTCTTGACATCGCTGAAGAGAAACCAGAAAAATCCATCTTTATCATTCCCGCACGTTTAGAGAAGTGCGATGTTCCTAGCCGCTTAGAAAAATATCTTTGGGTAGATATGTTTAAACGTGATGGTTACGATAAGTTATTAGAATCTCTAACCACTCGAGCAAAACAACTTGGGGTTCAACCACCAGTTACTAACAAAAAAGACAGCCTTTTCGAAAAAGTCTTTTCTCTTTTCCAGAAATTTTTTATTTCAATTAGCACTGGTGTTAATGAAATCAAAACTCAAATTGGTACTGAAACGCTGAGAATTGTTGTAATAGCATTGGTAATAGCATTGGTAATAGCATCGGTAAAACTATTCCAGAATATTATTCCATATCCTGCACTAATCCATACCTTAACACCCACTGATATAATAACAGTGTCGCCCACGGATACACCTACATATCAAGCTATAGTCAAATCTTCAAGTACGCCAACTTCAACGTTGACTTATACGCCAACATTGACCCCAACTATAACAAGCACATCAACGCCTTTCCCAAAGTCAATTATCGATAACAAAGGCGTAGAGATGATTTTTATCCCTGAAGGTTTATTTACTATGGGATACAACGAAGGAACCGCTGCTGAAGACCCACAGCGGGGTAAGCATGTTGATGCGTTTTACATTGATAAATACGAAGTCACAAATCAACAATATTCTGAATGTGTTAAGGCAGGTGACTGCCAAATACCTGAAAAAAACTCATCAGATACACGTAAGAGTTATTATGGAAATCAAGAATATTTTGAATATCCTGTTATCAATGTAAATTGGTATATGGCGGTCGATTATTGCGCATGGCGTGATGCACGGCTGCCAACTGAACCTGAATGGGAAAAAGCTGCGCGTGGTGAAGATGGTCGCCTTTATCCATGGGGGAATCAAATAAGTCATAATAATGCTAACTACTACAACTACAAAAACGATACAGTTGCTGTTGGTTCTTACGAAAATGGAAAAAGCCCTTATGGAGTTTACGATATGGCGGGGAATGTTAGAGAGTGGGTAAGTAGTTTGTTTGTTGAATATCCTTATAGAACAAATGATGGACGAGAGAATCCAGATGAAAAAGGGGCGCGAGTGATAAGAGGCGGTGCCTGGAGTAGTTCTACAGTTAGTGAATTACGCACAACGTATCGCTCCGGTGTGTACCCATCTTCATCGGCTTTGAGTATAGGATTCCGTTGTGCCCGTTCAGTACCCGAAGAATATCCACCAGAATTAGCTTCGGGTGTAGTAAATGCTACTGCTTCATTGAATTGTCGATCAGAGCCAAATATAAATAGTGAAATTATGGATTTGTTGCAATCCGGTAAATCCATTTCAATCATCGAAAGATTACCTGATAGTTCATGGTTGTTAGTAGATGTTCCAGGCACAGGAAATTGTTGGGTATCTTCTGAATTGGTAAATATTTCATCTGGGAATCTAAGTGATTTACCCGTGAACATGACATTTCCGACTTCAACGGTAGTTCCTTAAGGACTCATGTAAAGATAAGTTCGATATTTTGTCAGTAATTGTACTGCTGCGCATTACCTTCGCTGGTATGATTGGGGCATGAAAAAGATCCCGCTTTTCAACATAATCCCCCTGGTCTTGTTGCTGCTGGTCCTGGCAGCCTTCCTCTTCCTGCCGTACTTCTCGCAGGTGCAGCTGCCGGTCGCGCCCATGTCCGCCTATGGCTCTGAGACCGTGCGCGCCAGCGTGAAGGAAATTTTCGAGGACGGCGAGATCGACCTGGGCGGCGTCGTCCAGCGCTACCAACTGGCGCGCGTGGAGATCGCCGAGGGCGAATACCAGGGTATCCTGATGGAAATCGACTACGGCAAGCGCCAGGTGCTTTCGGGAAATACCTACCTGCAAGCGGGGGATACGGTGTTGGTCACGCTCGGCAAACGCGCCGACGGCGTCATCACCGCCTATTTCGTGGACTTCATCCGCGCCAGGCCGCTGCTGTGGCTGTTGAGCGCTTTCGTGATCGCCATCCTGCTCATCAGCCGCTGGAAAGGGCTGGGCGCGCTGCTCAGCATGGCCTTCAGCCTGTACGTCATCATCGGTTACATCATCCCGCATATTCTCATCGGCGAAGACCCGGTGCGCGTCAGCATCATCGGCTCGGCCATCCTGCTGGCGGTGACGCTCTACCTCACCTATGGCTGGACCCTGAAATCCCACGCGGCGGTCTTGAGCATGATCGCGGCGCTGGTGCTGACCGGCGCGCTGGCCTGGCTGGTCGTGGCCTTTGCCCGTCTCACCGGCGCGGGCGACGAAAACGCCATGTTCCTGATGCAGATGCTGGATACGCCCATTGACCTGCGCGGGCTGCTGCTGGGCGGCATGATCATCGGCGCGCTGGGCGTGCTGGACGACCTGGTGACCACGCAGGCTTCGGCCACCTTCGAACTGCACCACGCCAACCCGGGGATGGGCTTCCGCGCCCTGTTCGCCTCTGCCATGCGCATCGGCCAGGACCATGTGGCGGCTACCGTTAACACGCTGGTACTGGCCTATGCCGGGGCCTCCCTTCCCATGCTGCTGCTGTTTTCGCTGGGACGCGGGGAGTACGGCTACCTGGTGAACATCTCCTTCGTGGCCGAGGAAGTGGTGCGCACGCTGGTCGGGTCGCTGGGACTGATCGCGGCGGTGCCGCTCACGACCGCGGTTGCGGCGGGATTCGCCCTCAACAGGG
>JBMOMO010000305.1:0-6255 GCA_049324135.1 Chloroflexota bacterium
CCATTCGCGAAGGCTCGAAGGGTTTGACCTATTTCAAAGACCTGGGCGCTATTGCTGAATCGCGTACTGCGCCTGCCTGGTTGGCCCGCGACATGAAAATGATGGCGGGTACTGTCCAGCGGTTGCCTGAGCGCGCTGAGATTGACGGCAGCCTGAACGAACAGTTGATCGTTGAGTACTACTCTCGACGCTAGTTGGTTGGCTGGATGCTGGCTGGTGCCCCTCACCGGCCAGCACAGGTACTGTTTAGACAGGGAGAGGTGAACCGTGACGGGTATCACGAATATGGTAATGCCGAAGATCGAGCGCGAAGCAGAGGCTCGCAACTACGGCAAGTTCGTTATCAGCCCGCTGGAACGCGGCTACGGTGTGACGTTGGGCAACGCCCTGCGGCGCGTACTGCTTTCCTCGCTGGAAGGCGCGGCTGTTTCTTCGATCCGCATTGCGGATGTGTTGCATGAGTTCAGCGACATTCCGGGCGTGCGCGAAGATGTGATCCAGGTGATGTTGCAGGTCAAGCAATTGCGTCTCAAACTGGATGGCGTGGACAGCACGCGCATGCACCTGGAGGTGCGCGGCGAAGGTACAGTGACCGCCGCCGACATCATTACCCCGGCAGAAGTCGAGATCGTCAACCCTGAACTTTATCTGTTTACCGTTGACGATAACAAGACGAAACTCGACCTCGAATTCACGGTCGAGCGCGGGCGCGGGTATTCCCCCGCCAATGAACGCAGCGGGCACATGCCCATCGGCGAACTGCCGGTGGATGCGATCTACAGCCCGGTCAAGCGCGTCAACTGGGAAGTGACCTCCGCCCGTGTGGGGCAGAGCACGAATTACGATAAGTTGATCCTGGAAATCTGGACGGACGGAACGTACGCCCCAGAACGCGCCTTGAGCGCTGCCGCCAAGATCCTGATCGATCATTTGCGCTATGTTGCCGGCATCAGTGAAGAGACGCTGACCGTGACCATCGAACGTGAAATGCCCAGCGGCGCGCGCCTGACCAGCGAAGTGGCCGAAACCCCGGTAGAGGCCTTGGACCTCTCGGTGCGCGTCTTCAACTCATTGAAGCGCACGGGGATCACGACGGTGGGCGACGTCCTGGATCTGCTCGAAAAGGGCGATACGGCCGTCATGTCCATCCGCAATTTTGGCGAAAAGAGCCTGGACGAACTACGAATCAGGATGGTCGAGAAGGGCTACCTGAAGGACGACACGATATCTGCGGAGTAATTGGAAATGCGACATCAAGTAGCAGGTTATAAACTCGGACGCAGCAAAGGCGCCAGCATCGCGCTGCGACGAAACCTTATCAAACAATTCTTTACCCACGAGCGCCTGCGCACCACGCGCGCAAAAGCGGCTGCCATCCGTAGCGAGGCCGAGCGCCTCATCACGATCGCGCGCAACAGCGCAGAAGGCAGCGACGCGCAGAAAGTTCATGCGCAACGCCTGGTGGCCTCGCGCCTGGGCGATAACAGCCTGAACAAGCGCTTGTTCGAAGAAATTGCCCCGCGCTTTGCAACCCGCAACGGCGGTTATACGCGCGTACTCAAGTTGGGTCCCCGCCAGGGCGACTCAGCAGAGATGGTGATTTTGGAGTTGGTGGAAGAGTAATCAGTTTTCAGTATCAGGCATCGGCGATCAGTCACTGAAAACTGATGACCGATCACTGAACACTGATCACTGGCGCGATGGCACGTTACCAGGTGATCCTTGCCTACGACGGCGCCGGTTTCGCCGGAAGCCAGAGGCAGGCCAAGAAAAGAACCGTGCAGGGCGAACTGGAAAACGCCTTGCGTAAGTTGGGATGGAACGGACGCTCGGCGTTGTTGGCCGGGCGGACGGACACCGGCGTTCACGCTACGGGGCAGGTTGCCGCTTTCGACCTGGACTGGTCCCACGCTGACAGCGACCTGATGCGCGCGTTGAACGCCAGCCTGCCCCCTGACCTGGCGGCGCAGGATGTGCGGGTTGCCCCGCAGACGTTCCACCCGCGTTTCGACGCCCTCTCACGGCGCTACCGCTATCGTTTGTTCTGCCAGCCGGTGCGCCATCCGCTGCGAGAAAGGTTTGCGTGGCGGGTGTGGCCGGAAGTGGACGGCGACGCCTTACAAACAACGGCTGCTTTTTTCGTTGGTCGTCACGATTTTGCTGCTTATGGTTCCCCGCCCCGGGCCGGGAGCAGCACAGTGCGGACGGTGATGCAGTCGGCGTGGAAGCGGTTGGAGGACGAGTGGCAGTTCGAGGTCCAGGCGGATGCGTTTTTGTATCGCATGGTGCGGCGGCTGGTATTCGTCCAGGCGGCTGTTGCGCAGGGAAAAGTTTCGGTGGAGGCTGTTGCCGGTTCTTTAGCCGGGCAAGCCGAAGCCGTGGAAAGAAGCGCCTTGCCTGCGGGCCTGGCGCCTGCGCACGGGTTGACGCTGCTCGAGGTCCACTATCCACCTATGGGCGAGGCCATCCTGCCCTGAAATCTAAATACATTCGGTAAGGCGAGAGGAGTCTCGCCCTGTAACCTGAGAAACGGAGAGACGAAAGTGTACAAAACGTACTATCCGAAAGCAAGCGAAATCGACCGCAAATGGTTCCTGGCGGACGCCAACGGTGAAAACCTGGGCCGCCTGGCAACCCGTATTGCGGCAATTTTGCTTGGCAAGCACAAACCAACCTTCACGCCGGGCGTGGAGATGGGCGATTACGTCGTGGTGGTCAACGCCGAGCGGGTGACCGTAACCGGCACCAAGACGACGACCAAGATGGACTCCAAGATGTATCACCGCCACTCCGGGTATCCGGGCGGCCTGACGTCCATCTCGCTGCGCGACCAGTTGCGCAAGCATCCCGACCGTGTGTTGCGCGCGGCGGTATGGGGGATGCTACCGCACAACCGCATGGGTCGCTCGCTGCTCAAGCGTTTGAAGATCTACGCCGGCCCAGAGCACCCACACGGGATGCAGAAGCCCCAGCCTCTTGCGTAGAGGCGCAGAAAGGAACGGTAAGGGATTATGTCAGTTCAGTATTTTGAAGGTGTAGGCCGTCGCAAGGAAAGCACGGCGCGCGTCCGCATTATGAGCGGCGCTGGCCGGTTGGTTGTCAATGACAAGGAAGGCGAAGCCTTCTTCACCCGCTTGGGCGACCTGGAAGCCATCCTGGCGCCTCTTTCGGCTGCCAACCAGGAACGCGCCAAGTATGACATCACGGTGGTCGTCAATGGCGGCGGCGTGACCGGCCAGACCGAATCGGTGCAACTTGGCCTGGCGCGCGCGCTGGTCAAAATGGACGCCAACTTTCTCCCGGCCATGCGCAAGGGCGGTTTCCTGACCCGCGATGCGCGCGTCAAGGAACGCAAGAAACCCGGCCTGAAGGGCGCCCGCAAGGCTCCGACCTACACGAAGCGTTAGTTTCATTTACGATACCTGCCGAAACGTAATGCGTGAAACAGAAATGCAAAGGTTTTACGCATTACGTTTTACGTTTTAAGTCTGGAGAGACCTGGATGGATTTGACCCTTGTCGCTTTTGCATTCGAGGTGCTGCGCATCGAACCACGCTCGAAACTGGTCCTGCTCGAGGCGCCGGCCTTGCTGCCTGCGCATGTTCTCCCCACCCCGCCAGACGCGGACATGCTGTTGACCGGCGTCCACTCGCGCGAACTGGCGTCACATTTGAGGGCGGCGTTGCTTTCCGTTTATCCCGCCACACATGTTGTCCGCTTTGTGCGCGGGAGTGAAGTGTACGAGAGTACGATCCAGGCGTTGGATTCCTTGCTGGTGTACTCGGCTACGACCTGCCTGTACGTGCCGTCGTTGGGCGAGGGGACGGCTTTCGAGTCCTTCCAGGAGATCGTCGCCCACTTGCGCGCGCCGGACGGCTGTCCGTGGGACCGCGAGCAGACTCACGCCTCCCTGCGCGCGCACCTGCTGGAAGAAGCCTACGAGGCGTTGGAAGCGTTGGACCAGGGCGATGCGCGCAAGATGGCTGAGGAGTTTGGAGACTTGCTGTTACAGATCGTCCTGCACGCCCAGATCGCCAGCGAAGCGGGCAATTTTGGCATGACCGATATTATCAAAGGCATCTACGATAAGATCGTCCGCCGCCACCCGCATGTGTTTGGCGATGTGGATGTAGATGGTGTGGATGGTGTGCTGGCAAATTGGGAAAGGCTCAAGGAAAAGGAAAGAGGAAAGAAGAAAGACGGGAAGGGCTTGCTAGACGGCGTGCCGCTGGCGTTGCCGGCTTTGATCCAGGCGCAGGAATACCAGGACCGGGCTGCGCGCGTGGGTTTCGACTGGCCGGAGATCGAAGGGGTGCTGGCGAAGATCGTCGAGGAGATCGAAGAAGTCAGGCAGGCTGCCGATCAGGAGCAACTGGCAAGCGAGATCGGCGACCTGCTCTTCGCGCTGGTCAACCTGGCGCGCTGGAAGAAGGTGGATGCCGAGTCCGCGCTGCGGGGGACGAACATGCGCTTCAAACGGCGCTTTGGCTATGTGGAGCGGGGGGCCAAGACACAGGCGCGCGCGCTGGCGGATTTGTCATTGGAGGAAATGGACGCCTTGTGGAACGAGGCGAAGAACCAAGAAGGATGAATTTTCAAAGAGGCGGCTGTGTGCGCCGCCTCTTTTTTACGGAAGCCTTGCATCCCAGAGAATATAGTCCATAATCACATATGCCATGTTTTTGTAGTCTCCGGGCGCGGTGAGTTTGAATGCACCCAGGTTGCCCCTGTCGGTGGTGAAGCAATAGTATTGCTCCGGCGCGGTGACAAAGACGTAGTAATCGAGAGGAAAGGCTTCGTTGCTTTTGCCCGGCACGATCTGGTCATCATCCTTGAACGCCCTGACGCAGTCCTCATAACTGGTTTTCCAGAGTTCGGGTTTCGGAAATGCTACGCGTGTGCCATTGATTGGATAGAAAAATTGCCAACTCAGGTCGGTGGGGTTTTCTGTGTAGAAGACCAGATCCGAGCCGGCCGGGGCCTTCTTGTAGTATCCGAAGTCGGTGAGATTCTGCTTGAAACGTTCCATGTTGACCAGGGGAGCGGAGATGGCCTGCGTGTCCAGGTCCAGCGCCGTGTGACGCGGCAGGTTGATCGTGGCGTCGACCAACACGGGCGGCCAGATGGTTGGCGTGGGGACGATTACCTGGGTGGGCGCGGCGGTGGCGGCTGGGGGGATGAGAAGTAGTTGCGCCTGCGCAGTCTGCGCCACCATGGTGTTGAAGGCGTTGGCGTCAGTTTGCGGTTCGGGCGTCAGGATCGTGCAGGCAAAACTGAGGATGAGCAGGCTGGCAAGCAAGAAAAACTGTTTTGGTGTTGTCATCATAACCTCCGGGTTTTGTATCTTTGTGTTTTTAGCGCCTGATTTCGCTCAAATGGCGCGCGATGCGCAAGTAACTTTCGAGAACGGCCAGCGTCACCAGCCAATCCTGGTCTTCGGGTGTCAGGTCGGGGGCCAGGTTTCGGTAGAGCGGCGCCAGGGGGGTTGGCATGTATTCCAGGTGTTGGCTCAGGACCAGGTTGGTATTGAATTCGGCTGCCTGGCGTTCCCGGATTTCGACTGGCGTGTAAGCCGGGTCGAAGAAGCCGGGGCGCAGGTAATGGATCGTATTTGGCGCAGCCAGCCTGAGTTGTGGGGCGGGGCGCGCGTAACGCCCCAGGGGACGTTGGTCGCTCCCGTAGAGGGAGGCCTGTTGCCCGTGGACGCGCAGCCATCCCAGGAGCATCCCGTCTACGCGCGCTTCGACAGCCAGGTCCTGGAACAACCCTCCTTGGACCGCCAGCGCAAATTGCCGTTCGGCGGTTTGCGCCAGCAGCATCCCTTTGCCGGTCACGAGATTCAGGTCGAAGGCCAACCAACCCGCCTCCCCTGGCTGCGACAGGCTCTTGAGCCGGCCGCGATAGTGCAGCCTGTTGAATACCTGTTGCCCGTTGATTTCCAGGTTGGAGGAAAAATCGGGGAGGGCGGTTTCGTTCCACGCAAGCAGGAGGCGAGACTGTTCCGCCAGGTACGTTTTGGCGTCATCCTGTAAAGCCTCGCCGGCTTTTTGCCATACGCTTGTGTGGCGTTTCAAGAACCAGATCAGCGCCGCAATGATGGCAATTGCGACCAGGAGCATCAAGCCGCCGATACGTCTTGGTATCAAACGGCAAAAATATACCATTGCACTTTGAAAACCGAATAGAACTTCCTGAACGGAAAAGCGGGCGACCTCGAAAAGGGAAAGCGGCGGATAATGCCAGCGCAAACTCTAA
>JBMOMO010000306.1:0-6225 GCA_049324135.1 Chloroflexota bacterium
GCGTGCTCCTGACCTACCTGCCGATGCGCGGCGAAGTGGATTTGACCGCTCTCTTGACTCGCTACCCTGGGAAGCGTTGGCTGGCGCCGCGTATCCTGCCGCAAGAAAACTATCGTATGGCCTTGCATGTGTACGATCCGCAGCGCCTGGCGCGCCATGAATTTGGGATGCTGGAACCGGCCGCCGATCTACCAGAAGTCCCGCCGACCGAAGTGCAAATGGTGCTGACGCCGGGCCTGGCTTACGACCGGCGCGGCTGGCGGCTGGGCTACGGGGGCGGGTACTTCGACCGTTTCTTGCAGGATTTCGAAGGCGTGAGTCTGGGCGTCGTCTATGCCGCCCTGCTGTTGGATGAACTCCCGCATGGGACATTCGACGTGCCGATGGATTGGATCGTGACCGAGGCAGGCTTGCTCTCTTGCCATGCGGAGGCAAAATGACTTTTACCCCGGCCTATTTGCAACTCTCGCAGGCCGAATTGGCGCGACGCGCCGAGCAGGCCCGCGCGCGCTTGGAGAAATGCGACCTGTGTCCGCGCGCCTGCGGGGCCAACCGGCTGGCTGGCGAGCGCGGCGTCTGCAAGACCGGCTTGCGCGCCAGGGTCAGCAGTTACGCGCCCCACTTCGGCGAGGAAGATCCGCTGCGCGGCTGGAACGGGTCCGGGACGGTGTTCTTTGCGTGTTGCAACCTGCATTGCCAGTTTTGCCAGAACCATGCCATCAGCCAGGCGGATGCCGGGCAGGAAGTGACGCCCGAAGAACTGGCGGCCATCATGCTGCATTTACAGCGGGTCGGCTGCCATAACATCAACCTGGTCTCGCCCAGTCACGTGGTTGCGCAGATCCTGGAGGCGTTGGTTGTGGCGGCGCAAGGCGGACTGCGCCTGCCGCTGGTCTACAACACCGGTGGGTATGATGCGCTGGAGGCGCTTGATCTGCTGGACGGCGTAGTAGACATCTACATGCCCGATATGAAATACGCCAGCAGCGCCCTGGCGTACAAATATTCGCGCGTCAAGGACTATCCGCGCGTCAACCGCGCGGCGGTCAAGGCCATGCACCGCCAGGTAGGGGACCTGCAACTGGATGAGCGTGGGCTGGCTCTGCGCGGCTTGCTGGTGCGCCTGTTGGTGTTGCCCCACAGCCTGGCCGGGACGCGCCAGACGGTGCGCTTCCTCGCGGACGAAATCTCCCCGAACACGTACCTCAACCTGATGAACCAATATTATCCCTCCTACCATGCCGGGCGCTTCCCGGAATTGAACCGCTGCCTCACGCCTGGGGAATATGCGGCGGCGGTCGAACTGGCCGGGCAGGCCGGCCTGGCTCGCCTGGATGGGCGTTCCCCATTCCGAGTTGCAGGTTAGTAGTACAGTGCAAAGTTGGGAGGAGCGTCCACTGATCCACGCTGATTTTTTCGTGTAGATTAGCGCAGATTAGTGGATTCAAATCTGTTTGCGCCAACCTGGCGCTGTAATGTTGGAGCGTTCGTTTTTAGCGCGATTGGGGGATAAGGGGCGATGTGTTTCCCATTTTCCTTCCCTGGTTTTCCTGGTGCCTGTTTGGCGCGGCCTCTTTGTTTTCGCAATCATATTGTAATCTTCCAGTAACCTTGCTGTAACGTTCCTGCGGCAGTCCCCGCCCTATAATGCAAAAGACTGTTGGATGAATGGGAAAGGTTTACGCATTTTTTCCCTTTCAGGGATTCTTGCCTGCGGAGGTGTAATGGAAGACACAAACATGCGTTGAGTTGAAGTTTTATTTCCACCCATTTGCTTGAAAGGAGATATACCTGATGAAGTTCAAACCCCTTTTCCAGACCTTGACCCTGGTTGTATTGCTGTTCAGCCTGTTTAGCGCAGGCCAGCCGGTGCAGGCGCAACCCGCCACCGATGTGCAGATCGTTCCCCGCGAAACTACGTATTGGAATGCCACTTTCACGGGTACGGTCAACGGGACGCGCTACGAGCAATGGGCGCTGGTATTGACGGAGGCCGACGATTTTGTTATCACCGCGACCACAACCTCGGGCGACCTTGTGCCTTTGATCACCCTGCTGGATGCAAGCGAAAATTCGCTGGCGTCGCTGGCTGGTTCGCTCACCAGTTCCCAGCCTGCGGGCAATTACTATATCCTGATCCAGCCTCAATCGGGGAGCGGCGACTATGAAATGACGATCCGCCAAACCCAGGCGCCTGTCGAAGGGACGTCCGCTTCCGTGAGCGTCAATCCGTCCAGCATCAGCGTGGATGGGACTGCCATCGTCACGGTCGGCTTGACCGACCTCCCTGAGGGGGGACTCGCCAGCGTTGAATTCACCTGCACGTATGATGCGACCCTTATTGGAGTCAGCGCCATTACCGATGCGGGGTTGTTCGGCGCGGATTCGGCTATGGCTGTGAACGGACCCGCCAGCGGCATGTTCATTGTCGCATTGGCAGGCAGCAACGGCCAAAAGGCCACGGCCAGTGGGCCGGTCTTTACGTTCACTGCCACAGGCTTGCAGTTGGGGGATGCGACCATCACTTGTACGGCGCGTGTTTCGACAGGGGACAATACCCTCACGGAACTCCCGCCTGCTTCTACGACGGTGCATATCGTTCCTCCGGGAGGCACGCTGGCAGGCACCGTCCTGGCTTATAAACCGGTGACGGTCGGTTTGTATGACGCCGGCTCTGTCCTGGTTACGTCTGTCGTCGCCAACGAGGACGGCACCTTCAGCCTGCCGACTTCCGAAGGTACCTACACGGCGATTGCCGCGGCGGAGGGCTACCTGGATGCGCAGGGCGCTGCCGTGATCACCAGTGGGAATACTACCACCATGCCAACGGTCACCTTGCCGGCCGGCGATATTGATGGCAACGGTGTGATCGACCAGTATGACGCCATGACCATCGGCATGAATTACAACGGCTACCTGCCTACCGCCGCCGACCTGAACGACGACGGCACGATCAACGTCCTTGACCTTGAACTGCTTGCCGCCAACTACCGTCAATCTGGCGCGCTGGCCTGGCAATAAGGCGCGAACATTCAGGGGCGCGCTGTAACAGGCGCGCCCCTTTCAAGGAGCCTTCATCAATGAAACCAATCTTGTCCGTTGTCTTGGCTGTTCTTGTTGCTGTTGTTCTTGTTCCCGCAGTTGCCGCCCAATCTGCCGAGACCGTCTGGCTATCGGCCAGCGCGACCTCTTACAAGACCAACGAAACGGTCATTGTCACCGTCAATGCCCTTTCAGGCACACAGATCCAGGGATTTACTTTCCAGATCCGCTATGATCCGGCCTGTTTGCAGCCAATTGGCGCAACCAGTCCCATTCCGGGGATGAACGGTTTGGCGCTCCCGCAAACCTCGGGCCTGGTGGATGCGACCTTTGCCAGTACCACGCCTCAGGTGGCTGGCGGTGTCATCGCCGAGGTGCGCTTCCTGTCCTTGGGCGGATGCCAGACCAACCTGGCGCTCGAGAGCGCCGCGCTGGCTGTCCGCAATGCGGATGGATTTGCAGCGCCGCTTCCCAACGTGAGCCTCGGCGAGAAAAATGTGACATTGACGATTGACAAGGAAGTTGGCAATCCCCAGGCCGCTCCCGCGGTCTCTGGTGGGACGCCTCTCCCGCTTGCCCCTGCGCCTGCTTCTCCGGCTGCGGTGGGAATTCCCTTCTGGCTGGTCATCTTGTTGGTAATCGGCGCCAGTGTGGCTGGCGTGATCGTTGCCATCCTTTTCATGCGGAAACCATCCCCAGGTTCTTCTGGTAGAGGTTCTCGTTCATCGCCATTCTGATCAGGAAACAGGAAAATGCTATGCTAAAGCATAAATTCCTTTCTCGCGCTGTCCTCCTGTTTGTTGTTCTGGCGGGATTCCTCCCATCGAAAGTACATGCGCTGACCCTCCCGCCTGCGGATATGTTCCAATTGCCCTGGGAGCGCGGGTTGGCCTGGATCGCGATGGACGGCATTGACAACGGCACCAAGCGCCTCTCGTCCAGCCCGCATAACTATAAGATGGGTGGCGCGGTGGATTTTGCCCCGCATGTCGGTATGAAGATCGGGGAAGACACCTCGAATGCCTGGGTGACAGCCACTGCAAGTGGGACCGTGATCGAAGTATCTTCCTGTCACATCAGGATCAGCCACGCCAACGGTTGGACGTCAGAGTATTACCACCTTGGGAACATCCAGGTGCAGGTAGGGCAGGTCGTCGCCCAAAACCAGCGCCTGGCGATCATTGACAATAATGCCCTGGGGCAGGTATGCGTCGGGAATCTCTGGCCCGGTCCGCACTTGCATTTTACTATCCGCCCGAATATCGTTGGCGCTACCCTTGCAGGTTGGTTGATCAAGTACGACGTGAAGAAAAACAAGACCACCTTCAATAAGAACGGCCAAAGCCTGGGATCTTTCCAGCCTATCTTGAACGCGTTCGATACGCAGATCGTACAGCGCGAGTTGCTGGCCTGGGACACGCTCTACACGGGAAATGTGGATGCGTACCGCTATGAACGCTGGTCCCTGCAACTGACCGAGTCGAGCGCTTTCACCGTGACAGTCAACCCGACCTCCGGCGATCTGTCGCCATTGTTGATCCTCATGGATTCGAATGGCAATGAGATCACCCGCGCTTCCGGCGTATTGACCAGCACACAGCCGGCCGGGAACTATTTCGTCCAGGTGCAGCCGCAGCATGGAAGCGGTTCTTATAGCATCATACTGACGAGACCGCTCTCTAACGAACTGTCTACTTCGATTATTGTCGAGCCATCTACGATTAACGTCGGCGAGACGGCGCTGGTCAGCGTCCGTTTGAACAACGTGCCTGCCTCCGGTTTGACCAGCGCAGAATTTACGTGCAGCGTAGATCCTGCCTTGCTGGAGATCAGCAACATCACCATCGCAGGCCTGTTCGGCCCCGATCCTGCTTCGGCTATCAATGGGCCTCAAAGTGGGAATTTCATTGTTGCTATCGCGGGCAGCCGGGGCAATCGGGCTACTACAGATGGCGTTGCATTCACGTTTTACGTGAAAGGATTGATGGCCGGGCAGGCAGTGATAGATTGCCAGACCCGCGTGTCCAGCGGCGACAACCAACTGACAGAGATTCCATCCATACCTTTTACCCTGCTCATCAACGGAACCTCCCCTGGAACGTCGCCTGTGGTGAATGGAAGGGTGATTGCGTACAAACCTGCAACGGTCAACTTGTATGACGATGCCGCCCTCGTGAATTCGGTCCCCGTCAATGCCGACGGCGCGTTTACCTTCACGGCGCTGGCTGGAAATTACACCGTTGTCGCCAACGCGGAGGGATACCTCACAGCGCAAGGTACGATCTCATTGGCAGACGGGAGCGTCCTTACCCTGTCTACGGTCACCCTGCCTGCGGGCGATATCGATGGGAACAGCGTGATCGACCAGTTCGACGCGATGACCATCGGCATGAGTTACAACACCGCCCTGCCCTCGGCTGCCGATTTGAACAACGACGGTACGATCAATGTGTTGGATTTGGAGTTGCTTGCCGCCTATTACCGGCAGTCCGGCGCGCTGGTCTGGTCGTAGGGTTGCGGCTGCATATTTCATTCCAAACCTGAAAACCATGGAGACACAGAGCATTTCATCTCTGTGTCTTTGTGGTAATCCCGCACGAGATATTTATCTGGAAGCCAACTCCATCGCAATCTTTTCCTGATCCACCGGCAGCGTATCCACCCGCACGCCAACCGCGTTGTAAATCGCATTGGTGATGGCAGGCGTGGTGGGGATGCTGACGATCTCGCCGACGCCCTTGGCGCCATACGGCCCTTCGGCGGTGGGATGCTCGACCACAATGGAGGTGATCTCCGGCGTGAGCGCAATGGACGGGACGCGGTAACGCGCCAGGCGGTCGGTGACCGGGTAGCCGTCTTCGATGATGAAGTTCTCGGTCAGGCAGTTGCCCAAGCCCATCATCACGCCGCCTTCCACCTGTCCTTGCAGGGCCAGCGGGTTGATGGCGGTACCCACATCATTGGCGGCGATGACGCGCAGCACGCGCACTTCGCCGGTGCGGGTGTTGACTTCCACTTCGGCGGCCTGGGCCGCGAAAGAGAAAGCGAAGTGCATGTCGCCGCCCGTACCGAGCGGCTGGGTCTTGGGGGCCTCATATTCGTACAGCGCGCGCGGGTTCTGCCCCATGGCTTTCATCTCTTTCGCTACTTCGGCAAAGGTCAGCGTTGCGCCGTTGACGCGCA
>JBMOMO010000307.1:0-6218 GCA_049324135.1 Chloroflexota bacterium
CTCCGGGCTGTACGCGCCCATGAAAGCCGGGGAGGAAACCCTGGGCGCCATCGGCGTGGAAAGCGAGACCGGCGCGGCCTTCGACGCCGACGACGAGCGCCTGCTCACCACGCTGGCCTCCCAGTCTGCCGCTGCCATCCAGACCGCCCGCCAGTTCGAAACGACCCGCCGGCGGGCCGTCGAACTGGAGACCCTGAACCGCGTTTCTGTGGCCTTGCGGGCTGTCACGGGCCGGGATGAAATGCTGGCCATCGTCCTGGAAGAGACGTTGAACGCCCTCGGCACCGCGCATGGCTCCATCAACCTGTGGGATGAACCTGCCCAAGCGTTGCATAAGGTCATTGCGCGCGGCTGGCTCTCGGTCGTGACCGAGACGCCCATCAAACCCGGCGAGGGCATTTTCGGCTCGGTGTTCGCCAGCGGGAAGATGCACCTGTCGCAGGACTTCAGCAGCGACCCGCTGACGCGCGAAGAGACGCGCGCGCAATTGCCGGCCGGCTGGGGCGGGGCGTGTGCGCCCATCAACTCGGCCGAGCAAACGTTGGGCGTGCTGCTGGTGGCCCTGCCGAGCGGGCGCGAGTTTACCAAAGGTCAGGTGCGCCTGTTGAACACCATCGCCGAAATGACCGGCGCCGCCCTGCACCGGGTCGCCCTGCACCAGCAGACCGTGCGCCGCCTGGAAGACCTGCAATCCCTTCACATGATAGACCAGGCCATCAGTTCCAGTTTCGACCTGCGCCCGGTGCTGGAGATCGTCGTCAGCCAGGCAACGTCCCGCCTGGGCGTGGACGCCGCCAGCCTGCTGCTGTTGGACCCGCCCACACAAACGCTCCGCTATATCACCGGGCGCGGTTTCTACAACCTGGGCATCCCGCGCCCGCCGGTGCGCCTGGGGCAGGGGTTGGCCGGGCGCGCCGCGCTGGAACGCGCCCTGCTCCACGCCTCCAACCTGGCCGGGACGTTGGGCGACGAACTGCCGAAAGAAGAAAATTTCGAGGAATACTACGTTGCCCCGCTGGTCGCCAAAGGAGAGGTCAAAGGCGTATTGGAGGTCTTCCACCGGGAGACGCTCTCCCTCGATAAAGAGCGGCTTGGGTTCCTCGAAACCCTGGCCGGGCAGGCCGCCATTGCCCTGGATAACAGCCACCTGTTCGATGGCCTGCAGCGCGCCAACCTCGACCTGGCGGTTGCCTACGACGCCACCATCGAAGGCTGGTCGCGGGCGCTGGACTTACGGGATGAGGAGACCGAGGGGCATACCCAGCGCGTCACCGCGCTCACCCTGCAACTGGCGCAAACCTTTGGCCTGGCCGGCGCAGACCTGAACCACGTCCGGCGCGGCGCGCTGCTGCACGACATTGGCAAAATGGGCATTCCCGATTCCATCCTGCTCAAGCCCGGCCCGTTGACCGATGAAGAATGGGTCATTATGCGGCAGCATCCGCACCTGGCTTATGAACTGCTTGCGCCCATCACCTACCTGCGCCCGGCGCTGGATATCCCCTGGTGCCACCACGAAAAATGGGACGGCACGGGCTACCCGCGCAAGTTGAAAGACGAGCAGATCCCACTGGCGGCGCGCATCTTTGCTGTCGTGGATGTGTACGACGCCCTCACCAGCGACCGTCCCTATCGCAAGGCCTGGACGAAAGACAAGACGCTCCAGTACATTGCCGAACAAAGCGGCGCGCACTTCGACCCGCAGGTGGTGGAACGCTTCATGCAGGTGATCGCTGAGCAAGGATAACCATTCGACCTTGAAACAATCGTCCCGAAGGCTCTTGCAACCTTCCCTTTACAGGGCGCTTCGCGGCGGGACGATTTCTCGTTTTTTCACTTGAACTGTTCCGCCGCGGTGTGCGCGGCTTCCGCCGGGAGCGCCTCTCCGCTCAAGACCGCCTCCACCGCCTGCTGGAAGGATGGCCCAACCAGGGCCAGCAGGTCGCTCGCGGGCAGCAACTGGGCCGACTCGCTCACCTCCCCCAGCACAGCGCGCAGCGGCGCATCTTTCCAGGACGAGAGGGCGGTTGGCCGCGTGGGCAGCGCCCCCGCCGCCTCAGACCATTCCGCTAAAAAGTCGCTGGCCGAGAGGAACTCCGCCAACTCCACGGCCAGCGCCTGGTTTTCCGGGTCCGAGCCGGCCAGCGCCCAGGCGTGTCCCCTGGCCAGGGTGATCGTCTCCCCCTCCAGGCCGGGCAACATCGCCAGCGATACCGAGGCCGGTCTCTCCCCCAGGTAACGCGAAGTCCAGACCACGCCCAGGTTGGCGCGCCGTTCTTTAAGGCCATTCCAGGCGGCGGCATCGTCAGGGTAGGACAGCGCCGCCGAAGACAGGTTTCCAGCCGCTGCCGAACGGGCGTAGAACGAGAGCGCTTCGGCCATTGCGCCTTCATCGAGATGGGGCTGGCCCTGCGCATCCACCAGGGAAGCGCCCGTCGAAAGGTACAGCGCCAGGCTGAAGAACGCCTGCGGCTCGGCGGCCGGGAACAGCAAGGCCTGGTCTTCGAGCGCCTCCCAGTCGGCCGGCAGCGGATCGGAGTAACCGGCCAACACCAGCGCATCCCCGGCCACCGGCAGCCCGAAAGCCGTGTTCTGGATGCGCGCCAACTGGTGCGCGTAGGGATACCAATCCGGGTCGTCCAGGGCGGTGGTCAGGCCGTCCAGCGGGTGCAGCAGGCCGCGCAGCGCGGCCGCTTCCAGGTCGGCGCGGGACAGGAGCGCCAGGTCGGGCATGATGGCCGGGGCCGCCGCGTCGGTCGCCGCCAGCGACTCGAGCAGGCCGCTGGCTCCGCTTGCCGCCTTGACGCGCACGTCCACTTGCAGGCCGGGGCGGCGCGCTGCGAACTCGTCCAGGCGGGCTTGCAGCAGGGCGGCGGCCGGCGTTTCGGCAGACGGGTCGAACTGCGGCGGCAGCCAGATGCGCAGGACGCGCGCGCCGCCTGGCGTCGCCTGGGTGGCGGGCAGGTTGGTTGCGGCGGCTTGGGGCGTGGGCGTGGCTGTCGAAGCGGCATCGTCCCCGAAGGGGGAAGCCGGCCCAGGCGTGGCGGGAAGCGCGGGCAGTCCGGCGCATCCCGCCAGGAAGGCCAGCAGCGTGAGAACGTGCGCAAGTCGAGACAGTTTCTTCATCCGAGTTCGATGGGGTTTTCGAGCAGGGCCGCCAGCAGGTGGACGGCCTGTTCCAGGTCGTCCAGGTCCACCATCTCGGAGGGCGAGTGGCCGTAGCGGCAGGGAATACACAGCCCGCCGCTGGGCACGCCCGCGCGCGCCAGTTGGATGGCGCGCGCGTCGCTGCTGCCGGCGGCGAGCACCTCGCGCTGTGTGGGGATGCCTGCCCCTTCGGCGGCGCGGGTCATCCAGCCCACGATGCGCGGGTCGGCCAGCATGTGCGCGTCCTTGATCTTGATGGCCGGGCCTTTGCCCAGGGCGATCTCGCGCCGGATGGGATTGGGCGTGTCGCCGGCGGGGGTGGCGTCGAGCGACAGGCCGATTTCGGGATCGACCCCATACGCGGAGACGCGCGCGCCGCGCGCGCCGACCTCTTCCTGGGCGGTGAAGACGACGAAGACCTCGTTCGGTCCACGCCCGAGCCTGCGCAGCGTTTCGACGGCCACCGCTACCCCCGCGCGGTTATCGAGCGCTTTGGCCGCCAGCCGCCGCCCCATCTCCATGAATGGATAATCGAAGGCCGCCGCGTCGCCCACCTTCACCGGGCAGTCCTGCGGGCTGGCAGCGCCCACGTCGATGAACAGTTTTTCGAGCGGGGGGAGTTCGTTGGCCTTCCCCGACCGTTCGAAGCCGATGACGCCCCGCGCCCCGTTGGCAAAGCGCACGCGCCCGCCGGGCAGGTATCGGGTGGACGCAGCGCCGAGGGTGGTAAAGCGCACGAAGCCATGCTGGTCGATGTGGGCGGCGATCAGGCCGATCTCGTCCATGTGGGCGGCGACCATGACGCGCTTACCGTTTTCGGCGCGCGTCCCCTTGCGGGCGATCAGGTTGCCGAGCGCGTCCACGCGCAGTTCGTCCACCAGCGGGCGGATCTCGTCCGCGATGACTTCGCGGACGGCCTGTTCATGCCCGGAGGGGGCAAAGGTTTCGGTGAGGGTTTGCAGGAGTTGTTTCATAGCGCGGCCTCCAGCCGCAACCAAACTGAATTGATCTCACCACAAAGGCACAAAGTTCACAGAGAATCCCTTTGTGGTCACAAAGAAAAACCTTTGTGCGCTCTGTGCCTTTGTGGTGAAAAGATTTGCGCGGACGATGCAAATGTTGCGCGGTAATACTATAATCACAGATAAACTTGATGAACACAGATGAAATAGGAGCCTACCCTGGCATGGGTACGCTCTCGCCGGGGACATATTCTTGCCAGGCGTCCCTGGTGATGACGTGGACGTTCGAACGTCCCATCACGCGCCAGTCGCCGCCGAGGCGCCCGACCAGCGCCGTGTCTTCGTCGACGCCGAGGATGAATTCGCCATCCTTCAACTGGCGGCGGACGCCGAACAGGTAAGCCGACCACAGTCCGCGCATCCGGTCGAAGTGCGGGATGACGTATGCGGCCGGGAGGATGCCGAAGCCGGGCATGGAGGCCAGTCCCGCCGCGCGGAAGTTGGGGATGCGCTGCGCCAGGACCATCGCGCCTGCCGAGCAACCGGCATAGGCCGCGCCGCGTTCCCAGCCTCCCTGGATGGCGGCCCAGGCGCGGCTGCCGCGCAGGGTTCGATACAAGTAATCGGGCTTGCCGCCGGAGAAGTAGACCAGGTCGGCGGCTTCGAGCGTCGCTTCCCAGCGCGGGTCGTCTGCCGACGCCCGGTCGACGATGCGCGGGGCCGACACATCCGCGCCGAGACGCTGGAAGTGTTCGAGTCCCATGCGCGACCAGCGCTCTACGCTCTCGTCGCCTTCCTGCCCGGCGGCGGTCGGCAGGCAGGCCACGCGCGGGGCGTGTCCATTCGTGTGCAGGGATTGGAGCAAGTAGCGGTCTACCGGCTCCATGACGGGCAGGTATTCGCCGGAGCCGAGCAGGGTGATGAGTCCGTTCATGGCGACATTCCAATTGGACGAAGTGTAAGCGTTGCTTACCATGCTTTTTAGACCGCTTCCTTAGGGCGTTGGTCAACAACCCTGTAGCCAAAAACCTGATAGCCGTCAATGGATTGACGACTTTTATATTGCAGTCTGTTTATCATATTCCAATACCCCTGCATATGTGAATAATCTATCCCGCCTTCAATGTTTCTCAAATAGTAATAGTATTGATTGGCAAACAGGTTGGAAGCAAAAATGTCAACCAATTGCAAACCAACGGTGAGACGAGAATCTGCGAACAATGGCGCTTCTAAAATATTAATAAATTGCCTGCCCGTTTCATTACCAAAAATATAACTCATGTGAGAGCGCGCTACAGTTATATCTTGGCGACTCCCATTTATCCCTTTCATGCGGGAATCGCAAATCACGATAGCATTGTCGTAAGCGGGATGTTCTGCTACAAACAGACTAAATCTTTCTACAAGGATTTGCAACGCTTGGGTGTAAATGCTTTGGTGAGAAGCGGGGTGTTGACTGTTCTTCAAAAATGAAACACCAAACCCAATGCCCGAATTGCTTGTAATAAAAGACAATATCCTTTTATTGAACTCTTGCCTACGTTCGCTTTTCTTGTTGTGCGGGGCGGCTATATCTCTTCCCTTGATTTCGAATTCTTCATCTCGCTTATCCGGCTTCCCCAATAAATCTGGAAAAAATTGGCGTTTCAACGATAAATACGCCCTGTCTCTTGCTCGCCATTCCCAAAGTGGAAAAGCAAGCGCTGCCAAAGTGAAAATAGGGGTTTCTCCATTTTCAAGTGGAATATGATGCCCATAGGGAGTCCCTGCTTCATCAATATAAATTACACAAGTCGACATTGCTTGGCGCTCCTCGTTAGTGATGAAAAAGGCGACTCAGAAAAGAGTCGCCTGGCTGCACTTGGGTTTGGAAGCGTTCACACCAATGGTGTGGAGCAAGTGCGTTTTCATTATACATAATCTCCTGGTTTTGTCAAATTAACGGGTCTTCGTTTTGGCTCAGTTACACCATTGATTGTATCAAATCCGGCGTCATCTTTTCCAGCGCAGACTGGAGCAGCGCCAGGGTGTGCTTCCAATCGTCCACGCGGGCGATGCTGGCCGGGGAATGGGTGTAGCGGTGCGGCGCCGAGACCGAGACGACCGGCA
>JBMOMO010000308.1:0-6158 GCA_049324135.1 Chloroflexota bacterium
CATCCAAATTCCTGGCTGGGATTTCAAGATGAGATTCGTCGTTCCACAATGCCTGCGCCTGTTCAAAGTCAATTCCGTGCTTGGCGCGATTCGAATCGCTTTTGTGCGGATCGTATTCAAAAGGCATGAAATAATTATACCAACGAACAAGGCAATGAGAACAACAAGGCGGCTAATAAAGCAACCAAATACAACATCCGCCGCGCGCGAGCCAGGTCAGCGGAATTGGGCGGGCGCAATCCCTTGCCGAGGGCGTAGTGACCGACTTTTTCCAGTTCCACGCCCAGCGCGCCCGCCATGGCGCTCATGGGAACGCCGGCATTTGGGCTGGCGGTTTGACCCGAATCGCGCCATAAGATTTTCCATGCCTGCGAAAGGCTTGCCCCGCAAAACGGCGCGGACAGAACGATGAACAATCCAGCCAACCGCGCAGGGATGAAGTTCAGCAGATCATCCAGTCGCGCAGGGACCTTGCCCAGCCACTCGCGTTCTTCGTCGTGGTAGCCGAGCATGGAATCAGCGGTGTTGACGAAGCGATAGGCGAAGGCGGCGGGTAGTCCGCCGAGGGCGAAAAAGAACAACGGCGCGACGATTCCATCGGATGAGTTCTCCGCAACCGATTCAATCGCGGCGGCTGAGACTTTGGTTTCATCCAGTTGCGATGTGTCACGGCTGACAAGATGCCACGAAAGCAATCTCCGCGCTTTGGGCAGATTGTTTGCTTCGAGCGCGGATTGCACTTCGCGGGCGGCGCGGTCGAGTCCGCGAAGGGAGAGGGTGAGCTTGAGGAAGAGGGCGGTGAGGAGCCAGGTAAGTGAAGATTGAAGGTTGGGAATCCGTAATGCGTAATTCGTAATGCGTAATTCGTAAGTAAGAGCAAAGGGGATGATGCAAGAGATTGCCAAGCCTGCAAGAATGGAGAGGGTAACGCCAGTGAGAAGGATGAAAACGCCGTAAGCCAGTTCGGCAAGGCGATTTCCGTGCGGACGGAAGCGCAGGAGGAAGGCGATCAGGTTTCCCATCCAGGCGGTGGGATGGAGGCGGTTCGGCGGGTCGCCGAGGAGGAGATCAAGGAGGAGGGCGAGGAGGGGGGACATCAGTGTTCAGTTAGAAAAATCCGCAGATGGCGCAGATTTTGCAGACTTTTTCTATGATTTCTGCGCCCATCTGCGAAATCTGTGGATTTCTCCTGAATTCAATGGTCAGCGGTCAACGTGTTTCCCTGTCTACCTGCATACCAACTTACCCCGCGTCCAGCGACTCATTCAACGCCTGCCTGATTGCGCGGGCAATGAGCCAGCCAATCGGAGTAACCGAACCAGCATAATGTTGAGCCCTACCTTTGCCAGTTGTCGCAACCGTGACCGTGTCGGTGGAAGTGCCTGTGGCGAGGTCGCCATCAGGGGTGCGAATGCCCCGTGCTTGGATGACGGCGGTCTTGGCTTCGGCGGCGGTGATGAAGGCGTTGAGCATGGCGCTGCGGGACAGGTTCGCGTCCAGCAGGAGGATGATGTTGATTGTGCCAGCCCGAAGACGGTACGGCTGGGTGATGCCTGCGCTGGCGGCGTTGCCGACTCCAGCCGTGATCAATGCGCCGACGGACAAGCCATCTTCTTCAAAGAAAGCCAGCCGCGCCTTGCGGAGATGAACCGCCGTGAGCAAGCCAACAAATGAACCTTCGACGCCACAGCGACGGGCGAGGGAACGCAAGTCCGCTTTGGGATTGATCGAGTTGTAATCCTTGTCCACGTGGGCGTTGAGAATGTGAGAAACGCGCCGAAATCCACCGCCCAGGATCGCGGACGAAAGCGTTGTCAGCAGCGACTGGCTGCGGACGTGAATGACTTCGGGCGTTTGGATGATGGAGATGCCTGGGATTGGTAATTGATGATTAGTAATTGGTAAGGAACGGTCGGCGTTCATCTTCTCAATCTCCAATTACCAATTACCACTTACGAAAGCCAACAACGAAACCACCTCCACCACTTCCACTGTCATGCCGAAGACATCGCCCGTGACGCCGTTGATGCGGGACTTGGCGAGACGGAGAACGAGAGCGGCAGCGAGCAAGCCAGCCAGCAGTGAAATGACTCCGCGCGCGCCGAGGAGGATAGACAGAGCAAGGGGAATGACCACGCCAACAAGGATGAACCAGGGACGGAAGCCTGCTTTGAAGTCCGCGCCCATGCCTGAGGGGCGGGCCAGCGGAAGCAAGCCAGCCGGCAGGATGCACCAGCGGGCAAGGCTGGCGGCGAGGATGATTCCAACACTGGCTTCGGGGGTGAGCGCGGAAAGTGTGGCGGCTTTGAGCATTAGAACCAACAGCAAGCCAATGCCGCCAAATGCGCCGAGGCGCGAATCCTTCATAATCTCGAGGCGGCGCTCGACCGTCGTGCTTGCCAGCAGACCGTCACAGCAGTCGGCGAGACCGTCGAGGTGCAGACCACCCGTCAGCGCCACCCAAAGGATGAGGGTCAACGCAGCAGCCACGAGCGCGGGAAAGATGCGGGTCGTCCCTGTCCACGCCAGCCAGGTCAATCCGCCGATGATTAATCCCACAAATGGATACCAGACCGAGGCGCGTCCGCTGTCGCCTGTTTGCCAATCTTTGCTGGCGGGCAGGGGAAGCGTGGTCATCAGGTTGAAGGCGATGAGGAGATGTTTCATGGGCAACCACAGATAAACTCAGATGAAAAGGATGTTTCATCACGAGTTTACCCTGTTAATTATCTGTGTCTATTTTATCTATGGTCTTTCTCGCTCACGCCTGCTTCGCCGAAGGTTGCCATTTCGGAAAGAATCTTGCAGGCGGCTTCCGCCATGCTGATACCGAGCGCGGCACCCGTGCCTTCGCCGAGACGCAGGTCGAGGTCGAAGAGCGGTTTGAGTTGAAGCCAGTCGAGCATGATGCCGTGACCGATTTCCTTCGAGCGGTGCGCCGAAATGAGATAGGGGCGGACGGCGGGAGCGACAGCGACGGCGATCATCGCGGCGGCTGTGGAGATAAAGCCGTCCACCATGACGGGCTTGCCGTCCGCAGCCGCGCCGAGGATGACCCCAGCCAGCCCGCCGATCTCGAAACCGCCGACTTTGGCAAGGACATCCAAGCCGTCTTCGGCGTTGGGCTTGTTGACCGCGAGGGCGCGTTCGACGGCGCTGATCTTGCGCTTCAGACCTTCGTCATCCACGCCCGTGCCTCGACCCGCGATCTTGGCAGGCGACTCACCCGTCAGCGCGGCGGCGATGGCGGCGGATGGCGTGGTGTTGCCGATGCCCATGTCGCCCGTGCCGACGATATCCAGCCCGCGCTTGATTTCCGCTTCGACGACTTCCACGCCCGCGAGGATGGCTTGCTCCGCCTGGGCGCGGGTCATGGCTGGACCTTTCGCCATGTTCGCCGTGCCTTTGGCGACCTTCTTGACGACCAGCAACGGATGCGGCTCGAAGTCACTCGCCACGCCCATGTCCACGACGACGATGCGTGCGCCGACATGCTTTGCCAGCACGTTGATTGCCGCGCCGCCGTTGAGGAAGTTCATCACCATCTGCGGCGTGACTTCCTGCGGGAATGCGCTGACGCCTTCGGCAACGATTCCGTGGTCGCCTGCCATTGTAACGATGACTTTATCCTTGATGGCGGGAATCGGCTGACGATAAATCCCCGCCAGTTGAATAGAGAGTTCTTCCAAACGCCCCATGCTGCCCTGCGGTTTGGTCAACATGTCCTGACGGGTTTTGGCGGCGGCGATGGCTTGCTGGTCTGGTTCCTGAATGCGTGCGATGATTTTGTCCAACATATTAGATTCCTTTTAGGTTGTATGATTGCAGGTTACAACGTCTGCGTTTGAAACAGATTAATACTGCGATCCACGTCGTCCAAAATGGACTGACGCGCCGCTATGATTCTGTGCGCCGTGCGAGGCGCAAATAGCAGACCCAAGATGGTTCCGCTGTGCGCTGCGCAGACCCCGCTTGCGCCATGTTCCTTCGCAACGCTGACGATTTTTTCGAAATGCGGTTTGGGCAAAATGCGCTGGTTGACTTCCGCGCTGAGGGTGGCTCCCAACCCGATCTGGGCAAGATCCTGCTTTTGGATTCCCGTCCGAATCAGTTTGTATGCCTGGATGATTTTTTCCAGTTCGGCGGCGATGTATTTTTTCGGGATTTGGTTGAAGGCAATCGTATCCACCTCATTCCCCAAATCCAACACAAGAAGATGGGCGGGCGGCATTTCTCCAAGTGTTTCCAGAAAAATCCCTGTGCGGTGGTTATAGCAGACCACGCCAGAATACATCACGCCATCCGTCGGCTCGATGGAAACGGCAATGCGTGATATCTCTTCGGCGGAAAGCGGAAGGTTCAACGCAGCGGACACGGCGCGGCAGGCGGCGACGATATCCGCTGAACTACTCGCCATGCCTTTGCCTTCGGGCAGGTCGCTTTGCCCGTGGAAGGTTGCGCCCCAGTTGGGAAAGCCAAGGGTATCGAGCGCCTTGCGGATGGCGAGGCCGGTCTTTGTTTTTTCGACATTTCCCCTCACCCCGCTCGAAGCCATGTCAACCTCCACCCGCACTTCCGACCATAAATCCACAGGCAGGGTGACGAGGAAGTCTTCTCCTGAGTCGAACTGTCCCTGGGCCAGTTCGCCGCATGTCCCGAACGCCCTGCCGACTCCCTCCAGCGGAGGAGCGATCAACGAGGAAGGTGCAGCAAACGAAGCCTGGAGCATGTCATCCTTGATGATTGGTTTCAAACATCGTCCCGAAGGTTTGAAAAAGAGCCAAAATCTTCGGGACGTTCTTTCATGAACAAGCGACAGGCGGTGACAAAATTCCGCGCCAGGGTTGGGTTGGATGCGAAATGCAGGTGAACGTACGAGGCGAGTAGATTCTTTCGGGCAAAGCCTTCTGGTTGAGGTTCACCACCCATCCGCGATTGGATGGAATAGGCGAAGGAATTACTTTCTTCGGGGCGAATCCACTCCGAGTAGTGGAATTCATGCCCGCGAGCGGTTTGACCTTTTCCAAGCAGTGGGTTGGATTCCAACCCGACGACTTCGCGGTAGCCCATTTTGAGTTTGCCCGTCAAACGGGTGGAGCCAGGCAGGACGCCCATCATCGGGTATTCGATTCCGTTCTCATCAAAATAGGATTCCGCAAGAGACATCAACCCGCCGCATTCGGCGTAGGTCGGGATTCCCGACTCGATGGCTGATTTCAACGCCGCACGCATGGACTTGTTTTCCGCGAGTTGCGCCGCGTAGAGTTCGGGGTATCCGCCGCCGAGGTAGAGTCCGCTCAAGTTGGAGGGCGGGGCGGGATCGTGCAGCGGGCTAAAGAAAACCAGTTCCGCGCCCGCTTCGCGCAGGAGGTCGAAGTTGTCTTCGTAATAAAAGCAGAATGCTTCGTCGCGGGCGATGCCGATTCGCACGTTGCCCGAAGTCAGGACGCGAAGCGTTCGGACTCCATCTTCAATCTCAGGGGCGGCTCGCGCCAAGGCTTCGAGGGCTGATAAATCAATATTCTGGCGGACAACTTCTTTGGCGGCTTCGATGAATTTTTGAGTCGCCGCAGTCCGCTCGCCCGCCATGTACAATCCGAGGTGACGTTCGGGGACGGATAGATTGTGGTCCCGCGGGACACAGCCCAAAACGGTCAAGCCGACGGATTGAACGGCTTCGGTCAGCCATTGGGCGTGCGCCGCGCCCGCCACATTGTTGAGGATGACGCCCGCCAGATTCAACTGCGGGTCGAAGGTTTTGAATCCCAGCGCGATCGCCGCCGCGCTGCGCGCCATGCTCCCCGCGTCAATGACCAACACCACGGGAGCGGAAAGCAGTTTGGCGACTTCCGCCGTGCTGCCCGATTCGGTGCGTCCGTCGTAGCCGTCGAAGAGTCCCATCACGCCTTCGATGATGCAGATGTCCGCATTGACCGCGCTGCGCGAAAACAACTCTTTCACGCGCTCGGTGGGAATCATCCATGTGTCGAGGTTGCGCGAGGGGCGACCCGTTGCGGCGGTGTGATAGCCAGGGTCGATGTAGTCGGGTCCCACTTTGTAGGCTTGCACGGTCATGCGCTCGGCAAACGCGGACATCAAGCCCGTGGCAAGCGTGGTCTTGCCGCTGCCACTCGATGGGGCAGCCAGCACAAAGCGCG
>JBMOMO010000309.1:0-6152 GCA_049324135.1 Chloroflexota bacterium
CCAAAGGGAGAGGGAAACGGATAAGAAAAACGGATTTCTTTGCCGAAAACGACAATATCACCCCAGATTGCTCCCCTCTCCCCGTGGGAGAGGGGTTGGGGGTGAGGGAGGGTAGGCAGTTACGAATAGTCTCAGTAGATGAAAGTTTCGTAGTAACGACTTCAGTCGTCTGCCGAAAAAGCGACTAAAGTCGCCACTACAAGACAAATTTTCCTGATACTGCTGGATTTTGTGGTTGGGCTATATTTTGCCCAAACCGTCCACGAATTTTCACGAATACACGAATGAAACGGCCCTGATTCGGGCATTCGTGACCCTATTCGTGGATGGTTTGCGGCGAAACCACAAATTCCGCTAGAATCAGAAATTTTCATCTACTGAGTCTGATAGTCGAAATGCCTAAAACACTTACTTTGCCAATTACCGGTATGACCTGCGCCAACTGCGTGGCGAGCGTGGAGCGCGGCTTGAAGAAGCAGGCCGGCGTCGAAACGGCGGTGGTCAACCTGTCGTCGGAGCGGGCGATGGTGACGTTCGACCCGTCCGCGCTGGGGCTACCCGACCTGATCGCGCGCGTCCAACGCGCCGGGTACGGGGTCGCTACCGGCGAGGCCGACCTGTCCATCAAGCGCCTGTCGGACGACAACGACGCCCGGCGGCTGGAAAAGTCCCTGCTCAAACTGGAGGGCGTGCTGGAAGCCCAGGTCTCGCTGGCGACCGAACGGGCGCGGGTGCGTTATGTGCCTACGGTGGTGAGCCAGGCCGAGATAAGGGCAGCAGTTGCCAGGTCCGGTTTCGAGGCGCTGGAATCAGGCGGCGAGGCCGAAGACGCCGAAGCGTACGCTCGCCAGCGCGAGATCGAGACCCAGCGTCGCCTGCTCTTCTTCGGGTTGGCGTTCACGCTGCCCTTGTTCCTGCTCTCGATGGGCAAGGATTTCGGGCTGTTGCCGGCTTTCGTCTACGCTGACCGCCCGGCGCACATGGGCGGCATGTTGGAAGCCCAGCCCTGGTTCAACTGGGCGCTGTTGGCGTTGGCCCTGCCGGTGCAGTTCTATGTTGGCTGGCAGTATTATGTGGGCGCGTTCAAGGCCTTGCGGAACGGCTCGGCCAACATGGACGTGTTGATCGCGATGGGCTCTTCGTCGGCGTTCTTCTACAGCCTGCCCATTACCTTTGGCTGGCTGCCCGGCCACGTCTATTACGAGACGGCGGCGGTCATCATCACGCTCATCAAACTGGGCAAATTCCTGGAGGCGCGCGCCAAGGGTCGCACCAGCAACGCCATCAAGAAGTTGATGGGGTTGCGCGCCAAGACGGCGCGCGTCCTGCGGGATGGTCAGGAATTGGAATTGCCGGTGGACGAAGTGAAGGTTGGCGACGTGGTGATGGTGCGCCCCGGCGAGAAGATTCCGGTGGACGGCGTGGTGGTGGAGGGGCGCAGCGCGGTGGACGAATCGATGCTGACCGGGGAGTCGCTGCCGGTGGAGAAGGGACCCGGCGACCCGGTCATTGGCGCGACGCTCAACAAACTGGGCCTGCTCAAGTTCGAGGCCACCAAAGTCGGCAAGGAAACCGCCCTGGCGCAGATCGTCCGGCTGGTGGAAGAGGCGCAGGGCAGCAAGGCGCCCATCCAGAAACTGGCCGACCAGGTCTCGGCGGTCTTCGTCCCGGCGGTGATCGGGCTTGCCCTGCTGACGTTTGCAGGCTGGTATTTCTTTGGGCCGCCGCTGCCGGTCAACGCGGATGTGGACAATTTCACGCGCGCGCTCATCAACATGGTGGCCGTGCTGGTGATCGCCTGTCCGTGCGCGATGGGGCTGGCGACGCCGACCGCCGTGATGGTGGGAACCGGCAAGGGCGCGGAGATGGGCATCCTGTTCCGCAGCAGCGAGGCGTTGGAACGCGCCGGGCGCGTTTCGGTGGTGGTCTTGGATAAGACGGGAACGATCACAAAGGGGCAGCCGGCGGTGACTGATACAGTGATCAGTAATCAGTTTTCAGTCACCAGTAATCAGACTTCAATGAATGGTACTGAACACTGGACACTGAACACGGAAAACTTGCTTCGCTTTGCTGCAAGCGTCGAAAAAGGGAGCGAGCATCCGCTGGGCGAGGCCATCTGGGCCGAGGCGACCACGCGCGGGCTGGCCTTGACGGAAGCGGTTGGGTTCAAGGCTGAAGCCGGGATGGGCGTGCAGGCCGAGGTCGAGGGGCGAAGCGTGGCGGTCGGCAACCTGCGCATGATGGAGGCGCGCGGCTATCCGCTCAACGGATTGGAGTCCGAGGTCGAGCGCCTGCAATCCGAAGCCAAGACGGCCATGCTGGTAGCGGTGGACGGGCAGGTTTGCGGCGTGATCGCGGTAGCGGATACGCTCAAGGACGGTTCGAAGGAGGCGGTAGGGGAGTTGCATCGTCTTGGTTTGCGCGTAGCCATGATAACAGGCGACAACCAGAAAACCGCCGAGGCAATTGCCAAGCAGGTTGGCATTGACCAGGTCCTCGCCGAAGTTTTACCCGAAGGCAAATCCAGCGAAGTCAAGAAGATCCAGGGCGAAATTGTAAAGCGTAAGTCTCAAAGCGCAAATGTCGTGGCTATGGTCGGCGACGGCGTGAACGACGCCCCGGCGCTGGCGCAAGCCGATGTGGGCATTGCCATCGGGACGGGGACGGACGTGGCTATGGCGGCCGCGCCGGTGACGCTGATGAGCGGCGACCTGCGCGGCGTGGCGCGCGCGATTTCCCTTTCACGCAAAACGCTTGGCGTCATCAAACAGAACCTGTTCTGGGCGTTCTTCTATAACGTCGTCCTGATCCCGGCAGCCGCCCTGGGGTATCTCAATCCCATGCTGGCGGCCGGGGCGATGGCCTTCAGCAGTGTGTTCGTGGTGAGCAATAGTTTGCGGCTGAGGCGGGCGAAGATTTTATAACCCTGAATACTCAGTACTTCACGAATGCTGTGCTGGATTGCCAAATCCAGCGCTTTTACGGCGGATTTGCCAATCCGCCATAGCGTTTCGTGAACTACTGATACTGTCTCTTCTTATTTCGATTTCCTGCCCCAAAATGCCCCGTCCAGGGGCTTCTTGTGCTGGCTGGGAAAGACGCCCTGTTCGGTGGCGCGCACTTCTTCCACGGCTAGGAAGGCGCCCGGTACGGATTGGTGGAAGATGGCGGTCACGGACGGCAGGTCGCGGCGTTTGACGGTGGTGTAGACGATCTTTACGACGCCCTGGCTGCCCTGCCCTTCTACGACGGTGACGCCGAAATTGGCAGCCTTCAACTGCTCGAGCAGTTCTTGCGGGTCGCGGCGCAGGATGGCGCGCACCGTGACCGTTCCCATCGCCAGTTTGCCCTCGATCCACATTCCCACGTAATTGCCGGCCGCAAAGCCAGCCGCGTAGCCGAGATAGGCGACCACGTTCTGCGCCGACTTGACCATTTGCGCCAGCGCCGCCACCCAGATGAACACTTCAATGAAGCCCAGCAGCGGCGCCAGTTTGCGTTGTCCGCGCGAGGTGAAGATGATGCGCAGCGTGCCAAGCGTCACGTCGATGACGCGCGCCAGGAAGATCAGCAACGGCAGGACGACCCAGGCATACCAGTCGAAAGCGCCTGCGCTGTTCAGGAACAAAATATCCATGCGGTAATTGTATCAGGTTGGGGGAGCCCGCTAGAGGCCTTTTGCAGGCCGAACCGCAAGTTGACAAGTCCTGAATTCAGACTATAATCCTGGTCGTGACGCCGCGCAAAAGCAGGTTTTCCCTTGTCTTTGCTCCAGAAGTTGTCCAGCATATCAGCGCGATCGAGCGAAAATATCACTCATTGATCGCCAAAACATTGGATGAGCAATTGACCTTTGCCGCTGATGAGCAGACCGCCAATCGCAAGTTATTGGAACAGCCGGCTCCCTTCGATGCTGCCTGGGAGTTACGCTTTGGCCCGCACAATCGTTTTCGCGTCTTTTATGAGGTCAATGTGGTAGACCGGGAAGTCATCATCCTTGCGATTGGCGTGAAAGAAGGAAACCGGCTTTGGGTTGGTAGAGAGGAATTTCGATTATGAAAATCGCATCACTGGTAGATGTCAAAACGCACTTGAGCGCGTACCTCGATGAAGCAAAACAAAACGGCCCGGTCATCATCACGCGCAATGGCAAAGCGGTCGCAGTGCTGATTGCCCCTCTGGACGACGATGACCTGGAACGGCTGGCGCTTTCGCGTTCCCCCCGTTTCCAGGCCTTACTCGACCAGTCTCGTCGAAGCGTCGCCGGGGGCAAAGGCCTCTCGCTCGAGGAATTCTGGCAGGCAGTTGGCAAGCAGGAGACGTACGCGCAGGAGGAAATTCCCGCGCTTCAAGTGGCCGAGGAGAAAACCGGCTATAAGGGACGGAAATGATTACCCCGGCAGCCCTTCGCGTACCAGGGCGGTCACTTCACTGACGCTGTATTGCTCGATGCCCAGTTTGTCGAGCGTGCGCCCGCGCCGCCAGTAATCGGTGCGGTGGATGAAGTTTGCCAGGCTGATCAGGCTTTCCATGCCGCGCACCGAGACCCCGTAACGCTTGCCCAGCGCCGCCATCGGCACCAGGCTCATCGGCACGTCTTCGAAGATGTAACGGTGTTTGAGGGTGGACGGGGCTTTGATGCCGTAATACCCGGACTGGTTATGGATGGCTTCGTGCAGGTCGTCGCCGACCGTGTCGTAAGCCAATTGCAGCCATTCCAGCCCGGTGCGGGCGCGGATGCCCAGCGAGGAAGCGATCGTCACGCGCTCGCGGTCCAGTACTTCCAGGATGCGCGCTACGCTGGGGGTCACGCCTTCGACGTAGAACTCGAAATCGCCATGCGTGGCCTCGATCCAGCCGGCGTTCAGCAGCGTAATGGCCGGGTGGAAGATGGCGCCCATGTTGTTCAAGCCGGTGTGCAGCACATCGATCCCGTCGATGAACTGCGGGTAGGCGGGCGCAATGGCCTCCAACACTTCGGGCGTATGCCTGGCCGGTAAGGCCGCCAGCGGCACCGCCTCCTTGATGCGGAAGATGCGCGACTGCGCCGGCCCGTCGGCGCGGCTGGCGTAGATGAAGGTCTCGGCTTCGGCAACGATGGTTTTGGCTTTGCAGCCCGCGTCGCGCAGGGACTTATGGAACTCGATGGCCCCGCACGTGCGGCCCGGGTGCAGGATGATGATCTGCCCGTTCTTGAGATGAGGCGCCATCTTGCTGGCGATCTCGGCGTGCGCCGAAGAAGGCAGGACGACCATGATGACATCCGTCTTCCTGACGGCCTCCCGAATATCGGAGGTGACCGCCGCCAGTTGGGCGAATCCGTGCGGGCCGCCCTCGTAACTTTCCACATCGATGCCCCTGCGCCTCTTGATGATTTCGATATGTTCGAGGGTGCGGTTGTACAGGTTGACTTCGAACCCCATCAGCGCCAGGTGGCCGGCCATGGCGCGCCCCCCATGGCCGGCCCCAATGACGGAATATTTAATCGCTTTGCTCATAAGGTATCCTTTCGTTTCTTTCTTATAGACTACGGCTGATGCCTATGTTTGGAAGGATCCACTCATCTTTGTAGAATTCGTGCAAGATGTTGTAATAATAAAGGGCTTCCTTATTTCTTAATTCGAAATTCCATTTCCCCTTCAATCGCTTTCGTTCGAAATCGAAATCTGCATCTTTGATAGATTCGTTTGCCTGCTCTTCAAATATCAACGACGAACCAGCGCCGTGCGAGAATTTTTGCTTTTTTCGATGGACGATTTCATCGGGAAGGTCATCTGCATAGGCGCGACGCAGTAGGGCTTTTTCCTGGATTTTGCGGTTATGCAGTTTGCCTGCGCTGGGTAGACTGAAACCAAGCCTGACCGATTGCATGTCCAGAAAAGGGACGCGAGCCTCCAGGCCGAAGGCCATCGAGAGGCGGTCTGCACGTTGCAAATTGGTATTGTGTAAGGCAGTGGTAATTTCAACCAGTTCCTGCTGTAATTCCTTTGGGTCGTCAAATTGGTTGAGATAGGCATACCCTGCATATAATTCATCAGCGCCTTCGCCCGTCAGGAACACTTTGACGTGTTCTGCAGCCAGGCGCGCCAGGAAGTAGTTGGCAATCGCGCTGCGAACAAGCGCGGGATCAAACGATTCCAGGTTGTAGA
>JBMOMO010000310.1:0-6107 GCA_049324135.1 Chloroflexota bacterium
GCCTTCATGGTCATCGGGATCGCGCACGAGGCGCTGGGGGAGGGCTTCCGGGCATTGACGGCTCGTTGATTCTTGCGGCGCTCCTATCCCTGGCGCATCATCAAGGATTCCAGGTCTTCGTCCAGGGATTGCAGGTCTTCCTCGTGTTCCACTTCCTGCTCGAGGATGGTCAGGACGATGTTGTAGGTGACCGGGTCGGCGTCTTTGACTACCTGGAGCAACTTCTGGTAGACATCAATCGCGCATTGTTCACCTTTGATGTTCTGGGCCAGGATTTCTTTTACGAACGGAACAGTGGGGGCGTCATAACCGCAATGGGTGTGATCCAGCCACTTGTCCGGGCTGATGAGCGGCGTTCCGCCCAACTGGATGATGCGCATGGCCAGCATATCGGCGTGCCCCAGTTCTTCCGTGGCATGGAGCAGCAGTTCAGAAGCGACCGCATCTTTCATCGGGCCTTTGACGATTTTTGCCCCCAGCCAATATTGGTAATACGCCAGCCATTCATCGGCAAAGGCCTTGTTGAGCATTTCCAGCAATTCATCGATGTCCATCCCGACAATTTGACGACCTTTGGTACCCATGACAAACTCCTTTCAGTTGAGAGTGATTCGGCTTCAGCACCACCAATTATAGTCCAGGTCAGGCTGCGCCAATGGGCGCCAGCATGTCACTGGTCTGTAAAGCGTCCAGCAACAATCCCTTGAAACGGTCAAGCGTGATCGGCTGGAATTCTACTTCAAGTCCCGTCCAGTCGAAGAGCTCCAGGATGTCCTCGGCGTGTTCCGCCATGTAAGTCTCTTCCAGCCCCAGAGCATCCAGCACGATGATCTTGTCGTAATAGCCGGGGAAGTTGGCGTTGGCGTCCGCCTTGTCCCAACCCACGTAGCGCTGGTAAACGGTCTTCCAGGCTTTCAGCCAGCCGGGTGTAAACCAGAGAATTTTATCCTGCCTGCCTCCGCTGATCTGCTGGCGTTCTTCCATGCCGGCCAGCATGTCGTAGCCGTACTCCGCCTGCACACGGACGATTTGCTGCCCCTTCCCGGCCGTTTGCAGGATCGTGTCTACGCGTTTGAGTGGATCCGCCATGCTGACGTGGCATTTTTTTCCATAGATGGTGATGATTTTCGAATCGGGACAGCGTTCACGCGCGTCTGCCAAGCGCTGGATGAGACGCTGCTCCAGCCGTTCAGGAACGATGTGCAGGCCAGGCGCAATGAACAGGATCTCGCGCGGGTCGAGAAACCCGCTTTCCATCAGGTGATTGATCTCTGGGTACAGAATCGCGCAGGACACAACGCAATGATTCTGGAAACTGGGGGAGGCGTTATCCGTCATGATTCTCCTCGTGTTCGTATGGTTATATTTCCGCGCCAACCTGGAAGCCCTCCCGAATGGCTTCCAGCGCTTTGCGAGGCTGAAGCGCATCCCCAATGACGTACAACTCCAACCCGCTGTGTTCCAGCGCCCCGGCCAACTCGCGGTTGGGACGCACGCCCACCGCCATGACCACCGTTTCTATCGGGAAACGGACTTCGCTGTCATTCTGTTGAACCAGCGCTTCGTCCCGCGTCAGGCTGGAGACTTTGGCGCCGGTGTGAATCGCCACGCCCTGCTTTTTCAGCCGTCCAAGCAACATGGCTTTTGCCAGGGCGTCCATATCCGCGCCCACTTCCGGGAGCATTTCCACGAGCGTGACCTGCACGCCGCGCGCCGCCAGGTAATCAGCCGACTCCAACCCGACCAGCCCGCCGCCGATGACGAAGGCTGTGGAGGTGGTCACTTGTTCGGAGCCATCCAACAGGTCCGCGGCCAGCAGCCAGCGGGTCTCCGCCAGGCCGGGAAAGGGAAGCGTCAATTGGTATGCGGCGACAGGAACTGGTGAATGAATGTCATGATTATCTCCTGTACATTCGCTTTTCCCATTGAGAAAATGATGACTGCGGCCTTGTCGCAGCCCCAAGATAGTTACGGCGCGCTGCTCTGTTTGAAGATCGTTTGCGGTTTGTTCCGAGTTTTTATATCGACTTTGGTTGACGAAAGAAGAACAATCTTTTGATGTAGAACCGGGCGATTTGTTTCATCCATTCCGGCCAGCGTTTACGAACTCGCGGGTTTTGGCGCCGTGCGCTGGCTTTGCGCCTCGTCGGGGTAATGCGACGGCGACGCGCTCCAAAACCGGCAGCCATAGCGTTCGACCACCTGCGCCCTGCCGCTGTATTCCAGCGCCTGGAAGGTGGAGTCCACGTCCGCGGACGACCAGCGGGAAAGCGCCTTCCGCAATTCGTCCTCGCGCATCGGGTGGCGGGTGACGATTCCGATCACCGCGTCCACCACGTTGGCGTAGCCGCCCAGGTCGAAATGTCCCTCGGCGGGATGCACCACCCGCGCCACCTCGCCCAGGATGGACATGGCGCGCAGCAGGCCTTCCTCGTCGGGCGGCGCGACCCACGTCTCGACGGGGGGGCGGGTAGGCAGGTTGATATGTATCTCGTCGGGACGGATTCCCTCCAGCGCGGCCGCGATCCCGCGCAAGGTCTCCTCGGAATCGTTCAGTCCGCGCACCAGCATCACTTCCACCCAGAGTTTGCCGCGATACTCGTGACGGAACTCGCTCAACCCGTCCACCAGCCGCTCGAAGGTGACCTCGGGATGCGGACGGTTGATTCTGCGATACAGCGCCGCGTCTCCCGCGTCCAGCGTCGGCAGGACGGCGTCCGCCGCGGAGAGTTCCTCGCGCACGCCAGCAACGTGGAGCAGCGCGCCGTTCGTGATGACCGCGACCGGCTTCTCGGTCCGCGCTTTGACGCGGCGAATCAGCCAGCCGATCCCGCTGTGGAGAGTCGGTTCGCCCGACCCGACGAAGGTCACCCAGTCAATTTCGTCGGGATGGTGCGCGGCCAGCGCCTGCTCGACCTCCGCCAGGATTTCTTCGCGCGGGATGTATTCCCTCCGCTCGTTCGTCAACGGGACAGTGCGCCCCAACTGGCAGTAGACGCAGTTCCAGTTGCAGGTCTTGAGCGGGATGGTGTCTATGCCCAGCGACTGGCCGAGGCGGCGGGAGGGGACGGGACCGAAGACGTAGTTCATGAGTTTACTCAGTCGTATGCCTTGCGGGTTGCTTCATCTGCCATGGTTGGGGCTAACAGCGGTTGCCATTCGCCAGCATCGTCCCATGTCCCCAGGCTGGTGTGCATGTCCAAATATTTCTTGGGGATGGGATGCGTGCCGACGACAACTTTCACGCCATAGCGTTGTTCGAGAAAATTCTTGAACGTGTGAATGTACGGACAGGGCGGATAGCCGACCAGCAGGCCGGTTGCCAGGTGAATGACTTGCGCTCCATTTTTGACCATTTCCTCCCCCGTATATTCCACGTTCCCGCCCGGACAGCCGTCACAGGTGGTATAGCCCACCAACTCGACTTCCTGTCCGGCGTAAATACTGAATGCGCCTTCGCGGTTGCGCAAGGCGCGCAGGCATTTGCCGCCTGCGCAGGTCCGGTAGCGGTCACAGATGATAATCCCAATTTTGGTTGTGCTCATCACACCTCCAGGGCGCGCCTGGTGACAGGCGGCTAATTATTCGAAAAACCCGCGCAGAAACGTTCAGCCAGATGGGAGGGCGGGATTGGTTCCCCAAGCGCGCGGCGCGCATATCGGCTGGCCTGTCCGAGCAATCGCCGGGCCTCCGCAGCCGCCAGCGAAGACAACTCACAAAATAGATAACCCTGACTGAGCAGGTAATCCACCATCAGGATGCGTTCAAGGACAGAAGCCGGCAAAACTGGCAAAGAACCGCTTGCGTTCGACATACTGCCTCCTTTATCAGTGAGCAGCCACGTCGGACGACTGCTCACTGAACACGTTGACTGACTTATCCGTGGCCGTGCGCCACGCTTTCATCGCACGGCGCGGCGTCTTTCAAGGCGCCGCCGAAATAATTTTCCAGCGCCTGGCGCACCGTTCCGCTCGCACCTGTGGCGGCTTTGACGCCGACCTGCGTGAAGAACTCGATGGCGCGCCCGCCCATGCCGCCGCTCAGGATCACGTCCGCTTTCTGCTCGTGAACGAAGCCGGGGATCTGCCCGGGCTGGTGCGCTTCGGCGAACGGATTGGCCACGCCCTGCACGGCCTTCACTTCGCCGTTCTCCACGTCCACCAGCATGAAGTACGGGGCGTGCCCAAAGTGTTGGGCCACCATGCTGTCCAGTCCATTGTTGCTTTCGGCGGTTACTGCGATTTTCATGTTAAGTCTCCTGATTGATGAGTTTTTCCAGTTCATCCGCCATCAAAAAACCTTCGACGGCGATTTCCTGCGATGTTACGCCAGGCACTTCGGCCACGGCCTTCTTGATGTTCATTGCCAGCATCACGGCAATCGGACAGACAAACGATGAGGGTCGAAACGTATAACGCACCCTGCCGAGCGCGTCTGCCCACAGGTTTTCCACCAGGCGCATCCGCACCACGTCGGTGTTGGTTTCGGGATCGATGACGGTCTTCAGCCGTTCCAGGATCGCCTCTTCCAAAGTCATCTCGATCATTCTTTCTGCAACAGGGATTCGATGACGCGTTCCCACACCGCGGCGATGGCGACGCTGGAAGGGGCTTCTGGCTGGAAGGCCGTCACCGCTTCTCCCGCGACCATCGCGCTGGCTACCGTTAAATCGAACGGAATCCTCCCGACGGTTTCGATCCCACTCTCGCGGCAAAACGATTCGATCTCCTCCGCGCCTGCGGGATAGATGTCCGCTTTGTTGACGCACACCAGCGCCCGCACGCCAAAGTGTTGGACGGTCTGCAAAATGCGGCGCATGTCGTGGACTCCCGAAACGGTCGGCTCGGCCACGATCAGCGCCAGGCTCGCGCCCGACACCGCCGAGATGACGGGACAGCCAATCCCAGGCGGCCCGTCCACGATGACCAGTTCGCGGTTCTCGTCCAGGGCTTGCAGTCGCGCCCGCTGTTTGACGAGCGTCACCAACTTGCCCGAGTTCTCCTGTCCAGGGAACAGGTTGGCGTGATACAGCGGCCCATAGCGGCTCTCGGAAAAGAAGAATTTTCCGACTACCTGCTCGCGCATGGAAATGCTCTGCGACGGGCATTGATAGACGCACGCCGCGCAACCGTCACAGGCGATGGGATCAACGTAATATCCCTCATCCCTACCCCCCTCGTTCCCCCCATTTTCGCCTCGCCGAAGGTTGGCATTTTTGGAGTGCAACTGGGCGAAAATGGGGGGATGTAAGGGGGGTGAGATAATCGCGTCGAAACGGCAGACCGCCTCACAGTCACCGCACGAGGCGCAGGAATCCTGGTCAATGACGGCCACCTTTCCGCCTTTGAAATCCTGTTGCTCCAGCAGGCGGGGTTGTAGCACCAATTCGAGATTCGCGGCGTCCACATCTGCATCCGCGAGGATGACTTTGCCCGCCAGCCCATTTTGCGAAGCGAGATGGGCAAACGCCGCTGTGACGCTGGTCTTGCCCGTGCCGCCTTTGCCGCTGAGAATGACGAGTTGCTTCATACCGTCATCCTCGCTGTGATTGTTTCGAGCACGGTGCGGAACACGGCGCGATATTCGGGCGCGGCCTCCACCAACGTCTTGCCGCTGGCAATCGCCTCGGCGAAGCGCCGCTCCATCGGGATTTTTAGCAGGATGGGGATGTTGTTTTCCGCACAATATTTTTCCACCCCGTCGTCGCCGATGCCGTCGCGGTTGATGACCACGCCCGCAGGGAGGCCCAACTCGCGAGCGATGTTCACCACTTGCTTCAGGTCGTGCAGGCCGAAGGGCGTTGGCTCGGTAACGAGGAGGGCAAAGTCCGCGCCGCGCATGGATTCGACCACGGGACAGGACGCGCCAGGCGGGGCGTCACGGATTTCGATGTCATTGCGAGGGGTGTTCCCTTCGACTTCGCTCAGGGCGGGCTTCCCCGAAGCAATCTCCTCGTCGACTGGAGATTGCTTCGCTTGCGCTCGCAATGACACGGGATTCCACTTCTTCAACTCGCGGATGATCGGCACGGCCATCGGCTCGCCGACGTTCATCACGCCCTGCGAAAAATCCACGCCCGCGGAGGCTACGCCGCGCTCCAGCACGCC
>JBMOMO010000311.1:0-14047 GCA_049324135.1 Chloroflexota bacterium
TTGCGCTGGCATTATCCGCCGCTTTCCCTTTTCGAGGTCGCCCGCTTTTCCGTTCAGGAAGTTCTATTCGGTTTTCAAAGTGCAATGGTATATTTTTGCCGTTTGATACCAAGACGTATCTGTGGTTTATCTGAATTATCGAATGCTCTCAAGAAGAATATCCCATATCGGGCCGGGGACTATAGTTCCAGGCGATATTCGCGGTAGCGCCGGTAGACATAAGCGCCAAAGCGCGGCGCGAGTTTGTTGGTTTGCGGGTTGAATTCGCCGGTTACGGAAGCGTCTGCCCAGCGGTATCCTTTGCGCAGCATTTGTTTCCCCATTTCCAGCATCATGGCGGCTTCCAATCCGTAGCCCCAATAGTCCGGGTCGATTGCCAGGATCTTGAAACTGGCGCTGGTGATGTGTTTGCGCGCCTGCACCAGGCGGATGTAATCCCAGGGGCGTTGCAGTCCATTGGCAGATTTGAGCGCCTCGGTGATGTTGGGCAGGCCGAGGGCAAAGCCGACCGCCTTGCCATCCACCTCCGCAATCAGCACCAGGTCAGGGTCGATGATCGCTTTCAGGCCCAGCGCCTGCGCGCGGAATTCAGCCCGTTCCATGGGCGAGAACTCTGGCAATACGGCCAGGGACTTGTTGTAAACAGTGTGCAGGCGGTCTACTTCTGCGTCCCAATCCTTCATTTTGGGGATACGGATGACGTTTTCCCCATGCCGCTTGCGGGCGCGTTCGGCGATTTTGGTCAATACCTCGGGGGCGTTTTCGGGGTTATAGTCCACCTGGGAAAAATCATAGCGATATGCCACCCAGTCTCCCAGTTCGCTCTTGCGGAAACCGTAGCGCTCGGCAAATTCAGGGTAATAAGGCGGGTTGTGCGCCAACATGACCGAGACGGGCTGTTCGAAACCCGTCACCAGGAATCCCTGCCCTTCGCTGCTGGAGAAACTGTACGGCCCGACCAGTTCCATCATGCCGCGCTCGTGCGCCCAGGCGCAGGCAAAGTCCCACATGGCCTGGGCGACATCGAACCGGCCTGGGAGAACCTCGAAGAAACCGAAGCAGGCTATTTTCCAGTTCATGGCGCGGTTGCGGCTGTGGTCGATGGCTGTACCAATCGTCCCGACTACCTCGTTCCCGTCTTTCGCCAGCCAGAAGTCCCCTTCGCCGTAGGTGAAGAAGGCGGCTTTTTTATCGAGGTACTCCTTGCGCTGCGGCCAGAGATGCGGCGCCCAGACGGGGTCATCTTTGTAGACGCGGAAGGCAAATTTGTAGAAGGCGCGTTTATCGGCCTCGGTTTGGACAGGTTGGATCGAAACGGACATATTGCCTCCAAAAATGATGGCGGTCGATTTTCAACCGCCATCATTCTACAACCAATTTCACAACTGCGCTTTGATCTTCCCGGCCGTTTCCTTGAACCCGGCCAGTTTTTCGCGTTCCTTCGCGACCACGGCTTCGGGCGCTTTCTTTGCAAAGTCGCTGGCAAGCAGTTTTTCCAGCCGCTGGATGTGCGCTTCGGCCTCGGCCAGATCTTTTTGCAGCCGGGCGCGCTCGGCTTCCAAGTCTACCATGCCGGCCAACGGCAGGTAGATTTCGAGCGGACCGACCACCAGCGCCGCTGCGTCTTCGGGTTTGGCTGGGAGAGAGGAGAGAATAGAGAGTAGGGAGTGGTCGAGGCCTGCCAGGGAGGCAATGGTCTCGGCCTGTTCTTGTAAAAGGGATGTTTTGGCGCCAGCGCCAATCGTTGCGGCAATGCGCTTGGAAGGGGCCACGCCTTTCTCCGCGCGCAGGTTGCGGATGGAGCGCACGATGTCCTGGAGCAACTCGAAGTCGGCGATCTTGCCCGCTTCCCAGCCTTCCGGTTCGCGCGCTTCCGGCCAACGGGCGACGATGAGCGCTTCCGGCCAATCCTTTGCAAGGTAGGACAAAATGGCATTTTGTCCCACAGCACGGCGCAGGTGCCCCCACAATTCCTCCGTCACGAAGGGCGTGAAGGGATGGAGCAACCGCAATGACATGTCCATCACCCGCGCCAGCGTCACCACCGTCTGCTCCCTGCTCTCTTCTCTCTGCATTTGCCCTTTGGCGATCTCCACATACCAATCCGCAAAATCGGACCAGAAGAAATCGTAGATCAACTGCCCGGCTTGACCGTATTGGAAGGCCTGGAACAGGCGCTCCACATCGCGGATGAGTTGCTGGAGTTTCGCCCAGATCCAACTATCGGCAAGAGAGTAGTTGTTAGAGAACAGATGATCAGTCCTGTTCTCTGCTCTCTGTTCTCTCATCTCTTCAATCGCATGGATCACAAACCTGCCCGCATTCCAGATCTTGTTGGCAAAATTACGGTTGGACTCCACTTTACTGAGCGCCAGGTTCATGTCATTGCCCGGCGAAGAACCCACCAGCAGGGTGAAGCGCAGCGCGTCCGTGCCAAGTTCGTCCATGGTATGCAGCGGGTCGATCACATTCCCGTAGGACTTGCTCATCTTTTTGCCATGCTCATCGCGGATCAGGCCGTGCAAGTACACCGTATGGAAAGGCGCCTTCCCGGTAAATTCCAACCCATCCATGATCATGCGCGCTACCCAGAAGAACAGGATATCGTAACCGGTCTCTATGTAGGAGGTCGGGTAGAAATACTTGTAATCGGGCGTCTCGTCCGGCCAGCCCAGGGTCGAGAACGGCCACAGCCCGGACGAGAACCAGGTATCCAGCACATCCGGGTCCTGCTCGATGCGTTTCGATCCGCAGTGGGCGCATTTGGCCGGGTCTTCGCGCGCCACGGTCTCTTTGCCGCAGTCGGCGCAGTACCAGACCGGGATGCGGTGCCCCCACCACAACTGGCGGCTGATACACCAGTCCTTGATGTTTTCCAACCAGTTGAAGTAGACCTTTTCGAAGCGTTCCGGCACGATGCGGATGTCGCCATTCTTGACCGCCGCCAGCGCCTTTTCAGCCAACGGCTCGATCTTGACAAACCATTGCTCGGAGACCATCGGCTCCACGATCTCGCCGCCGCGCTGAGAGCGTGGCACGTTGAGGGTGTAGGGTTCTTCCTTGATGACCAGGCCGGCCGCTTTCATGTCGTTCCACAGTTTCTCGCGGCACTCGAAGCGATCCATTCCCTCGTAGGGGCCGCCGACTTCGGTCACTTTGGCCTCGCGGTCGAGCATGGATAGCACTGGCAGGTTGTGGCGCTGTCCGATCTCGTAGTCGTTCGGGTCGTGGCCGGGCGTGATCTTCAACGCGCCGGTGCCAAATTCGCGCGTCACGTACGCGTCGGCGATGACGGGAATCTCGCGTCCCAGGATCGGCACGAGCACAGTCTTGCCGATAAATTCCTGGTAACGCTCGTCTTCGGGATGAACGGCGACGGCCGTATCGCCCAGGATGGTTTCGGGGCGGGTGGTGGCGACCGGGATGAAGCCGCCCTCACCACCCCCTTCTTTCTCTCCCTCCATTTTCTCCGAAAATGGGGGGAGACGGAGGGGGGTTGGGGTTTCGGGCTTGAGCATGTATTTGAAATAATACAACTTGCCCGGCTCCTCGGAATACTCCACTTCCAAGTCCGAGACAGCCGTTTTCAGCCCCGGCGACCAGTTGATCAGGCGCGGGCCGCGGTAGATCAGTCCTTTCTCGTAGAGTTGGACAAAGGCCTCCCGGACAGCCCGCGACAGCCCCTCGTCCAGGGTGAAGCGCTCGCGCTCCCAGTCGCACGAAGCGCCCAGTCGCCGGATCTGGTTCTGGATCATGCCGCCGTACTTGTGTTTCCATTCCCACGTGCGGCGCAGGAACTCCTCGCGCCCGACCTGCTCGCGCGAGGTCCCCTCCTTGCGCAGCATCCGTTCCACCTGCAACTGCGTGGCGATGCCGGCGTGGTCGCTGCCCGGCACCCACAGCGTGGAATAACCCTTCATGCGGTGGTAGCGGATCATCAGGTCTTCCATGCTGACGAACATGGCGTGGCCGAGATGCAGTTCGCCGGTCACGTTGGGCGGCGGGATGGAGATCACAAACGGCTCGACGTTTGGGTCGAAATCCGACTTGTTCGGGTCATTGTGCGGCTTGAAATAGCCGCCCTTCTCCCACATCGCGTAGATGCGCGGTTCGGTGGACTTGAAGTCATAGGCTTTTGGTAATTCATGGTTCGACATAACGACCTCCTGGAAATGACAGCAGTTTGATAACGGGAGACAAGAGTCTCGCCAGGAAAAAGACGATGGGATACCAGCGCGGCAAAACGAGGTAACTCCGCCCGCGCTTCATGGCCTGGACGATGCGCCTGCTGGCCGTTTCGACGGGCAGATCCAACCGACGGTACCAGCCCGGCTGCCCGGTGTGCGGATGCGCGATGGACTGGACGAAGTCCGTGCCGCGCAACGCGCCGAGGACGACCAGCAGGGTGCGCACGCCTTCCAGGGCAATCGACTCGCTAAAGGCGTGCAGCGCGGCTTTGCTGGCTGCGTACAGCCCGATGGACGGCAGGCGCAGTTCCCCGGCCACCGAGCCGATGTTGACGACCAGGCCGTCGGTTGGCAGGAGCGGGCGCAGGCCAACGGTCAGTTCGAGCGGCGCCAGGGCGTTGACCTGTATGACGCGCTCCACCTCGTCTACCGTCATCTGCGCCAGGCGCGAATGGCTGCCTACCCCGGCGCAGTTGATGAGCACGTCCAGGCGGTCTGCGCGAGCAGCCAGGTCGGCGATCAACTTGCGGCGCTGGGCGGGGTCGGCCAGGTCGCAGGCCAGGGTGACGGCAGGACCCGTCAGGGCGGCTTTGACGGAATCCAGGCCGGGGGCGTCGCGGTCGACGAGATAAAGGGAGCAGGCCTCCCGGTCGAGGAGATGCGCGAGTTCGCGTCCCAGTCCGCGCGCCGCGCCGGTCAGCAGGACGGTCTTGTTCGCCAGGTTCATGGCGCGTCCACCGAATCCTTGATAGACTGCTCCAGCGTAAAGCGAGGCTGCCAGCCCAGTTCGCGCTTGATCTTCTCGTTGGAGAATAACTTGTCCACGTTCATCTCGGAGATGCGGCGCAGGCCAGGGTTGAGGCGCAGCAGGTCGAGCAGCCACAACGCAACGTCCAGGGGGCGGACGAACGCGCCGGGGACCGGCAGCAGCAGGTTCTTGCGCCCGGCCAGTTGCAGGGTGAGGCGGGTGAAGGACAGCATGTCCACGTTCCAGGCTGTGACCACGTAGCGCTCTCCGCTGCGGCCCCTGGTGAGCGCCAGCACGACCGCCTGCGCCACGTCGCGCACGTCCACGAAACTGTTGACGTAGCGCAGCATAGGCAGGACCGGCAGGAAGCGCGCCATGCGGTAGACGGCGCGGATGCGCTCCGAGCCGGGCCCCAGGATGACGCTGGGGTTGAGCATGACGACGTGCATCCGGTCGGCCAGTTCGAGCAGTTCGAGTTCGCTGGTGCGCTTGCTGAAACCGTACATGTCGTGTGTGCGCTTGTAGTCCATGTCGGGCGGGGTGGTCTCATCCGACAGGCCGTTTGGGTTGAAGCCGATGGCCGAGATAGAACTAATGAAGATGAAGCGCTTGCAATCTGCGGCCAGCGCCGCATTTGCCAGGTCCCGCGCGCCGATCACGTTGGACTGGTAGATGGCGTCCGCATCCGAGCGGCGGAAGGAGACCATAGCCGCGTTGTGAACCACCACGTCTACGCCTTGCAAGTGTTGGCGGAAGGTTTCGGGGCGGGTCAACTCGCCGTGGACCCAGCGCACGCCTTCCAGCGTCTCGATGCCCAGGAAGGTCTTGCGCCGTGTGCGGACGAGCACGCGCAGTTCCGCTTCCGGGTCATGCTCGTGGATGGCCTGGAGGATGTATTGGCCGAGAAACCCCAGCCCGCCGGTGATGAAGTAGGTAGTCATCTGGTCGAATAGTCTGACAGTCAAATAGTCGAATGGTTGTTGGAGGCAAGCGAGTGGTTAAAGAAAAACGCCTCGTCCAATACGAGGACGAAGCATTTGCTCCGCGGTACCACCTCAATTCATCAGGATACCCTGATGCGCTCTGTGGCCGGCTATCACCGGCCTGCGCGGTAACGGGCGCTCCCGTGACGGTCTACTAGCCGGATCAGTGATCAGTTATCAGTGACCAGTTTTCAGCGGTGTTCTTCGTCATGAAATCCAAGCGACTTCAGCGTTGCCTTTCCTGCGGAGACTTTCACCATACATCTCCTTCTCTATCGGGCGGCATTACGCTTACTACTCTTGGAAGATTACATTGGTTCTACCTTCTACCCGACTCCCGACCGCAATGGCAAAAAAAACTGCAAACTCAACTGCAATATCACTTACCATACTTGCAACTCCTTCCTGCCCAGCGGCAAACACAAGAAGCAAAACAACTATCAAGAGTGTTATGGCTATTTTCAAGCGGGAAAGGTTGCCAAAACGGTCGTAAGCACCAGCACTCTTTTTGGAGAGCGTCGGGAATCGAGGACAAGGTAGAACCGTTTGTGAAAGGGATTATACGCGGGGGAAGGAGGAGAGTCAAGAAAAAATCCCAATCTTATGTATAATATCGCTATGGCAACGCCGTCAGTTTTTCGCCCCACGCTCGATAAACCCGTTCCCAAGCAAACCATTCGGGCGGTGGTCAAACATATCGCTAAAAACTTCCAGCCCGAGGAGATCATCCTGTTTGGCTCCCATGCGTATGGCAAACCCAAGCCATGGAGCGATGTAGACTTGCTGGTCGTCATGGAAACGCCCAAAGGCGAGATCGAGACCTCGATTGAGATTTACGAGTCCCTGCCTCGAATCACATTTGGCCTCGATATCGTTGTGCGCTCCCGCAAAGCGCTCGAACGACGCAAGCAACTCGGGGATTGGTTCCTGCGCGAGATCACAACAAAAGGCAAGGTTCTATATGAACGCCCTGACGGATGAATGGGTCTTTAAAGCCGAAGACGACTATCGTTCTGCCGAAGCCTTGCTGTATGAAATAGAAACGCCGATTGCAGATACGGCCAGTTTTCATTGCCAGCAATGCGCCGAAAAATATCTCAAGGCGTATTTACAGGAAAAGGAAATCGAATTTCCGCGCCAGCACGATCTCATCCCATTGATGGAATTTTGTAGAACAGTCGACGATTCGTTCGAATCCCTACGCATTGACTTGGGGCGGTTGGACCGATACGCAATTGCCATCCGTTATCCCGGCGCAACGACGACCATCAGCCTGGCCAAGGATGCGTTTGGCGCGGCCGAGAGAGTGAGAAGTTTCATCCGTAAAAAACTGGGGCTAAGTTAAAGACAGCCAGACGACTGTTTCCATTGTAAAAATCGGCTTGTTCTCGGCAGGGCGGAATGGGGCCGTAAAAACGAGTTGATATCCGACAAACTTGGTATAATTCCCGACCTATGAAATACCACCTCTGGACCGAAGGCTGCCAGATGAACGTGGCCGATTCCCAGCGCGTCGGCTCGTCGCTGGAGCATTTGGGCTACACGTTTACAGACAAAGCCGAAGAAGCCGATGTGATCGTCTTGAACACCTGCGTCGTACGCCAGTCTGCCGAAGACAAAGCCTACGGACGCTTGCAATCCCTGCGCCCGCTCAAGGAAAAGAACCCGCGCCTGGTCATCAACCTGATGGGCTGCTTGGTGGGCGTGCGCGGCGCGGACAAACTGCAAAAGCGGCTGCCCTTTGTGGACGTTTTCTCCCCGCCCTCCGACCCCGGCCCGTTGATTGCGCATCTCACCCAGGGCGAAATCCGCGCCCTCGAAACCGACGAGACCACGCGCCGCTTCGGCTTCATGGACGGCGACCTGCCTGCGCAAATGTTGACGCCGGCCCACGAGCGCGGACGGCTGGTCAGCGCCTACGTGCCGGTCGTGTATGGCTGTTCGCACGCCTGTACCTACTGCATCATCCCCTACCGGCGTGGGATCGAGCGCAGCCGCCCGGCCAATGACATCCTGGCCGAAGTCCGCTCACTGGCTGCGCAAGGCATCCGCGAAGTCACCCTGCTGGGGCAGATCGTAGACCGCTACGGAAAAGACATCCCCGGCGGCCCCGACCTGCCTGGCCTGCTGCGCCTCGTCCACGAGACCGAAGGCCTCCAGCGCATCCGCTTCCTGACCTCGCACCCCAACTATTTCAGCGCAGCCCTGATGGACGCCGTCGCCGAACTGCCAAAAGTGATGCCGCACATCGAAGTCCCCATCCAGGCCGGGGACGACCGCATCCTCGAAGCCATGAAGCGCGGCTATACCCAGGCAGACTACCGGGACCTGGTCGCCAGGATGCGCGCGCGCATCCCAGACTGCTCCATCGCAACCGACATCATCGTCGGATTCCCCGGCGAGACCGAAGAGCAATTCATGGAGACCTACCGCGTCTTATCGGACCTCAGGCTGGACGTGGCCCACCTGGCGCGTTACTCGCCCCGGGCTGGCACCGTTTCCGAGCGCCGCATGGACGACGACGTGCCGGCCGAGGAGAAAATGCGCCGCTTTCGCCTGCTCGAAGAATTGCAGGAAGGGATCGTGGACGAGATCAACGCGCAACTACTGGGTCAGCAGGTCGAAGTGTTGTTCGAGGAAAAAGTGAAAGGCCGCTGGAAGGGACGCACCCCCACCAACAAACTGGTCTTCGTCGAAGCGGAAGAGGATTTACGCGGCCAGGTGATCCCGGTCACGGTCACATGGACAGGGCCATGGTCCATGCAAGCCAGAAAACAATAGACCACTTGTAACGAGAAAACGTCCCGAAGGAAACATCGAAACCTTCGGGACGTTCTTTCCTACGCCGCGTTCTCCGATTGCGCCCGGCGCCTCTCGCGCCTGGACCTGATCCAACCGTTCAGGCTGTACTTGACGATGCGCTCCTGCCCGGCAAACAGTTTTTGCAAGTTGGGGCGCAGCGCCCAGATCAGCAAGATCTCGGCCAGCACGCCGTATACCACGTCAACCCAGGGGGTCAATCCCAGCCAGGCGCGGATGCCAAAGATGATGATGGCAAAGAAGGCCACGCTCATCGTGGTAATGGAAGCGATCCCAAGCGTGAAAAAGACCAGCGCCCCCAGGGGAAAGATGATTAAGATCGAAGTTGCCCACAAGCCAAAAGCCCCGCCCACCGAGGGCGCGCCGCCCGCGCCCCCGCGCAAGCGCACCAGGCGTCCGGCTTCATCCCGTTCGGGCAGGAAGATCGAATAATTATGGCCGACGATGGCCGCAACCGGGGCAAAAACCTGGAACAGACGTATCTCAGGGACCAGGACGTACGCCAGCCAGACCGAGCAAGCGCCTTTGAGGATGTCCAGGATGGCTGTCAACAAGCCGGCCCAGAAACCGGCGGCGCGCATAGCATTCGTGCCGCCGGTGCGTCCGCTTTCCACAGTTCGGATGTCCTGGCCGGTTTTCAGTTTTACGACCAATAAACCAAAGGGGATCGAGCCGATCACATAAGCCAGCGCGATCGCCAACATGCCAATTAGAATTTGCATAGACCGTTCTCCAAGATGCTGTGTAACACTGGTAACACGAAACGAAGTGGATGGTTACTGTCCTCTTTGAGGATATGATCCGTCTAGGACCTGCAAGGCGACCTCACTGGCTTGCCCAGCCTCGATCCAGAAACCGCGCGCGGTCCATACGCCATTGGCTTGCGCCCAGATGACCTGCACCACATCGTAGGCGGCCTCGGCGATGTCGGTAACGGAGGCAGTTTCAGGTCCGGCAGGATGCGAGTGGAAGATTCCGACCAGGTCCAGTCCCTGTTCTTCGATCCATTCGAAGGCCTGCCATTGCTCTTGCGGGTCCATGCGGAAGCGCACCGAACTGTTGGCCGCGTTGCGCACCGCCAGCGCCGCCTGGACGGACTCCCCTTTCCCGGCCAGTAACCCGCACGCTTCGAGCGGCGCCTGCTCCATGACGTGACGGCGCATGGCAATCCAATGTTCCTGTTCGATCTTCAATCGTAAGGGGGAGGCCATTTTACTGGAGGAAAGCCGCGCTTCCCCAGGCCAGTCCCAGCGCAAGCAGGGGTTCGAGCGCGGCGCGGCGCAGGGGGACGTCTTCCAGCAGGCTGCCGGTGAGCGTGGATAGGGCGTAGAGGGGACCCAGCAGCGCCAGCCCATATTGGACCGGCGACAACGGCCAGTAGTGCAATCCGGCGGCTACCTGGGCGCAGGCCAGGGCCGCGCCTATTGCCCAGGAATATTGCCAGCGCCCGCCCACGCGCAGGCGCAAGGTGCGCAGCGTGACCAGGCCGGCCACGATGAACAGGGCCGGGAAGAGCAGGAACAAGCGCGCGCCGTTGAAGCGCAGGGCGGTGGTCAGGATCAGGTAGACCGCGTAAGAGAGAGCCGTCAGGCCGGCGGTGGCAAGCGCATAGTAGGGGGCGGAAGGTTCGACGACGATGTACTCCGCCAGGAAGACGAGCGCCAACAACAAGCCGCCGACCGCAAAGCCGACCCACCAGGCGTTCCCTGGCGGAAGGATGGCCAGGGGGAGGCCGACAATGACCGTAGCCAGGGTGGGCAAGAGCCAATGTTCGACGGTGCGTTTTTTGCCCAGGGAAGGATGGTCATGCAGCAGCCAGTCCATGCCGGTGGCGCTCAGGCCGGCTGCCAACAGGATCGTGACCGTACCCAGGCCGAAAGGGAACGCAAAGTAGAAGCCAGGCAGTTGCAGTTCCAGCGTCAAGCGCGGCGTCTGGATCAAGCGGGTGAGCGCGAAGACCAATAGGACGGTCGCCAGCAGCACGCCGATGCGGTTGGAATCAGGAAGGTAACGTTGTTCCTCGTTCACGGTTTGGATTGTACCTGCCTATGCGGGGGCTGCCAAGAGAGCAGCCTGTTGTGGGAGATCAGCCATTACGGAAGCGAGGTGATCCCTGCCAGGTCTACTGCGGCGAGCAGTTCACGGATGCGGCGGTGCAGCAGCGGATGTTCCAGGTCTGGCGCGAGGTCTGCCAGTGGCGCAAGCACAAAGCCGCGCTCGTGCAGGCGCGGGTGCGGGATGACCAACGGCGGGGTGTCGAGGACCAGGTCGTCGTAGAACAGGATGTCCAGGTCGATCAACCTGGGTCCCCAGCGGACGGATGGCGCGCGTCCCAACCGGGCTTCGAGTTGCTTCAGGTACCCCAACAGCGCCGGCGGCGACAGGTTGGTCCCCGCTTTCACGGCCATGTTGAGGAAAGGCGGTTGGTCGGCGTATCCCCAGGGCGGCGTTTCGTAGACGCGCGACTCAGCCAGCACGCGAACATCCGGCGGCATGGACTGGATCGCCGCGCGCAGGTTGGCAGCGCGGTCGCCCAGGTTGGCGCCAAGCGCGATGTAGACGATGTGTTGCATAGGGTGATTATACCGGGGAAGGAACGCCCAGGGAGAATTGCAGGGACGATTTGCGTCCCCGTCTTTTCGAGGTATACTTCCAGGCACTATTCCCCGGCTTTCCTTGTGAGACATGAATTTCAACGACTACCAAACCAAATCCCGCCATACTGCGAAATACCCGGCCATCGGTCATCCCATCGTCTATCCTGCCCTGGGGCTGGTCAACGAAGCCGGGGAGGTGGCCGGCAAGATCAAAAAAATCTTCCGCGACAAAGGGGGCGAGATCAGCGCCGAGACCAGGAACGCGCTCCAGGCCGAACTGGGCGATGTCTTGTGGTACCTTGCGCAACTGGCCACAGAACTGGGCCTGTCCCTGGATGAAGTGGCCGAGGCCAACCTCGCCAAACTGTACGACCGCCTGGAGCGCGGCGCGATCCACGGCGACGGCGACAACCGTTGACCGGGATGAAACCGCAATCCGATTGCCAGGAATCTGCATTGCCCAGCCGCGCTGTTCCTGTTATAGTCGGGGAAAATTCAGAACATCTTTGGCGCATGCCCTCCCAAAGGAGATTGAAATGGATACTATACTTGTGATCGTTGGCGGTGTCGCGCTTTTGCTGGCTGTCTTGCTGTTCCTGCCCGTCCTGCTCAAGGCGCGTAAGGTCAACCTGACGGAGACCGGTTCGGAAAAACCGGAATGGATGCACGCTCCCCCGCCCGCGGAGACCCAGGCAGCCCTCAAGGAGGACAACGAGGGCATGGCGGTCTATGACCATGACGCTGGCGAGAAACTGGCCGCGCCCTTTGCCGAGCAGATCGAGGACATCCTGCGCGCCAAACTGGAAGCCGATCCGTACCTCAGGCAGTTCAAGATCGACCTGGGCACTGCCCCCGATGGCGGCCTGGAGATCTGGGTCAATGACAAGCAATTCGACGGCCTCGAGTCCCTGCCCGATGAGCGCCTGAAAGCGGCCTTCCGCGAGGCAGTCAAACAGTGGGAGCAGCATTAGCCAGCAAGGGGGACGCCTGGCAGCCGCGCCTCCTGGAAAAGACCTGTGGAAAAAATCTGCATCCTGCTGGCTGACGACCACACGCTTGTGCGCAGCGGCATCCGCGCCCTGCTGGAAGCCGAACCCGACTTCAACGTGGTGGGAGAGGCCGAAGACGGGCGCGCCGCCGTCACCCTGGCCTGCCAGTTGAAACCGGACGTGGTCCTGATGGACATCGCCATGCCGCTGTTGAACGGCCTGGAAGCCACGCGCCAGTTGAAACAGCAATGCCCGGAAACGCGCGTGCTGGTGCTGTCTATGCACGACAACGAGGAATACATCCGCCAGGCGCTGGAGGCCGGGGCGATGGGCTACATCCTGAAAGACGCTGCAACGCGCGACCTGACCAGCGCCATCCGCTCGGTGCATCGCGGCGAAGCGGTGCTTTCGCCGGCCATCACACGCCTGGTGATCGAGGATTACCTGCGCTGGGGCGGGACGCGCCCACAAGACGAAGTAGACGGCCTCAGCCCGCGCGAACGCGAAATCTTGCAATTGATCGCCGAGGGGTATACCAACAAGCAGATCGCCGAAATCCTGTCCATTTCCATCAAGACCGTGCAGGCGCACCGCAACAGCCTGATGCAGAAGTTGGACCTGCACGACCGGGGCGAATTAATCAAATACGCGATCCAGAAAAAGATAATCGAAATTTAGGCCAGTAAATAACCGCCTACGGCTGGACCAACAGGACGCGGATGGAGCCTTCGCGCCCGACATACACGCTTTCGTACCAGGTATCAATCCCCGGCTCGACCAGGTTCCAGACGTGCTCGTTGGTGTTGGACAGGTAGGGGTCCACGAAGACCGCTGTCACGCCCGCCTCCCTGAGCGCCTCATACAGTTCCTCGCCAGAGGTCAGGCCGGAATAGGCGTTGGCGTCGTGGAATTCCATGCGCCCGGCCCACACACCGCCCGGCGCGCCGGCCATTACCAGCGAGCCGCGCGGCAGTTCCTCCTGCATGACGACCGCCGCCTGCTCCTCTGCGCCATTCACCAGGTCGTGCGGCGCGGGCGGATCGAAGACCGGGCGCAGGATGAGGCCGACCGCCAGAAGCGCCAGCAGACCGGCGGCGCTCCAATTTGCCTCCGCTGTTTCACGTCCAGGCAGGAAGCGGATAAACCAGAGACCGGCCAGCAGCAGGGCGGTCGTGAAGTAGACCGCGCGCACATCCAATAGCATGGCCGGGATTGTCACCCCCGCCAGCAGCACGGACCAGATGAACAGGTTCCGGCGCTCGCGCGCATCCGTCGCAAAGGCCACCGCGCCAATAGCGCCCAGGATATAGAGGATGAAATACGGCAAGCGGAAATAGCCAATGCGGAAGAACGTCAGGAAATAGACCGACAAGGTAAGCGGCCAGAGCAGGAACAACGCTGCCAGCAATCCCTGCCGCCTGCGCAGCAGTTCGAGCAGGCCGCGCAACGCCAGGATGAAGAGCAGCAGCGCCGTCCGCTCGCCGTAGATGGAGTAGATATAGCCCGGAAGAAGCGAGACTTGTTTCAGGAAACGACGCCCGAAGGCCTGCGGGTTGCGGCTGATGGCGCGCAGGATGGAATAGTTGTTCTCTTCCCCGCTGCCGTACAACTGCTCGGCCTGTAACACTGTGCAGCGCAGCCATTTCTCGGTGCAGGACGGGTCCTTCTGGTAATCGATGGCCTGCCCCTGTTGGAAGGCCACGTAAGACCGCTCGCGCGTGCC
>JBMOMO010000311.1:14147-44039 GCA_049324135.1 Chloroflexota bacterium
CGGCGCGGCGGGAGATCCCAAAAGCCAGGAGAACGAAAATCGGGAACAGGAGCAGGCCGTCGTTCCGGGAAAGAGCCGCCAGTCCGATAAAAAAAGAAGCGCCCCACAGATTGCGAGTCTCCTGCGTGTGGTAGAAGCGGGCCGCCTGCCAGAAGGCAAAGCCCGACATGGCCGCAAACAGCGCGTCGCTCGGGTTGACCAACACCTCCGGCAGGACGGGGAACACCAGCAGGAAGCCGGTCGCCGCCAGCGCCGGGGCAAAGCCGCCAAATTCGCGCGCCGCCAGGTAACAGCCCCACCACATCAACGCGAACAGGATGACGCGCCCGATGGCCGCCCCCTGCCCCATCCACAACGACGCATCGCGAAACGGCAGGTAGGCCAGGCCATACAGCGCGCCGATCAACGGGTTGCGGGCAAAGGACGGCAACTCGCCCTCTGCCAGCAACCGCCCGGTGTTGAGATAGACCGCCTCGTCCCAGAAATTCAGGTCGCGCAAGGTGGGCAGGAACACGTTGAACGCCAGGAAGAGGTTCACGCCAAAGGCCAGCAGCGCCAGCCAGGCTTCCCGATCCAAGCGTAATCGTGAGAGCGAAAATTTCTTCATGCCTTCCACCGCCTTCGACGCAAGCGCAGGATGGCGGCGCGCAAACGCCGCAAGCCAGTTATATCAAGCAACGCCGAAAAGAGCAAATTCAAGCGCGCTAGCGCCGTCGGCGGATGGATGAAGAACGCGCGCCGCCACGACGAAAGCGACTCGGCCGCCTGCCCGCCATCCAGGCGATAGCGCGAATCCACGCGCCAGGCGGAGGCGCGCGCGCGTCTTTCCTGACGACCGGCTGCTTCCGCTAAACCGGGCTGTTCCTCCGCCCAGGCCAGGATGCGGAAGGCCTCGCGCCCAAATTCGCCTGCCCGGGCGCGGTTCTTGGCGGCGGGATGGTAGCGCGCTGCCGCCCAGGTCTGCGCCATGTGGAGGATGGGTCCCTGCGCAGCCATGCGGATCCAGAGATGGTGATCGAGCAGGCAGTGATACGACGGGTCGAGGTAGCCGGCCTTTTCGAGCGCTTCCCGGCGCATGAAGACCGCCGGCTGCCCGATGATCTGGAAGCACAGCAGGTCTGCCAGGTTCAACGGACGGTATTTGAGCAAGTTGATGACCTGCCCGTTTTCGTCCACCGCCAGCATATCGCCGTAGACCAATGCGGCTCCGGGGTGTTCCTGGAAAGCCCTGACCGCCGCCGAGACCGTTCCAGGAAGATAATAATCGTCCGAGTTGAGCCAGGCCACGATATCGCCTTTTGCGCGCGCCAGTCCCTTGTTGATGGCTTCCGCCTGGCCGCTGTCCTTTTCACTGACCCACCAGGCCAGCCTGTCAGCATATTTCCGGATGATTTCCAAACTGCCGTCTGTGGAAGCGCCGTCCACGACCAGGTACTCCAGGCGCGGGTAATCCTGCTCGAGCACAGAGACCAGCGTCTGTTCGAGGAAAGCCGCCTGGTTATAGGAAGGGGTGACAATCGAGACGATGGGTTGCGTCATGGCGTGGGGGCAGAAGCAAAGGCCTGGTAGATTTCGAAGGCGCCGAATTTCTTGACCAGGGTAATACTGTCCATGTCGAGCGGCGGCGATTCGGGCGCAAATTTATTCAGCACCTGTTCCAGGTCCCCGCCCGCGCGCGGGCTGATGACGATGAAGGCGCGCTGGTAGGGCCCGTCATGGCGGATATAGTCTATTGGAATGTCGTTGATATCGAACAGGTAATAGAATTGAGGCGCGTAGGTCACGCCCACGATGACCAGGTCGCCTTCCTGGAGATGTGAATCCAGGTATTCGACCGCAATTTCCAGGCCGCCCTTGTCGTTCCATTTTTGGGGAATGGTGGGCGCGATCAGGGCATTGTTCACCGCCAGCAGGCCGAGTACAAGCGCAAGCAACGTCTTGCTGAAGGTCGTCGCCCGCGCCAGGAAAGGCAGTTTCTTGAGCAATTCCACGATGCCGGCCGCCGCCCAGATCAACAGGAACGCGATCAGGAACGACCAGACTTTCGGCTCCGCATTGGGGCGTTTGACGGCCAGCACCACCATGATCCACAGCGCGAAAGCCACTTGCGCGGGGACTTTGTGCCTGGCAATCCACCAGTGGAGGACCAGGCTGGATGCAAGCCCGATCACGCCAACCAGCGCCAACCATTCCGGCAGGTTGGCCGTCCATTGTCCCCAGGTATCGAGCAGCCTTTCGAGGATGATGAACGGGTAGCCGTTCCAGTCCAGGGCGCGGACGAAGCGGTTGCCCAGGAGCAGGCCGGCGTCCTTGAGGAGAACCGGGGCGTACAGGACCAGGGTCAGCGCCGCCGCGCCCATTCCGCTCCAGAACCAGTACTTCAGGAAGCCGAAGCGCGAGCGGTAGGCGTCCCCCACGTCCGCGACCAGGGCGGAAAGGAACAGCCACAGGAAGATCGCGCCGAACGGGAACAACATGATCGGGATGGTGAAAAAGCCGAGGGCGGAGAAGACAGCCAGCAGCGTCCAGGCGAAGCGGTTCTCCTTCGTCCTGGCGTAATCGGCCAATCCAAGCAAGGCCAGGGAAATCAGTTCGAGCAGGATGTAACCGCGCGCCGCGCTGGAATACTCGACCAGTTTGGGGAAGACGGCCACCATGCCCGCCGCCAGGATGGCGGTCTCGCGGCCGTACAACCGCCGGGCGAGGAGATAGGCGACCGGGATCATCGTAACGCCCGCAAGAAGGGACGGGATGCGCAGCGCCCAGGGCTGGTTACCAACCAGTTTTGTGGTGATGTTGATGAGGACGCTGAGAAGGATATGATTGTTGGGCAGGTGGTAATCGGAGATGGTCGTCCAGAGCGAACCAGAAGCGAAGGCGTTGTAAGTATAGGCCTCGTCGTGGCTGATGCTGGCGTTCAGGTCTGCCAGGCGGGGCAAAATCGCCAGTAAGGCAATCCCCAACATGGCAATGCGGTCCAGGTTTGGCTGCGATTTCCAGCGCAGGTCAGCGCCAAAGTTTTTCATATCCGGGAGGAGCAGTTGACAGAATTGCACTACACTCACTTTGGCCCCCTGGACAAGCGCAACGGTCTTTTTCCAGTAAATGAGCGCCAGGATGGATATGACAACCAGGCCGCCCCCGGCCAAACCAAGCGGGAGGGCGAGCATAGCAAAGCGCTCCGGGGTGAAGGATTCGAGATTCCCATCCGCTGCCAGCGAATTGACGAGGGGGGATATGCTTTCGAAGGGTTGGAAGGATGACCAAATCAGCAGGAGACCTGCCAGCAAGAGCAAGACCAGCACGCTCCTGCCAAGCAGGCTGCCCAGGGAGGAAAATTTCATGGTTGGCAATTTCCTAGAACAATTGATTGTAATCTACTTTGGGGAACACGGTCAGTTTGCCGCCGACGGTAGCGTCCAGCACCTGCCGGCCGGCTTTTTCGTAGGCCTTGCGCGCCATCGCATACCCGATCTCGGACGTGTCCAGGTCGGGCAGTTGCCAGCGAAAGCCCTTGCCGAAGTAGCGCGGATCGAAGTGGTTGGGGTCGGCCCCATCCGAGACAACGGTCTTGTTGGCCTCGCCCTTGCTGGTAAAGTTGTGGTCCACGCCGATCAGGACGACCTGCTCGAAGCCCATGTAGAAGGCCAGTTGCAGGGCCACGTTGGTGACGGTGGCGCCTTCCCAGACGCGGCGGGTCATGTCATAGGTAAATTGCGGGCCAGTGAAGGTGGTGTAGAGGAAGATCATGTCGTCGGGAAATCGCTGGAAGTGACGGTTGGAGTGCCAGGCGATGAACTTGGGCATGGGCAGGGCGGCGATCTCGTCCGCGCATTGCTCGATGACCAGGTCATTGATGGAGACGAAGTAAGAGGTAGTAAAGCCCAATTCGGGAAACAGCAAGTAGATGCGGTTCATGCCAAACGTAAATTCGTCCTTGAGTTTGGTCAGGTCGGTATGTTTCAGGCTGGGGCCGTTGCCGATGATGAAACAGCGTTTACCGCGATGGGTGTTGTACATCTCATACATGCGTGAGCGACTTTCCCGCCGCCAGGGATGCAGGTAGGCGTCGGGAACCTGCGGCAGGCGGCGCAGGGCGTCGTAGGCGTTCTTGGCTGCGTTGAGGAGGGGGATGGGGATAAATTTTTCGATGGTTTTGAGCATGTGGTTTGACTTGTGATGCGTCATACTGCAATGCCCTCACGCTCGATATTCTGGTGGAAGGGCAAGAAGGCGTATCGTTTCATCTGCTCCCGTGTATCGGGTATCACAGAAATGACCTTGCCGGCTTCGAAACCCACTTCCCAGGCAATATCGGAGGCCAGCCGGGTCGTTTTGCGTCGATGCTGGGGAGGATGACCAGAAGATCAATGTCAGACTCTTTATCCGCATCGCCGCGCGCCTGCGAACCAAACATAATGACTTGCACAGGTTGTCCCAATTTCTGGGTCAGGCGTGTACGGACTTCCTCAGCCAATTTGAGGGCGCGTACCCTGGGGCGAAATTTCTTCATAGACGAATTATAACTTCTTTAACTTGACCAAATTCAAAGTCTCACGCTTGCGCTTATCCCAAACGTTTTTTCCTGCCCCGCGCCTAACCTGGCTGCCGCACCGCTGGCGCTTTCACAAGTATTGCCAGGGCAGGATCGTGATACGGTCGTCCACTTTTTCCGGGCGCGCGCCCATCGTCACAACATAAGCCTGTTTCACCCTGTCGCCATAGTCAGCGATAAAACTCCGCAAGCCGGTCAAATCCCGCGCTGAGATATGGGAGGCGCTTTTGACCTCGATGGGAATCAATTCATCGGTCGATTCGATGACGCAATCCACCTCCGCGCCCCCAGATGTTCTCCAGTAATAGATTTTGTGATTCGTTTTCAACAGGCGCACCCTGCGAATCATCTCAAGAATGACGGCATGTTCGAATAATATCCCTTTTTGCGTCTTCAATAACCCAGGTATGAGGGGCAGCCGGGCCAGGGCATTGCGAACCCCGGTGTCGAAAAAATAATATCGCGATGTAGATAGGATGCGTTTACGCGCGTTTTTGATATACGGATCGACTCGCTCCACAATCAGCGTATCCTCTAAAATGGAATAATATTCCTTGATCGTAGGCGCGCTGACTCCGGATTCTTTTGACAGTTTCGTGAAATTGGGAGACGTACCAGACTCCATCGCGGCCAATTCCAAAAAGCGCGAAAATGGACCAATGGCCCGACTGATCGCTTCGGCGCGGATTTCCTCTTCGATATACAGCCTGGTATATGCTTGTAACAACTCTACCGCATCCTCCTTGGACGTGGATAGAATTCCTGGCAGGCTGCCGTAAACCAAAACATCGTCAATTGTGTGCGTGGCAGGGTTGATGTTTCTCGAAGCCAGGGATGGAAGCGCAGATTCCTGCCTCTTGTCGAGCAGTCCGAGTTCTCCCCATAGCAAGGGATCCAGCATGTAGAGTCGTATCCTGCCTGGCAGGAGATTGACACCTTTTTGACGTAATTTCCGCGCCGACGAACCGGTAAAAAAGAAATTTGCCTTTTTTTCATCAATGAGAACTTGCGCTGTATCAAAAATGAAGGGAATCTTTTGAGCCTCATCCACAAATACTGTCACTTGTCCGGGAACGGCGCGCACCTCCCGGACCAATTTCTGCGGGTCGCGTTCCAGTTCGATCCTGGTCGCAGGGTCTTGCAGGAAATAAGAAAGCAGGGGATGGGCATCTTTCAAGGATTCCACCAGCAGGGTGGTCTTCCCCACTTGCCGCGGCCCCAATAACAAGAAAGATTTGCCTCCCACAATGGCATCTTGGACTTTAGACGCGCAATACCGTTCTAAAGGTTTATTTTTACCTTGCATATCAAAAGTATACTTTATATAAGCAAATCTATCAACTGCATCACTCTGTACTCAACCTGGCCGTCGCGCCGCCATCCACCACCATAGCCTGCCCGGTCATAAACGAGGATTGTTCGCTGTCGGCCAGGAAGTAGATGGCGTGGGCGATCTCTTCCGGTTTCCCGACCTTGCCGCTGACGGTCTTGCGCGCCAGGTTGTCGAGGCGCTGCTGCATGTCCCCGCCGCCCACATGCCCGCGACCGAGACCGGCGCGCAGCATGGGCGTGTCCACTGCGCCGGGCAGGATGGCGTTGACGCGGATGTCATCTGGCGCAAACTCGATGGCCATGGCGCGCGTCAGCGCCAGCAGGCCGCCCTTGCTGGCGGCGTAGGCGGCAATGTTGGCCGAGGTCTGGATGGCGTGAACGGAGGAGACATTCACGACCGCCCCTCCCCCGCGCGCCTTCAAGAGCGGATACGCCAACTTGACGCCCAGGAAGACCGAGCGCAAATTCGAGGCCATGACCGCGTCCCACTCCTCGACGGTCGTCTCGACCAGCGGCTTGGCAATCTGCAGGGCGGCGTTGTTGACCAGCGCGTCCAGGCTGTCGGTGAACTCGCGGGCTTTGGCGAAGATGGCTTCCAGTTCTTCGCCGCGCGAGATGTCAGCCTGGATGAAAAAGCCGGTAGCGGGAAAATCATTGCCGAAGGAGGAGCGGTCCACGCCCAGCGCGCGCCAGCCTTTTTCGGCAAACAAGGCGACCGTAGCGCGGCCAATCCCGCCCGCCGCGCCGGTGATGAGGACAGTTTTGGAAAAAGCGGATGAATCGGTCATGGGACAAGTATACCCGCTTCAAGGGAATTGACAAATAAGCGCAGGGGATATAGAATCAATATAGACCAGTCTTAGACCAGTCTAAATTTCAACAAGAGGTACAAGAATGAACGAAATCGGCGCTTACGAAGCCAAGACCCATTTTTCGTCCTTGCTGCAAAGGGTGAAGCGCGGCGAGCGGTTCTATATCTCTCATCACGGGGTACGGCTGGCAGTCCTGTCGCCGGTTGCGCCCGAAAAGACCAAACCTGTCGCGGAGGCCATCCAACAAATCAAAGCCTTCCGGCGTGAACATTCTGCCGGGATTTCCATCAAGGAATTGATCGAAGAAGGGCGCGAATGAATCCCGAACTCTTCGTCCTGGACGCCTCGATGACCCTGGCCTGGTGCTTCCATGATGAAGGAGGCCAGCAAGCCGAGCGGGTACTCGATCTGCTTTCCGCCTCCCAAGCCATCGTGCCGTCGCTCTGGCTGCTGGAAGTGAGCAACGCCGTCTTGAATGCAGAGCGGCGCAACCGGCTGACCGCAGCCGATAGCGCCCGTTTTTTGCAACTGCTGCGCGGCTTGCCCATCCAAATCGAGGACGTTTCATCCATCGAGCGCGCCTGGGGGGAAATCCTCAACCTGGCGCGCGCGCATCGGCTTTCGACATACGATGCGGCCTACCTGGAACTGGCAATGCGCTCCGGCGCGCCGCTGGCAACGCTGGACGACGCCTTGTGCAAAGCGGCCAGCGCCTGCGGCGTACAAACCCTTTAGGCGCGTTCTTTCAAATCGCTTGCATCCAACCCCAACCCCTCCAGCAAATTCTTGACCGTGCTCCAGTGGATGCGCTCCCAGGCGACCGGGCTGGAGTTGGAATTGTGCGGGGCCAGCAGGACGTTGTCCATTTTCATGAGCGGACTGTCCAGGGGGAGCGGCTCCACTTCGAAGACGTCCAACGCGGCTCCGCCCAGACGACCGGCCTGCAACGCTTCGACCAGCGCTGCCTCCTCGACGATGGGCCCGCGCGCGGTGTTGATGACGACCGCCGAAGGCTTCATCAGCGCGAAAGTTTTGGCGTTCATCAAGTGGAAACTGGTGGGATTCAGGTCGCAGTTGAGGGAGACGAAATCGGATTCAGAGAGCAGGGAGTAGAGATCAGTGAGCAGTATCCCCGTTTCCGAAATGAAGACGTGGTCAACGTCCACGATGTCGGTTCCAAGCACCTTCATGCCGAAGGCGCGCGCGCGGCGGGTGACGGCTTTGCCGATGTTGCCCACACCCACTACGCCCAGCGTCGTCTCGCTGAGGGCTTTGCCAGGGATTTTCTCCCATTCGCCCCGTTTCATGGCTTTGTCCATCCATGGCTGGCGGCGGACAAAGGCCAGCAGGTAGCCCAACACCGTGTCGGCGACGGGGGTGGTGAAGGCGTTGAGGGTGCGGCCGATCTTGATCCCATAACGGGAGCAGGCCGAGGCGTCGATGGAATCGATACCCGTCCCCCATTTGGAGATGACCTTCAGGCGCGGGAGGCAGGCCTCGATGACGCGCGCGGTGTAGCGGTCATCCCCGCAGACTGCCCCGTCGAATTGACCGGCGTAGGGCAGCAGGTCGGCTTCCTCCATGCGCTCGCGCACGTCGGGGACGATGAGTTGGATGCCGTAGCCTTCCAGGAGCGGGCGGAAGCGGTCGAGGAAGGGGATCATGTAGGGGGCGGTGAAAAGCACGGTGAACGTTTGTTTGGGGATCATGGTTGGTCCTGGGATCAATCTGCGCTGCCGCACAGGGTTTGGATGAGCAGTTCGGGGTCGGTGGAGGCGGGCCAGGCGGTGGTCTCGCTGAATTGCCGGCACAGGGTCAGGCGCAGGTTCTTGTCGGCTTTGAGTTTCTTGGCGACCTGGTTGGCTTTTTGCGCCTCGCCGGTGTTGAGGTAGGCTTCCACGACCGGCAGCCATTCGGAACGGTCGGCGGGTTTCAGCCCCAGTTTTTCGGCTTCGTCGGCCAGGCGGGCGGCCTCGCCCCAGTCTTCGCGCTGGCGCGCCAGGTCGATCTTCTGGTAATAGTAGCACCAGGTATGTTCGGGTTCCGCGCCGAACACATCTGCCGGGGGGGCATGGGGGGCGGCCTCGGTCAGGATCAGGTCGATACGGGAATAGGAGGCGATGTCCCGCACCAACGGGTCCTCGAAGAACGGCAGTTCCAGCCGCGCGCCGTCGATGACGTGCAGGCAGGAATTTTCGGAGGGCTTGGAAATGACCAGCGGCTGGCTGTAATCACGCAAGACCAGCACACTGCGCATGTGACGTTCTTCGAGGTCGCCTTTTTGCAGTTCGAAGCCGATCGCATCGTACAGCACCTGGCCGCTGAACTTCAGCGGGGCGCTTGGGTTGTAGGTCATGTTGAGCGGCCCCCACACCTCGTATTCTTCCGCCAGGCGGTAACCGGGCGGCGGGGCGGCAATGACGGTCGTCCCGGCTTGCAGGTCGGGGGCGCGCCAGGAGAGTTGCCACCATATCTCGCGCTCCTGCGTCCAGAAGTCGCGGTAGAACACGCCGCTGTGGTATTGGGTCATGACGCCGGAGGCCAGCAGGCTCAACAGGAAGACCCAGCGCGCAGGGGGGCGGACGGCATGGAAAGCCAGCCCGCCCATGAAGAAGGCCACCCCCAGCATGGACTGGACGGTGTAGCGGTCCCACTGGTAGGCAAAGACCACGTTCCGCCCGGCGGCCACGATGGGAATAGTGGTCACGATTACGATGAGCGCGCCCAGCACGGTCATGTGCAGCATGGAAGGGTCCGATTCGCCCCGCTCCATTTCGAATGCGGGTTGGCGTCGCGCCCAGAGGGTATACGCAAGGACCACTCCCACCACTACACCGGCCAGCAGCAGGGACGCGCCCAGGTCGCGGTATTTGCTCGCCAGGGCAAACTGGTAGAGCGGCACCGTCCAGGCGAACAGGGTGGTGTCGAACAGGTCCTTGACGCCTTCGAACACGATCGCCAGGACGCTGTGCAAGGGAGAGACGCTGTACTCCCCCAGCAGGGCGTCCACGTTGGTAGAACGGCGGGTGCTGTCGAACAGGAAGACCCGCCAATAGGCAAAGCCAAGCCCCAGCAGCAGGTAGGGGATGGCCTTTTTGAATGCCGCCAGCAGGTTGGTTTTCAGGCTTTGGAAAACGCCGCTCCCCTGCGAGACCACATAATATAACAAGAACAGCCGGGCAGCCTCGAGGCCGATCATGGCCTCGTAGATGGCCAGGTAGGCCACCGCCAGCGCAACGGACAGCAACGTCCAGGCGGCCTGCGCAAGCCGGTTGTGCACCCTGGCAGCCTTGATCGTCATCGCAATCGAAAAGTACGCCGCCGCCTGGGAAATCAGGTTGTTCTTGAACAGCGCGGCGTTGGGCTGCTGGTAAAAGCCCGGGTAGACGGCAAACAGCAGGGCGATGAAAGTCGCCTCCAGGTTCCGGTCCGGCCAGACCAGGCGCGCCAGCCAGTAGACCGCCAGGATGGACAGCACTTTGAGGGACAACCCGTAGATGTGCCAATGCAGGGGCGATTTTCCCAACAGCAGGTAATCCCAGGAGTACAACAGACCGACCAGGGGCCGATCAATCTTGAACAGCGCCATGACGCCCTCGGCGCCCTGGGCCTGCCCCGCCCAGAGCATGTACCAGTCATCGCGGTAGAAGCCCAGGCTGGGAATCAAGACGCCATAGGTGAGCAGCGTACCAATGACCAGGACCAGGATGGAGACGAGGCTCTCGTGGGAAGGTGCCACGAAGTGGTATCGAAGTTTTTGGAATAATGACATGCGCAAGAAATCCTTTCATGAACTGACATCGTTCTTCCTGGACGACCGGCTGCCAGCCCGCCCTTGTAGTTTATCCAGCCCCCTTTCCAGGAGCAGGAACAGAAGCAGCCAGCAAGAGAGGACGAATTGTACCGCAAGCGACAGGGCGTGACGGTCGCTTCCCGAGGCGTCGCCATGCCAGACGATGAACAAATGTGGGTAGACCAGCAGGTTGAGCGCGATGAAGACGCTCCAGGTTGGGTTCGCCTTCCAGGCGCGCAATACGATGGCCGCCAGGGATGCGAGGCCGGTCAACGCCCACAGCCAGGGAAGCGCGTCGCGCGGGTGGAGCAGCCGCTCCAGGTACCAGGGCAGGACGGGCTGGTATGGCTGGGGGAAAAACCTGTCCACGCGCTCGAACCTGACCAACGGCTCGAAATCGGCCAGCGGCTGGCGCAGGCTCTGCCCGGGGACAGACAGCAGCCAGCGCACATAGCAGGACTTCCCGTCCGCGTGCAGCCAGGCGCGGTAGGGTTCCAGCCCCGGGTCTTCGTAAAAGGCGCGCTCGGCGCTGCCAGCGTGACTATCTACGAGTTGCATCAATTCGGGCGTGACAGGCATCCCGCAATCCGAGAAGAAGGCCAACGCCCCGGCGTCGGTCAGGATGCGCTCGGCGAGAACGTTCTGGAAGGGGAACACCCAGCGATCTCCCTTTTCGGCGGCAAAGTTGCCCAGGGCAAAGAACAGGGCAAAGACCAGGGCCAGCGCCAGGTAGCGCCTGTTTGCCTTGAAGAAGAACACCGCCAGCAGGATGAGACCGGAAAGCATGAGCAGGAGCCAGGCGTTGGTGTCGCGGCAGAAGGCCCACAGGAAGGATATCAGAATCAAGACGATGGCTTTCCACCAACGCCAGCCTTTCAACAGCCACAGCCAACCGGCCACGAACAGCGCCAGCAGCGAAAGCGCCAGCGACTCGGTCAGCATGACCAGGTCCCAGCCGGCGATGTGACGGTCGAGGCTGAGGGCCAGGAGCAGGCCAAACGTCAGGGGGCGAAGCGCGGCGTACTTCATCGCAGAAGAGGCCGCCAGGGCCAGCAATCCCCAGCAGAGGATGGAAAAGACGGTTTGGAAACGGGCTACCGCCGGCAAGTCCCCGCGAAAGGCCTTGAGCGCCAGCGGGAAGACGAACGGGCGGGCGTTGAGCCAGAAATCGGGATCGGTCAACGGCAGGCCGGCAACGCGCAGGTAAGCGGGGGTGTCGGAGACCTGCCGGGCCTTTTCGAAGGCCGGGGCTTCGCTCAACCAGCGCAGGGCGGCGTAGGCGATGAACAGGGCCGCCAGGAGTATTGGCAACAGGATCGCCCAGATGCGTTTTGCGCTTTGCCCTTGCGCGGAGGTTGCCTGCGGACCTGCGCTCATCGTCCCCGCTTCATCAGGAAATCGCAGATGTCGAAATCGAGTTCTTCGTCGATGTCCCAGGCTTCTGCGGCGTTGATCTCGAACATCCTGGGGCGCGCGCCGATGCGATGGTGATGTTCGAGCAGCGTCCCGCGCGTGAAAATGTACAGGCACGAGTTCTCTTCGTAGACGGGCGGCAGGTCCTGGGTCTGGAGCAGCTCCGCGGGATTGTGGTTGATGGCGCGGCCATGCTGGTCGTACAGCCGGGTCTGCAGGCGGGTGACGGAGAAGAGGGAATCGTATGTGGGGTAGTCGGTAAGTAGTGATTGGATAGCGCGCGAGATGGTGGACGGCTTGAGGAGGGGATTGGTGCTGTGGGTCTGGAGGTAAAAATCCACTTCGACCTGCGCCGTGTCGTGGAGCAGGATGTCGTTCATGGGGATGGCGTCGGCGCGCAGGGACTCGGGGCGCGGGATGACCCGGACGGCGGGGAAATGCTGGCGCAGCCCGTCCATCACCGGCTCGGAATCCGTATCCACGGCCACCTGGCTGATCTCAGGGACGGCCAGCAGGGTCTCGATGATGTGGTGGAACAGCGGCTTGCCCGCCAGGGGGCGGTAGTTCTTGCCAGGCACGCGCTGGCTGTGGTGTCGCATGGGGACGAGGGCGGTCAGGGTAGGCATGTCAGGGAAAGATAACCTTTATTTTTACGCCGTAGAAGCGTTCGGCGCATTTGGTGATCCAGAAGCCGGATTTTTCGGGCGGGTCCAGGTCGCGGATGCCGCCGACGGGCGCGCCGTCAATGGCCGGGACGATGACGCTGGTGGCAGTGGTGGCCGCTTCCAGGCGGATGACCGCATCCCTCTGGTCCCAGGCCTGCGCCCGTTTCGAATAGAGGTCTATTTTACCGGCGGTCGCGGATATGGAGTAGACCGTCCAGGCATGGGACAACAGCAACAAGAGAACGGCCAGGGACGGGATCCACAGATTGCGCAGATTATGCAGATGGGCAGGAAGCCATTTGAGTATCTGGAATCCCTGCAGCGCCTCGCCGGTGGTCCAGCCAGCGGAAGCCAGCGCCAGGATGACGACGAAACGCGGGATGATCTGGGCGCGCAGCGCCGGGAGTCCCTTCTCGATGTAGGCGCTGGGAGCCAGCGCCGCAGCGACCAACGCCAGGGCCAGCCCTGCCAGCGCGAGCACGGCAGCCAGCCAGGCGCGCCCTCCCAGACCCCGCTCGCGGGGCGGGGCCAGCAGGAAGCCCGAAAGCGCGGCCATGGCAAAGATGAGCAGGTGCTGGTAATCCTTGAGCGAAGCGGCAAAGAAGGTGTAGGTAAAACGCGCCAAGAGCGCGATCAGTTCGACGATCCCGGCGGCGGCGCCATAACGCGCCACGCGCACCTGGCTGGTGGGCGAGTAGACCAGCAGGGCCATGGCCAGCAACGCAAACAGCAACGCCGCGCCCGCGCCAGGCAGGGACTTGACCGCCCAGGGACTTCTATGCAGGTAGCCGATCCCGGCCAGCAGGACGTACAGCCCCAGCGCGGCCACCAGGAAGGCGCAGCCGGCCTCGGAGAATCCCCCCGCCAGCAGGGACAGCAGCCCGGTCAAGGCCGCCAGGGGGAGGGAGGGCTTTTCCGAAACGGCCTGCTGCGTCAACAGGGCAAAGACCCACACGGTAAAGACCAGCGGGGCGGTGTAGGGCAGGAAGCCGGAGCGCCAGTAGACAGATTGGTACAGGTGCGGGGCCAGGTAGAGGGTAAAGTAAACGCTGAGGAGGGCCAGCAGGACGGGGGGGAAGGATGAGCGCGCGTCGCCCTCGATACGCCGCAGGTTGCGCAGGAAGACGGCCAATCCGCTTGTCCACAGGGCAATCGTCCCGAACGTCATCCACTGCAAACCGGGGATGGCAAAGGCTTGCAGGAAGGCGGAGAACAAGGTCAGCGAAAAGCGGTTGGAGGCGTAGGTGGTGATGTAGGTGTAGCCCTGCATGAAGCCCCAGAAGCCCAGGTCTTTGAGGTTGGCGTTGTAGCACCAATCGTCGGCCCAGTAGCGGCTGTAGACGCCCAGCCAGGCAAAGAGTCCCAAGCCGACCGCGAACAAGGCCAGGCTGAACAGGGCGATGCTTTTCTTGAGGGGGGCTGCCATGCCCCCATTATACCCATCCTGTAGGAGACTGTCTGAAAGCCCGGATTCTTCACCACAAAGACACAAAGGGACAGAATTCGCCCGTTTGAGTCATTCGCGTTCCAAAACCGGGGGCGCAATTCGGCCTCATCTACAATATGCCATCACCAGAAAATCGAACAGGGGTTTGTTTCATGGTATGATTGTTCGAAAATCAGAAAATCATACAACCAGAGGCAATATGGCTGAGAAAAAGCCCTACTACAAAACCCGCCTGCGCGGGCGCGGACAGATCACCCTCCCGCCTGAAATCCGCAAGAAACTGAAGGTCAGCGAGGGCGACGATGTGCTGTTCTACGTCAACGCGCAGGGACAAGTTGTGGTGGACCAGGCCCACATCATCGATCCCGAGCAGGCCTGGTTCTGGACCGAACGCTGGCAGAAATTCGAGCGCGAGGTAGATGAGGATATCGCGGCGGGCAATATCCTGGAATTCGACAACGTTGACGACTTGATCGCGCATCTCCACGCAGAGGCGGAAAAAGAAGATGCCGAACATTAGATCCAGCCCTCGATTCGTGAAGGCGTATGTGAAATTGCGACCCGCGATTCGAGCAAAAGTGGATAAGGCGCTCAGACTTTTGGCGGAGAATCCTCGCCACCCCTCCTTACAAACCAAGCCTGTTCAAAGTTTCAAAGGGATCTACGAAGCGCGCGTCGACATCAATTACCGCATGACCTACGAGCGCCTCCCGGAGGACGTGTTGCTGATCCGCTTTGTGGCTGCGCATGACGAGGCCTTGCAGAATCCGTAGGATTTTGGAACATGGCCGGCAAGTATGCCCCATAACCCCGATCAGCGGATACAATAGCGGATAGAGGTCAAAATCCCCGACCGTCCCATGCTGGAACGCGGCCTGGTCAGCGAACCTGAACGCTCCGGCATCCTCGCCCTTCACCGCCTGCTCAACGAAGTCGACCCGACGGGAGCCAAACTCGGCCTGCACCGCGTCGCCACCTACACCGGCGATTACCGCTGGCTGTGCGACCATCACTACGCAGCCTGGCAGCCGAACATCCCGGATGTGATTCAGGCGCATTGACCCCCTCCCGGCTGCCGAAGGTCCCCGAATTTGATAGGTAGCAACCCCAATTTTGATAGATAGCAAACTGAACTTTGGTAGGTAGCAAATCCAATTTTGATAGTTAGCAAACCAAACTTTGATACCTATCAAACCGCATGGACATGACTATCCAATCACAAAGCCCTCGAAAGCGAACTTGATTTTAGCAAAGCTTGCATTGACGCGCTCGTGACAGGTGGCGAAAAAGTCGGCGATGGGCTTGCCGAAGACGACTCCTCCGCCATGCCTCGTGAACAGCGTGGGCGGCCTGTTCCTGCCTATGGCGCAAAGTCGCGCGAATTCCATGCCCTGCTCAAAAAACTGGATCCCAACGGAAAATATGGCAATCTCGTCCGCGTGGTGAACAAACGCAAGGAATTCCTCTGGGTGCATGAAAATTTTGCGAGCGAGTATTAACCCCCTCCCGGCCTCCCCCCTTTTCCGCTGAATTGCGCGGAAAAGGGGGGAGGTGGCCAAAAACCGGTGGGGACGTGACGAACAAACGCAACGAATTCCGGGGGGCCACGAACGGTTCGCGGGCGACTTGAACGTCACTCCCATGTCGCTGCGAGCGCTCGTTGCGAAGCAGTCTCCTCATACAGATAGGGGAGCAACCTGTCCCGACTTTGCTTCGGCGGGGTTAGGAAGCAACTACACGTCAAAGGGAACGAACCGATCCCAACCAGTGTATTGAAACCCCTCTCCAGAGGGATGTAAAGCGACCAGTGTTCGCTTATAATGAAAGCGACCATTAGTCGCTTAAGGAGAACGCCGTGCCAAAAGGCATCCCCCTCACCCAGGCAGAAGTAAAAAAACGCCGCCAGGAGATCTTCCAGCAGGCCGTCGCTATCTTCCTGAAGAACGGCTTCCAGGAAACCTCCATGCGCGCGATCGCGGAGCAGGCCGGCATCGGCAAGTCCACGCTGTACGATTACTTCGAGACGAAAGACGATATCCTGCTGTTCTTCTTCGAAGACCAGATCAACGCCCTGACCGAAGCCGCGCAGGCGGTCGCGCAACAGGCTGTCCCCGCGGATGAACGCCTGCGCCAGGTGATGAAAGCCCACCTGGAATTCCTGCAGGCCAACAAAAGCCTTTTCATGAAGTTATCCGTCGAGGCGCTGCGCCTGAAACTGGAGAGCCAGCAACAGATCCAGGCCTACCGCCACGGCTACCAGGACCTGGTGCGCGGCCTGATCGAGGAAGGCATCCGCGAGGGAACCTTCCGCCGCGTGGACCCGCTGCTGGCGGCGCGCATGTTGCTCAACACCCTCGCGCCGGTGGTGTACACCTCGCGTCCCACAGGTTCGCCGCAGGAAATGATGGAAGAGACGATGGATATTTTTCTCAAAGGATTGCAGGCCTGAATTTCCAGGAGTAACCATGAAACCATTTACCCTCCCCCTCTCTGACCCTAACGCCGCGCTCGAAACCGTCGGCGGGAAGGGCTTGTCGCTGGCGAAGATGATCGGCGCGGGATTCCCCGTCCCGAACGGATTCCACGTCACCACCGCAGCCTACCGCGCCTTCGTGGACGCCAACAACTTGCAGACGAAAATCCTCGCCGCCCTCGCGGACGTGGACGCCTCGCTTCCCGCGACGCTCGAAGCGGCTTCTGCCACGATTCGCGGATTCTTCGCCCCAGCCCCCATCCCCACCGACATCGCCTCAGCCATCACCACTGCATACGCCGCACTCCCTCACCCCAACCCCTCTCCCGCTGGGAGAGGGGCAAGGGGTGAGGGCAAACCCGTCGCCGTTCGTTCCTCCGCCACCGCCGAAGACCTGCCCGAGGCCTCCTTCGCGGGGCAACAGGAAACCTTCCTCAACATCCGCGGCGAAGCGGATTTGCTCGAAGCCGTCAAAAAATGCTGGGCATCGTTATGGACCGCGCGCGCCATCGCCTATCGCGCCAAGCAAAACATTGACCCCGATTCCGTCACGCTTGCGGTCGTAGTCCAAGAGATGGTAAACGCCGAAGCCGCGGGGATTCTGTTCACGGCGAATCCCATCAACGGACGCCGCGACGAGATGGTCATCAACGCCGCCTGGGGACTCGGCGAAGCCATCGTCGGCGGACTCGTTTCGCCCGACACCATCGTTGCAGAGAAAGCGACGGGCAAAGTTAAATCGTATGAGGTCGCGGAGAAGACCGTCATCACGGTTCGGACAGAAAAAGGTACGCGGGAGGAAAAACTCGAAGATGGCCGAACCCGCTCAAAGGTCATGAAAGACGCGGAGGTCGTCGAGTTGGTGGATATCGCGCGCGGAATCGAATCCTTCTACAGCAGTCCGCAGGATATCGAGTGGTGTCGCGCCGAATCCCCCTCTCCCGCCGGGAGAGGGGCTAGGGGTGAGGGCAAGTTCTTCATCGTCCAATCGCGTCCTGTCACCGCGCTGCCGCCTGAACCCGTGCAATGGATTCCGCCAAACCCGAAAGGCATGTACGCGCGCGGAAGTTTGTGCGAGCACCTGCCGAATCCCGTGTCGCCGTTGTTCGGCACGCTGGGCCTGCGCATGGTCAACATCCCAACGGCGGAGATCGGCGAGATGGCGCTCGGCCTGGGCGGCGTTGAATACCAATATCGAACCATTAACGGCTATGTATATCTCGGCATGGTGTTGGCCTGGCGCGAATGGATCTCGATGGCGAAGGCGAGTTCGCAACTGACGCGCTCGATGTTCAAGGTCAGCCACGAACACTGGCAGGCGGGGCGCAAGGAATTGATCGCGGCGGTTGCCGCGGCCGATGAAAAAAATGTTGAGGCGTTGACGCCGCTTGAATTGCTCGATAGAGCGCGCGAATTGATGATGGCGATCGGCAAGTTCTACACTGTCATCCAGGCCAGCACGCTGCCGTCCGCGTCGAGCAGCGAGATTGTGTTCACGCGCGCCTACAAATTTGCCAGCCGCAAAGATGACCCCAAACCCGAATCGCTCCTGCTCGGATTGGAGACCACGCCCCTGCGCGCGGAAAAATTCTTATTCGACCTGGGAACGTGGATTCGCGAACGCCCGACTTTGCGCGACTTCACGCTTCGCGCCCCGACCTCCGAGTTGGTCGCCGCGCTTCAAGCCGATTCCACGCCCGAGGCGATTCCCGCCGCAGACTGGAGCGAGTTGAAAACTCGCTTTACAAATTATCTTGGTGAGTTCGGTCGGGCATCCTACGAATTCGACTTCATGAACCCGACTCCCGCCGAGACGCCCGCGGTGATCCTCGACGCGCTCAAACTGTACGCCAACGGCAAAGGGACTGACCCGTATGCCCGTCAGCGCGACGCGGCAGGGACGCGGGAGCGAACGCTGAATCAGATTCGCAATCGCTTCAAACTCCTCCCCAACCGCTGGCTCGACAAGTCGCTCAACTGGGCATTGCGCGTCGCCCCCGACCGCGAAGACAGCATTGCCGATCTGGGCATGGGTCACACCACCCTGCGCCGATTCCTGGACGAGTTGGGCAAACGCTTTGCCGTGCATGGCGCGCTCCAAAATGCGGACGAAATTTATTGGCTGGTCGAAGACGAAGTGAGCGAACTCGCATCCCTGCTCGAACGCGGCGAGACCCTGACCGACCATTCCGCGCGGATCGTGGCTCGAAAGGCGGAGTGGCAGGAACAGAAGAAACTCGTCCCGCCTGCCATGCTCCCTGAAACTTCTGTGTGGGCAAAGATGATGCCGTGGGGACGCAAGAACATGACGGGAAACGTGCTGACAGGCGTGGCGGGCGGCACGGGCAAAGTCACTGGCGCGGCGCGCGTCCTCTTTGGTCCCGAAGACTTTGGCAAGATGAAACCTGGCGACGTGCTGGTGGCGGTCACCACCACCCCCGCGTGGACTCCGCTCTTTGCCATGGCCTCCGCCATCGTCACCGACATCGGCGGCCCGCTCAGTCACAGCTCCATCGTGGCTCGCGAATATGGAATCCCTGCCGTGCTGGCGACAGGCATCGCCACGCGCCGCATCGCGGATGGTCAGACCGTCACCGTGGACGGCAGCGCGGGGACGGTGACGCTGGCATGAACCCGTCAAAACGCAACCTCTACATCCTGACCTTCGTCCTGTTCGTGGTCATGCTCGGCTACGGGCTTGTCATCCCCATCCTGCCGTTCTACATCGAGAGCATGGGCGCAGGCGGGACGGAACTGGGGTTGCTGGTGGCCTCCTACGCGGTCATGCGACTGGTCTTTGGTCCCATCTGGGGCGGGCTCTCTGACCGGGTCGGGCGCAAGCCGGTCCTGTTGGTCGGTATCCTGGGCTACGCCGTGACGATGGTCTGGTTCGGGCTGGCCGATACGTTGTGGATGCTATTTGCGGCGCGCATCCTTTCGGGCGTGCTCTCCTCGGCCACTGCCCCGACCACCATGGCCTTCATTGGCGACAGCACGCCGGAAAAAGAGCGCGGCGGCGGGATGGGGTTGCTCGGCGCAGCCGGCGGCGTGGGGACGATCATCGGTCCGGCCCTGGGCGGTTTCCTGGCCGGCGAGTCGCTGGCGACGCCGTTCTTCCTGGCAGCCGGCCTGTCAGCCCTGTCATTGCTGCTGGCGGCTGCCTTCCTGCCCGAGTCGCTGCCGGTCGAAGCGCGCCAGATCGCCCAGGAAAGAGGAAAGTTGGTGGACTTGAGAGGCTGGAGGCGGGCGATTGCCAGTCCCATTGGCAGCCTGTTGGCGCTGACCTTCATCTCAACCTGCGGGCTGATGATCTTCGCCAACGTCTTCGGGCTGTACACGCTCGAAAGATTTGACTTCGGTCCCGATGACGTAGGCGTGATGATGATGGCGCTGGGACTGGTCTCGGCGCTGGCGCAGGGCGTGTTGGCCGGGCCAGCCACTAAGAAATGGGGCGATGAAGCCGTCATCAAAGGCGGCTTGCTGGCGACCGCGCTTGGCTTTGGGCTGATGCTGTTGGCCGATACCTACACGACCATCCTGCTGGCGACCGCCTTCTTTGCCTTGACCGTTGCCCTGCAAATCCCGGCGTTGACTTCGCTGACTTCCCAGCGGGCGGCCGTCCCGCAAGGAGTTGCCATGGGATTGAGTAATTCCTTCGTCAGTTTGGGGCGCATCGTGGGACCGATCCTGGGAGGGGTCATCCTGGATGTTGACCTGCATCTCCCGTATATGTGGGGCGCGGTCATCATGCTCATCGGTTTTGCCGGGAGTCTGTTCTGGATCAGGCCAGAAAGGCCGGAAACACAAAACGCATAGGCAGTTTGCAGGGTTCAAATTGGGGGATGTGTCGATGCAAGAGTGTGATAAAATTATATATAATGTATAAAATCACAATCGAGTGATTCCCCCATGACCCTTGCATTCGATACCCAAACAGAATTGGAAAGCCTGCAACGCAGGTCGCTAAAAGAAGAAATCTTTGCCGTGCTGCACGGGAAGATCATCGCCGGCAAGGTGCGGGCGGGCGAATGGCTGCGGCAGGAAGACATCGCCACCCAACTGGGCGTGAGCATGACGCCCGTCCGCGAGGCGCTGGACCTGCTGGTGTCGGTCGGGCTGGCCGAGCGCGTCCCCTATCGCGGGGTGCGCGTGCCACAGCCCAGCGCCGAGGAAATCGCCGAAGCCTACGCCATGCGCCTCTTGCTGGAATCGGTTGGGGCCAGGGCAGCGGCCATAAAACGGAAGCAGGCCCAGGTGGAGGATCTGAAGCGCATCCTGTCCCGGATGAAGGGCCTGGTCTCGCTCGACGACATGTCCACGCTGCGGCAGTTGTCCCGCCAATTTCATCGCTCGGCGGTTGCCATTGGGGAAAATTCTATGCTCGACCGGTTCTACGAAATGGCGATGAATGCGTTCCCGGACTGGATGTTGTACGAGTATTTGTTCCGTCACCCGGATTTGCTGGCGTCCAGCCTGAACGACGAATACGAGGAACACATGGCGTTGGTCAAAGCCATCGAAGTTGGCGACCCAGGGCAGGCCGAAACGTGCGCGCGGGCGCACATCTATACGCTGAAGGACCAACTGGCGTCTTTCCTGGGGATCGAAACAGAACGATTGGAATCCAAGGCGCGCTTGTTCGGCGCACCTTTTGCTGCGGGCTGATACCCGCATCCCATCCCAAAACCATTCAAGGAGTAGGCATCTATGTCAGAGCAACTATTTGAACAAATGGCGCAAAGCATCATGGACGGGGACGAGGAGGTCTCCGCAGACCTGGCCAGGCAGGCGCTGGCGGCGGGTATAGACCCGCTGGATGCCATCACGGACGGCTACATGCCGGGCGTCAACAAGGTGGGCGATGACTTCGCTTGCGGGGTGGCCTTCCTGCCCGAATTGGTCATGGCAGGCGAAGCCATGAAAGCCGCCATCGCCGTGCTGGAACCAGCCATGAAGGCTGCCGGCACACAGCGCCAGATGCTGGGCAAGGTCGTGCTGGCGACGGTGGAAGGCGACATCCACGAGATCGGCAAATCGTTGGTGGGGACGATGTTGACCTCGTCCGGCTTCGAGGTCTACGACCTGGGCGTGGATGTCACCACAACCGACATTCTTGCCAAAGCCGAGGAAGTGGGCGCGGACATTGTGGGCCTGAGCGCGCTCTTGACGACCACGATGGTGAAGCAAAAGGAAGTCATCGATGAGGCGACGAAGCGCGGCATGAAGGTGAAGGTGATGGTGGGCGGAGCGCCGGTGACGCGCGAGTGGGTGCAGAAGATCGAGGCGGATGGCTATTCGGAAGATGCCATCGGCGCGGTCAATGTGGCCAAGGAGTTGATGGGAGTCAAATAAACCACACGCTACACGGAACACGAAACATAGCACGTGTAGCGTGTTGCGTGAGAGGCGTACTTTTGGAGAACCCATGACCAAAAATATCAAATCCATCACCAACCCGAAACTGAAACTCGAGGTTTTGACCCCGCAGGAAGTGCGGAAGATCCATGACGCCACCCTGCACATCATCGAACACGTCGGCGTGCGCTTCCCGTCCAAGCGGGCGCTGGAAATCTGGGAAGCCAATGGCGCGACGGTAGATCATGAAAAAATGATTGTGCGCGCCAGGCCGCAGTTGATCGAAGAAGCGATGAGGAAAGCGCCTCCTGCTTACCCGCTGGCTGCCCGCGATCCCCAGCAGGATTGCCCGCTGGACGGTAACCACGTCTTCGCTGGCACCGACGGCTGCGGCGTGGAGATCATCGACATCCAGACCGGCGTGCGGCGCATGTCGAAACTTTCGGATGTCTGTGACATTGCGCGCGTGGCGGATGCGACCGAAGAAGTGGGCTTCCATTGGGTGCCCCTGTCCGCGCAGGACAAGCCGCCCGAAACGCGCGGCCTGCACGAGGTCAAGACCATCTGGGAAAATTCCACCAAGCACGTGCAGACCGAGTCCATATACAACGAGACCGAAGCGCGCGCCGCAATCGAGATGGCAGCCCTGATCGTGGGCGGAAAAGACAAACTACGCGAGCGCCCGGTGCTATCTGTGATGCAATGCACCGCCCCGCCGCTGGGTCACGACGGCGGCAGCCTGGACGCGGCCCTGGTGGCAGCCGAATATGGCCTGCCAACCGGTTTCATGACCATGTCGTCCTGCCTGACGACCGGGCCCGCCACGCTGGCGGGGACGCTGGCGGTCGGCAACGCCGAAGTGGTGGCTGGCACGGCCCTGCTGCAACTGGCCTACCCCGGCGCGCCGGTCTTCTACGCCGCGGCGCAGACCGCTTCCGATCCGCGCACGGGCGTCTACACCGGCGGCGGCCCGGAGGACTTCCTGTTCGGCGCGGCCACCAATGTGCTGTCCGATTTCTACGACATCCCGCTTTCGATGGGATCGTTTGCCACCGGCGCCAAGGAACCCAACTGGCAGGCGGGCATCGAGAACGCGCTCTCGACCTTCATGGCCAGCATCGTCATGTCCGATATGCTGCTGGGACTGGGATTCCTGCACGGCAGCCGCATCTGGTCCTACGCCGAGATGATGATGGACGCCGAGATCTTCTCGATCATCGAGAAGACCATGCAAGGCATTGTCGTCGATGACGAGACGCTGGCGCTGGAGGCCATCGCCAATGTCGGCCCGGGCGGCAACTTCCTGAGCCAGAAACACACCCGCCGCCACATGCGCGACCTGTTCCTGCCGCAGTTCATGGACCGCCGTCCGTACAACGAGTGGGAAGCCAGGAAAGACGACGCCCGCGATTGGGCGCTGGCAAAAGCACGCCGCATCCTGGCCGAGCACCAGCCCGATCCGCTGGACGCGAAGATTTCCGCAGAGATGGCGAAGATCATCGCTTCGCTGGAGAAGTAATCTATGCAGCCAAAAATCGAACTCCTCACCCAAGAATTGATCGACCGCATCCTGGACGAGGCCTTCCAGTTGATGATGAAGCCCGGCATCAAAGTGCAATACGCCGAAGCGCGCGAACTGCTGGCCTCGGCCGGCTGCAAAGTGGACGAAGCCAGGGAGGTGGTGCGCATCCCTGAATCGGTGGCGAGAAAGGCCCTGGAAACGGTCCCCAGCCAGTTCGTCCTGTATGACCGCGAGGGGAATCCCAGGGTCACCTACGGCGGCGACGCCGTCCACTTCGACCCGGGTTCGTCCGGCGTCCACATCCTGGATCCCGAAACGCTGGAACACAAACCCGCTTACAGCGCCGACCTGGTGCGGCTGGTGAAGGTAGCCGAGATGCTGCCGCAGTACGATGCGCAGTCTACGGCGGTGGTGTGCAATGAAGTGCCGAAGGAGATCGGCGATTTCTACCGCCTGTTCCTGGTGCTGCTGCATTCGGGGAAACCGGTCGTGACCGGCGCGTTCTCGAACGACACGCTGTACGTCATGCTCGACATGCTGGCCATTTTTTCCGGCAGCCGCGCGGCGCTGGCCGAAAAACCGCAGGCCGTGTTCGATGTCTGCCCCTCGCCGCCGCTCATCTGGAGCAAGTTCGGGGCGGGCAACCTGATCGAACTGGCGCGCGCGGGCGTCCCGGCCGAAATGGTCTCCATGCCGCTGGCGGGCGCGGCCGCGCCTGTCACGCTGCTCGGCGCGGTCGTCCAGCACGCCGCGGAATGCTTGAGCGGCATTACCATCCACCAGTTGGCAAAGGCCGGATCGCCCATCGTGTGGGGCGGCGCGCCGGCCATCTTCGACATGCGCAAAGGCAGCACGCCCATGGGCGCGGTCGAGACGGCCATGATCGACGCCTCGTACGCCCAGGTCGGCAAGTCGCTTGGCCTGCCCACCCATTGCTACCTCGGCGCGACCGAATCCAAGGTGGTAGACGCGCAGGCCGGCCTGGAGAGCGGCATGTCGGCGCTGATCGGCGCGCTGGCGGGCGTCAACATGATCTCCGGCGCGGGCATGTTGGACTTCCTGGCCTGCCAGAGCCCCGAAAAACTGACCGTAGACGCCGAAGGCATCGCCATGGCCAAACGCCTGCTGACCGGCATCCAAGATCACACTGAGACGCTCGCCACCGCCATGTTCGAGGGCATCAACTTCAAGGGCGATTTCCTCAAGCAGCGCGTCACCCGCGAACTGTTTGCCAAAGAACAATACCTGCCGTCTGACGTGATCGACCGCGACTCCATCCGCGGCTGGCAGCAATCCGGCAGCCTCGACACATTCGAACGTGCCAAGATCCGTACCCAGCAGTTGCTCGACGCCTACCAGCGCCCGCGCATGGACCCTGCCCAGGAGAAAGAACTGGTTGGCATGGTCGAACGCCTGGCCAAAGCGGCCGGCATGGACGCGCTCCCGGCGCTCGATTAGCCTTTTTGGACGCGGATTCCACGGATTGAACGGATTTCCGTTAATCTATAGATTGTTCCGTTGAATCCGCGCAATCCGTGTCCCTATTTCAAACCATGATTGAACTCGAAAAATTACTGCGCGTCCCATACGTGGACCCAAACAACGGCTTTGACATTTCACCGGGCGGGGACAGGATTGCCTTTTCGTGGAACCAGACCGGGCAATGGGAACTCTATGAACTGCCTCTCTCCGCTTCGGATATTATCCCCGAAGGGGACTCAGCCGAGCCTGTTCCCGTTCCCCTCACCCCTTGCCCCTCTCCCAAGGGGAGAGGGGTTGGGGTGAGGGGCGCCAAATTTGCCCCCAAATATTCCCCAGAGGGCGCCCGCCTGGCCTACGCCGTGGACTTCGACGGCGGCGAAAACTTCCACCTCTTCGTCCACGATTTCGACACCGGCGCAGATACCGACCTGACCCAAAAACGCGAAATTCATTTCGCGTTACAACCCAACTTCTGCTGGTCGCCGGATGGGAGGCAGATCGCTTTCGTCTCCAACCAGGGCGGCAACTTCGACGCCTACATCATGCCCTCGGCGGGCGGCGCGGCAAAATGCGTGCTGTCCATCCAGCGCCCGGTCTGGGATGTCCACTGGTCGCCGGACGGGGAGTGGCTGGCAGTGACCTTCGAATCCAGGGGCCAGGATTACGGCGTGTACTTCGTCCCGCTAAATGGCGGTGAAGCGTTTCCCCTGGCTGACGGAAACGGTCCGCTCAACGCCCACAACCCGGCCTGGTCGCCAAACAGCCAAAAACTGGCCTTCCATTCTGACGCGCCCAACGGCTGGCACCAGATCGGCATATTCGACCTACCCAGCCGCGAGATCGCCTGGCTGACGGATGAGCCAGCCGACTGCCGCACTCCCTCCTGGTCGCCAGGCGGCTCACACCTAGCCTATATCCGCGCGCAAGGCGGGACGGACCAGGTCATGATCCATACTTTGGGAGGAAAAACCGCTGCCTATCAAGTGGAAGCGGGCGTACACTACAAACCCCACTTCACGCCCGGTGGGGAACATGTCATCTTTATTTTCAACAACCCGCGCTTCCCGCCCGATCTGTGGAAACTTTCGCTCGCCAGCGGGGAGTTGGATCAACTGACTTACTCCCTGCCGGATGAGATGGATGATGAACCGTACGTCGTCCCGCAAGAGATCACCTACCCCGGCGCGGACGGCGCGCCCATCCCGGCGCTTTTGTTTGCATTGGAAAACGCCGGTCAAACCTCGCCTGCCATCCTCGTCATCCACGGCGGACCGAACTGGCACTACCAGGTGGAATGGTATCCCTTCATGATCCACCTGGCCTCGCGCGGCTGGACGGTGCTGGCCCCCAACTACCGCGGTTCCACCGGCTATGGCCGCGACTGGCAAACCGCCAACCGCTTCGACCTGGGCGGCGTAGACACGGACGATGTGGCCGCAGGCGCGCGCTTCCTCGTCCGCGAGAAATTGGCAGACCCGGCCAGGATCGCCGTCAGTGGGCGCAGTCACGGCGGCTACCTGACCATGACCTGCCTGACGCAGTATCCCGAACTGTGGGCGGTCGGCTCGGCCATCGTCCCTTTCATGAATTGGTTCCTCTGTCACGAGCGTTCCCGCGACGACCTGAAACACTGGGACATCGAAATGATGGGCGATCCGAATCACAACCATGACCTGTGGTACGAACGCTCGCCTTACTTCTTCCTCGACCGCATCCGCGTCCCGGTGCAATTGATCTGCGGCGAGCACGATCCACGCTGCCCGGCCGAGGATTCCATCGAAACCCGCGACAAACTACTCGAACTTGGCAAAGAAGTGGACTTCCACCTGTACGAAGGGGAAGGGCATGGCTTTTTGAAGATCGAAAATGTCCTCGATTCCGAAGGTCGGCGCGTGGAGTTTCTCGCCCAAATCTTGGAAAATTCACCCCAGATCCCCAAAGGGGACGCTGTAAACACGAATGAAAAGGATGGGTAGATAAAACCTCTGGAAAAAAGCCAGTTCACCAACCCTATTTTGTTCACCTGCGGTAACTGCCTACCCGCCCTCACCCCCGGCCCCTCTCCCGGTGGGAGAGGGGAGCAGCGTGGGATGATATTGTCGTTTTCGGCAAAAAATCCGCTTTTCGCATCCGCTTCCCTCTCCCTTTGGGAGAGGGCCAGGGTGAGGGTAGATAGTTACCACCTGCGTTTATCTGTGGTTTAAGTCCTCCAACTGGAGAATCTATGTCTTACCTGAAATTCCTCAACGAATCCGAAATCGAATCCATCCACCAGGCCACCCTGCGCATCCTCAATGAAATTGGCGTGGTGTTGAAGCACAAAGCGACGCAGGACCTTCTCGCGGCGGCTGGCGCGCGCGTGGACGGCGAGCGCGTCAAGTTCCCGCCCGAACTGGTCGAAAGGTGTATTGGCAGCGCAGGCAAGACCGTCAGCATCCGCGGGCGGAATGGCGCGGTCAAGACGCTCGGCGACGGGAAGCTCTACTTCCACAACCTGGGCGGCGCGCGCGACATCTACAACGCTGCCGATGGCTCCAAACGCTACGCCTCCATCGAGGACGTGCAGAACGCTACCCGCCTGCTGGACGCGCTTGAGAACTGTAACACCATCACGCCCTTCTTCACCCCGCGCGATGTGCCCGGCGAACTGATGTCGCTGATGATGTACCGTCATGCCCTGCCGCACACCGTCAAACCGGTGCAGGGACCCGGCGTGCAGTACCCCGGCGAAGTGAAATACGCCCTGCGCATGGCCGAAGTCATCGGGCCGCCCGCCGAAGTGCTGACCCTGGCCGTTTCGCCGGTCAGCCCGCTCAACATCCCGGACTACGAGGCCGAGGCTATCATTGAGATCGCCAGGGCTGGCGTGGCGTTTGGCCCGTTGCCGTGTCCCACCGCCGGGGCGACCGCCCCGCTTTCGATGGCGGGCGCACTGGCGCAGCAGAACGCCGAAGTGCTGGCGCCGATCATCCTGGCGCAGGTCGTCCAGCCTGGCCTGCCCGTCATCTACTGCGGGCGGCTGGCGATGATGGAACCGCGCACTGGAATTTCGGTGTGGGGCGGCGTGGAACTGGCGCTGGTCTCGGCGGCGACGATTCAACTCGGACATCATTACGGCCTGCCGGTCAACGTGTACGGATTCTCGACCAACGGCCACACGCTCGACCTCCAGGACGGCTTCGAGCGCGGCATCAACGCTGCTGTCCCGGCCCTGGCTGGCGCAGACGAACTCTCCGGCATCGGCGAGATGGAAGCGGGCGTGAGCGGCTCCTTCGCCCAGATGGTGGCAGATAACGAATTCGTAGCGGGAATCCATCGGTTGCGGGGCAGGTTCGAGGTCAGCGAGGATGCGCTGGCGGTGGAGGTGATCGCCAAAGTCATGGACGGCTCCCACAATTTCCTCGGTCAAAAGCATACGATGAAGTATCTTAGATCTGGTGAAATTTTTATCAGCAAACTTGCCAGCCGCGATACCTGGGAGCAATGGGAAGAAGGCGGTCGGCAGGGATTGGCCGAGCGCGCCCAGGCCGAGGCCGAGCGCATCCTGGCCGAGCGCCAGGTCGAGCCGTTGGAGGATGCGCAACTCCGTGAGTTGGACGCCATCATGGCGGCGGCGGAGAAAGAATTGGTCAAGTAAGAGGCCAGTTCATCAAGATAAAATAGTTCATCTGTGTTGACAGCGTCCCCTTTGGGGATCTGTGGTTTCAAGGAGAGAATATGCTCAAACAAGCCCATACCCTGACCGAAGAATTGATCGAATGGCGGCGCGACTTTCACAAGCACCCGGAAATTGGCTTCGAGGTGCAGCGCACGGCCGGCATTGTGGCCGACGCATTGGAAAAACTGGGCTACCGCGTGCGGCGCGGGGTCGGCAAGACCGGCGTGGTGGCCGACTTTGGGCAGGGCCGCCCAATGGTTGCCATGCGCGCCGATATGGACGCCCTGCCGTTGCAAGAAATGAACGACTTCGAGCACAAGTCGCAGGTGGAGAACAGAATGCACGCCTGTGGGCACGACTCGCATACCGCCATGGCGCTGGGCGCGGCCGCGCTGCTCGCCAAAGAGGAATTCCCCGGCAGCGTGCGCTTCCTGTTCCAACCCTGCGAAGAAGCCGCGGACGAGGAAGGGAAAAGCGGCGCGATGCGCATGGTGGAGGACGGCGCCATGGAAGGTGTGGATTTTGTCATTGCCCAGCACGTGGACCCGACTGCGCCGGTCGGCACGATTGCCATCAATCCCGGCCCGGCTTCCGGCGGCGTGGATTCGTGGTTTGGGGAGGTGCGCGGCAAGGGCGGGCATGGCGCCTTTCCCCACACCGCAGTGGACACGTTCTACCTGACGGCCCACGTCATGCTGGCGTTGAGCGCCATCACCTCGCGGCGCATCGATCCCTTCGCGCCCTCCATCGTCAGCATCGGCTCGGTCAACGGCGGGTTCACGGAAAACGTCATCCCTGAAAGCCTGCGCATCACCGGCACGCTGCGCTTTACCCTGCCCGAAATCCAGCAGCAACTCCACGCTGAGATCAGGCGCGCCTTCGAAGTAGCCCGCGCCCTGGGCGGCGATTACAGCCTGGAGTTCGAGATCGGCTCGCCGCCCATGCTCAACGATGAATTCGTGTCGAAGACCATCGAGGCTGTGGGCGTAGACCTGCTTGGCGGGGAAAACGTCCGCCAACTGCACAAGACCCTGGGCGCGGAAGACTTCGGCTCCTTCATGGAGCACGCCCCCGGGGCGATGTTCACCCTCGGCGTGCAAAAAGCAGGCCACGAAGACTACTACCTGCACCACCCCAAATTCGAACTCGACGAGCGCGCCCTGCCGGTTGGCGTGGCCGTGATGGTCGAATCGGCGTTGCGATTGCTGAAGGGACAGGCCGGGCGATAGCATTACCCGGCCAATGTCACAGGCTGTCTGTATCCCTGCCAGCAAAAGTGTGTTTTAATGGGCGACATGACAGACATCCTCGTCATCGGAAGCCTGAACGCCGACCTGGTCGTGCGCGCGCCGCGCTTCCCCGCGCCCGGCGAAACCATCAGCGGC
>JBMOMO010000312.1:0-6004 GCA_049324135.1 Chloroflexota bacterium
CCTCGGTGGACCAGTCGCGCCTGTATGGTCGTTCTGCGGACGAGCGCCCTTCCCTGCTGGGGTTGGCGGGCGTCCGCAAATGGCTGGACCGCATCCTGGGGGAGCGCACCTTCGACGACCTGAAAATTCCCTGCGCGCTGACGGCGGTGGATCTGAACTGCGGCTGCGAAGTGACGCTGGATGAGGGGCGCGTGCGGGATGCCATCCTGGCGACCATCGCCGTGCCGGGCATCTTCCCGGCCTTCCCCTGGCACGAATGGGTACTGGTGGACGGCGGTGTTCTGAACCCCGTGCCGGTGGCGGAGGCGCGCGCCCTGGCGCCCTCCCTGCCGGTGGCGGCAGTCACCCTCCAGGCGCCGATGGGTGAACCCGCTCATTCGATGGCGGTCCCCCTCCCGATCCCCAGCGGCCTGCCGAAACCCATCCTCGACCGGCTTGCGCACATCCGTTACGCCCAGGCCTTCGACATCTTCATGCGCTCGGTGGACGTGGGCAACCGCGCCATCGCCGAATACCGCCTGGCAGTGGACAAGCCGGATGTCATCATCCGCCCGGCCGTGTCCGACATCGAACTGCTGGGCAAGGTGGATGTCCGTGAAGTGGCGCGGCGGGGCGAACAGGCCGTGCAAGCCGCCTTGCCGGAACTCAGGCAGGCCGTCTCGTGGTCGCGCCGCCTGCGCCGCACCTTGTTTGGAGGCAACCCTTGAGCCATGACCTGCGCGCGTATGCGCGCAAGACCAACGTCCGCCTGGCGGTTGGCGCGTTTGCCCTGTTGTTCATCGTCGGGCTGGGATTGATCTACCTGATCTATGGCGCGGGCGCTGCCGCCGTTGGCTTTTTATGCCTGCTGGCCGGGCTGACCCCGGTTGCGCTGATCCTGGTGATCTTCGCGGTGATGGATTGGATCATGAAACGTGCCGGGCGCGACTGATTCCCACCAGATGACCTACAACGGCTGGACGATGCGCGTGCGTCACGCCGCGCAGCATCCGGCCCGCTTCCTGCTCCTGCTGCACGGCTGGACGGGCGACGAGAACTCCATGTGGGTCTTCGCGCGCAACCTGCCAGCAAGTTCGTGGATCGCCGCCCCGCGCGCCCCGCACAAAGCCGAGGAGGGAGGTTACTCCTGGCGCCCGCTTCAACCTGGGACGTGGGGCCTGCCCTCGTTATCTGACCTTCGACCGGCCGCCGAGGCCTTACTCCGCCTCGTGGACGAGGTCTCCGTTTCGGTGGGGGTGGACGCCGCCCAATTCGACCTGGCCGGGTTCAGCCAGGGCGGCGCGCTGACCAATACGCTGGCCCTGCTCTACCCGCAGCGCATCCGCCGCGCGGCGGTGCTGGCCGGTTTCATGCCCGGCGGCGTGGATGACCTGTTGACGCGGCGCGTCTTGCAGGGCAAGCCCTTCTTTGTTGCGCATGGCGCGCAGGACAACCTGGTCCCCCTGGAGCGCGCCCGGCAGTCGGTCGCCTTGCTCGAACAGGCCGGCGCGCAGGTCGCGTTTTGCCAGGCCGATGTGGGACACAAGGTCAGCGCCGATTGCCTGCGCGGCCTGGAATCCTTTTTTGCAAGCGGGTAAGGGATTGGCTGCCTTGCCCATCAACATACGTAGGGGCGGGCCTTGCGTCCGCCAACACGTCCGCCCGTGATAAACGCAGATAAAAACGTATCTGTGGTTGAGATTCACCATGCGTTGACGTTAATGGTGTTTACGATTATCCTTGCCTGAAATCTATTGCAGGAAGTTAGTATGAGACCAGTCATTTCCCGACGCGATTTTCTGAAATTAGCCGGCCTGGGGTTGGGTTCCCTGGCGTTCGATCCGCTGGAGCGCCTTTCGAGCCTCCAGTTGCCTCCCTTGCAATTCCCGGCCGGTGAGCGCCTGGGGCGGGTGAGCGTGTATCCGAACTTGTATTCCACGGATGTCAAGGCCAGGCCGAACGCTTACTCTGCTACGGTGGGCAGCCTGCCGGAAGATGCGGTGGTCGAGTGGGCGCGCAGCGTGGTCGGCACGGATACCTATTCGGCTGGCAACACGGTCTTCCAGGGTTCCGGCAAGACCTGGGCAGAGACCCCCCAGGGATACGTTTACGCGCCGCATTTGCAGCCTGCCAGGAACCTGGTCAATACCCCGCTCACCGCCCTGCCGGAGGGCAAGGGCGGGTTCTGGGCCGAGGTGAGCGTCCCGTATGTTGACCTGGTCCTGGAGAACCCGCCAGTGCGCTCTCCCAGTTTCAACTACCTCATGGGGTTGGGGCAGATCCCGCGCCTGTATTACAGCCAGGTGGTCTGGATCGACCAGATCCGCGCGGATGAGAGCGGGCGCATCTGGTATCGCTTCAACGAAACGGCCGGCAAGGGATACGGCTATGGCGACATCTTCTGGGCAGACGCGGCTGCGTTCCATCTCATCACTCCCGAAGAGATCGCGCCCATCACGCCCGAACTCGACCCGGCGCTGAAAGTGATCGTGGTAGATGTCTTCTACCAGACGCTTTCCTGTTACGAAGGGAACAACGAAGTGTATTTCTGCAAGGTTTCGAGCGGCATAGGCGAGTTTTCCACTCCATTGGGCACCCAGGCGGTCTGGCGCAAGATGCCCTCGATCCATATGTCCGCCAATACCGCCTCCGACAGCGGCTACGATACCCCGGCGGTTGGCTGGCCGTCTTTCATCAACGGGGATGGGGTTGCCATCCATGCCGTATTCTGGCACAACGATTTCGGGATGCGCAAGTCGCACGGCTGTATCAACGTTACGCCGGAAGATGCAAAATGGATCTTCCGCTGGACGGTTCCGTATGTCACGTTGGAGCAGGATGAGATCCAGATGACCTGGCCGAATGTCGGCACACGGGTGGACGTCAAGGAGCCGACCGTCTGACAAGCGTTATCCGTAGCGCGGAATTTATTCCGCAGTAATCTTGAAAGGTATATCTGTATGGCTTTTACCAATATCACCCTGGGGCTGGCTTTCCTGGCCGGATTGGCTTCCTTCCTTTCCCCGTGCGTCTTTTCGCTGGTGCCTGCGTATATCGGCTACCTGGGCGGGCGGGCGGCCGGCGGCGAGGCGGCGGGGAACAATCGCTGGACAACCTTTTCGCATGGACTGGCTTTCGTGCTGGGGTTCAGTGTGGTCTTTGTCCTGCTGGGCGTGGCCGCTTCGGCCTTCGGCGGCTTGCTGTACGATTTGCGCAATATCCTCGCCAAGGTCGGCGGCGTGGTGGTGGTCATCTTTGGCCTGCACATGATCGGCGTCTTCCGCATCCCCTTCCTGGAATACGATACCCGCGTGCAGGAATTACCCGACCCGAAATGGGGCTATCTCTCCTCGGCGCTGCTGGGCGTGTTCTTTTCGGCCGGTTGGTCGCCTTGCGTTGGCCCGGTGCTGGGCGCGATCCTCACCCTGGCGTTGAACGGCGGCTCGGTGTCGCAGGGCGCGTCGCTGCTCACGGCTTATTCGGCCGGGCTGGCTATCCCGTTCCTGCTGGCAGCCCTGGGGATCGGATGGGTCTCCGCTACGCTGCGCAAGTACGGCAAGGTCATGCGCTATGTCGAGATCGGGATGGGCGTGGTGCTGGTCGTGATCGGGATCATGCTTTTTAGCGGTACCTTCGAACGCCTGGCGCAGTTCGGGGTGTGGGTGGATTTCGGCCTGTAAATGCTGGTCGTTACCCTCTATTCGCGGAAGGATTGCCGCCTGTGCGAGCAGGCGCGCGCCGACCTGGAGGCCTTGCAGGAGAAATATCCTCATCGCCTGGCGGAGGTGGATATCGATTCCGACCCCGCCTTGCAGCGCGCGTACCTGATCGAGATCCCGGTCATCGAGGCCGGCCCCTACCTGTTGAAAGCGCCCTTCGACCGCCAGAAACTTGCCATGACGCTCGGCGCGGCCAGCGACCGGCGCGGGCAACTCGACCAGTTGGGCGGCGAAGCCTACGAAGCGCGCGTGCGGCGCGGACAGGTCGTCAGCGGCGCGGACAAGGTCATGTTCTGGATCTCCCGCCATTACCTGTTGATGCTGAATCTCATCATTTTCCTCTACGTCGGCTTGCCCTTCCTGGCGCCTGTTTTCATGCAGGTCGGGGCGACCATCCCCGCCAGGGTGGTGTACACGATCTACAGCCCGCTCTGTCACCAGTTCGGGTTCCGGTCGTTCTTCTTGTTCGGCGAGCAGGCCTTTTATCCGTTGAAAGAAGCGGGGGTGTCCGGCGTCGTGGATTTCGAGTCCGCTACCGGCTTGCAGGGACTCCACGATCCCAACGCCTATTCCCGCTTGCAGGCGCGGCAATTCGTGGGAGACGAGACCGTCGGCTACAAAGTGGCGCTCTGCCAGCGCGACGTCGCCATCTACGCGGCCATCCTGTTCTTCGGCTTGCTGTTTGGCCTGACGGGCCGGCGCTGGCCGCAACTGCACTGGCTGGCGTGGATCACGTTTGCGCTGGGGCCGATCGGCCTGGATGGGTTTTCGCAATTGTTCAGCCAGTTCGATTTGCAGGCGTTGGCCGCCCTCCTGCCTTACCGCGAGAGCACGCCCTACCTGCGCGTCTTGACCGGCGCCATGTTCGGCTTTTTCACGGCCTGGTTTGCCTACCCTAACATCGAAGACTCCATGGCCGAGACGCGGCAATTCTTCTACAAGAAATTTGCTGTGGTCAAGGCCGCAGAAGCGTAGTCATGCCCTTTTCCCAGCAAGACGGCATCCGTTACTATACGTTCGACATCTTCCCCGGCGACGTAGCGCAGGCGGTCTTCACCCGCCAGGGAGGCCTCAGCCCGCAGCCCTGGGCTTCGTTGAACGTGGGCGGCGGCATCGGCGACGATCTCCAGAACGTGCGCGCCAACCGTATCCGTTCGTTCCAGGCGGTGGGACGCGCCGTCGAGTCTGTCCACGATGTCTGGCAGGTGCATAGCGCCGACGTGGTGTTCGCGGATCATCCCCGCCCGATGGAGGGCGAATACCGCAAAGCCGACATCCTGCTGACCGACAACCCCGCTGTGACGCTCTTCATGCGCTTCGCGGACTGCACCCCGGTCCTGCTGTACGATCCCCGCAAGCGGGTCGTCGGCATCGTCCATGCGGGCTGGCTGGGCACCGTGCGCGGCGCGGCGCGCGTGGCCGTCCAGGCCATGCGCGAGCGCTACGGATCGCAGCCCGCCGACCTGCTGGCCGCCATCGGCCCCTCCATCGGCCCCGACCACTACGAAGTCGGCGCGGATGTCATCGCCAGGGTGGAGGATACCTTTGGCGCGCGGGCGGACGCCTTGCTCGAAGCGCACGGCGGGCGCCTGCATTTCGACCTGTGGAAGGCCAACCGGGCCCTGCTCGAAGAGGCCGGCGTGACGCAGGTCGAAGTGGCCGGCATCTGTACCGCCTGCCACCCGCAGGACTGGTACTCGCATCGCGGCGAAAAGGGGAAGACCGGCCGCTTCGGGGCGCTGATCGGATTGGATGGATAACGGCCATCCTGGCCTGATTGGATTTTGGGAAATCTGTAGGGCGGCAGTTCACCTGCCGCTCGAACCCGGCGATGAAGGGAAAAGATTTTTAGTGATTATTTGGCCTGGAGAGGCAGGTTGGGAGCGTTCTCCCCAAAAAGAGCGCCCCGAGGATGGTCTCCGGGGCGCTTGGGGTGGGACGGTTTCTGAGGACGCTTTGTTGTGCCGCCGCTGGCTTGGAAACACGCCTTAATAACTGGCTAATGCCGTTTCGATTTCATCTGGTGGCAATAATTCCATTGTCCATAATTCGCGCAAAGTTGTTGCTGGCTTGCGGAGTCTTTCTTCATCGTACTGCGCCATTAATCCAAGACAGCGTAACGATGCTTGAATATTGCGTAAAACTTTTTCTTGCCGTTCTTCAGCAAACGGATAATAACAGGCTGATTTTGCGGCAAGATAGTAGTTAATAGCGGCAGAAAACTGTGCTGGCGTGACAGCAGTATTGGGCATAAAGTCATCGCTTTGCTTTGCCTGTTTAGTCGCCGCAGATGTAAAAGAGAATAC
>JBMOMO010000313.1:0-5995 GCA_049324135.1 Chloroflexota bacterium
AGCACCGTTAGCGGAAATATCGCCCGGTATGGCGGCGGCATATACTCCGCCAGCAATCCAGAATTGATCAACGTCTTTGTTGGTAACAACGTGGCGTTTGCCGGCGGCGGGATGTATAACGATGGCGCCGCCGTCACCTCAGATGACGCGGCCCTGACGAACGTTACCTTCAGCGGCAACTGGGCCGAACAAGATGGGGGCGGGATGGTCAGCGTCAATGGCAATCCACGGCTGGAGAATGTCACCTTTTTAGGCAACACGGCAGATAACGGCCCTGGGGGCGGACTATACAATTTCAACACAAAAAGCGGCATTGCACCCATGCGGCTCACCGATGTGACCTTCGAAGGAAATGTGGCCCTCAATGGAGGCGGCGGGATGTACAACGACCTTGGCGACAACCTCGCGTTGACCAACATTACCTTCAGCGGCAATGTATCGACAACGACTGGCGGCGGGATGTACAACCGCGACGGCAGCCCGACTTTGACGAATGTAACTTTCTTCGCCAACACGACCGTCACCCAGGGCGGCGGGATGTATAACAAGGGAGGTTCCCCCACCCAGAAAAACCTCACATTTGCGTACAACTCGGCCAACCAGGGCGGCGGAATCTATAACAGCACGAACAGCAACCCGGTCATCCTTAACACGATTCTGTGGGCAAATCCCGGAGCGGGCGGCGCCCAAATCTATAACGACGCAACCAGCACTCCCATGGTCAGCGACAGCATCATAGAGGGCGGGTATGCCGGTGGTTCATTCATCATCACCGCCGATCCCAAACTCGGCACGTTCGGAGACCACGGCGGGTTCACCGATACCCTTTCCATCCTGCCCGGTTCCTCAGCAATCGACAGCGGCTGGGATGCGGACTGCGCCACCACGGATCAGCGCGAAGTAATCCGCCCGCAAGGCCCGCATTGCGACATCGGCGCCTACGAGTTCGTAGCCACCTTTGCCGACGTTCCCACCGATTACTGGGCCTGGCAATTCGTCGAGCGCCTGTACAACTACGGCGTGACCGGCGGCTGCGGCGGCGGCAATTACTGTCCCAGCCAGAACGTCACCCGCGCCCAGATGGCCGTCTTCCTGCTCAAGAGCAAATACGGCACATCTTATTCCCCGCCCCCAGCCAGCGGCGCGGTCTTCGGGGATGTTCCGTCCGATCACTGGGCGGCCGCATGGATCGAAGAACTGTACATGCAAAGCATCACCAGCGGCTGCGGAAACAACAACTTCTGTCCTGATACCCTCGTCACTCGTGACCAGATGGCGGTCTTCCTGCTGCGCGCCAAGTATGGATACACCTACTATCCACCGCCTGCCACGGGCGTCTTTGCTGACGTGCCTGCCGGTCACTGGGCCGCGCCCTGGATCGAGCAGTTGGCCTCCGAAGGCATCACCGGCGGCTGCGGCGGCGGAAATTACTGCCCCGAAGGTGTCGTCAGCCGCGGGCAGATGGCGGTCTTCCTGGTCGCGGCTTTCGGTCTGCCCTAAACCCAAACCACACCAGAACGCCGTTCTGACGGGCGGCGTTCTGGTGGCAAGGCAAACAGGATATTCAGAAAATGAACTGAATGGTCAACTTGCCCGAACCAAAAAGGAAAGTCTCTAATGAAACAGACTACAAAACCCGCCCCGTGGAAGAAAAGGCCGGAATTAGCCTACCTGTTTTTTATTCTCATTAGCGTAGCGGTCTTGTTATTGTTGACCTTCACCCTGCTTCACACAGCCACACCGACATCGGCAGCCACCCTGCCCATGCCCGGCAGGTACGATACCGGCACTCCCACCAACCTGCTGGAGATATGGGTGGATCCCGTCCAGGGAGATGATGCCTTTCATGGAAACACTCCAGCCGCCGCCTTGCGCACCCTCAACGCCGCCTGGGAGAAAATTCCCGCAAATGTCCCCTTGACGCAAGGTGTACTCATCCACCTCCTGCCCGGCACCTACACCCGGGACATGATCCCGGTCTACTGGTCTTCGCGCCACGGCACGTTCGAAGCCCCGATCTGGATTCAGGGAAGCGCCTCCTCGCGCGCGCAGGTCGTTCTCCAGGCCGGGCTGAACATCTACGACACCGATTACCTTTACCTGGAAAACCTCAATATCGTCGCCGATGGGGATGTGTTCCACTGCGAACTGTGCAATCATACCCTGCTGCGCAACCTGGTGCTCAGTGGGGGAGCGCGGCAGGCACAGGAGGTGATCAAGGCCAACCAGTCGCAGTATTTCTATCTTGAAGACAACGATATTCACGGAGCCTGGAGCGCGGGCGTCAGCCTGGTTGCCGTGCAATATGGCCACATCATCGGGAACCACGTTCACGATGCGGGCGATTGGTGCGCCGTCGCGGCGGGCGGATCAGCCTATTTTCGTGTGGAGGCGAATACCTTCTACGAGTGTGACAATGGCGGTTTCCTGGCCGGGCAGTCCACTGCCTCACAATACATGGTTTCGCCCTGGATTCAATACGAGGCCTACGACATCAAGGTGATCAACAACTTCATCCATGATACCGATGGCGCAGGACTGGGGGTCAATGGCGGCTACAACATCCTATTGGCCCACAACACCCTGTACCGCGTGGGCAGCCGTTCGCACATCCTGGAAATATCATATGGGAGCCGCTTCTGCGCGGGAGAGCCTGGTGAACCAGGCCGCGAACTGTGCCAGCAACATCTCGACCAGGGCGGCTGGGGCACCACCGAGGTGGACAACGGCTCCAACGCCGTCCATATCCCCAATCGCAACGTGTACATCTATAACAATATCATCTACAACCCATCCGGCTATCGAAGCCAGTGGACACACTTCGCCATCCACGACGCGCGCTCCAACCCAGCCTCCAGCAACATCCCCACTGCCGCCGCCGACACGGAGTTGCACATCCGCGGCAATATCATCTGGAACGGGGATGCCTCGATGCCGTTGGGCATTGAAGACAACCTCGCCACCTGCGCCAATAGCAACGCCACTTGCAACGAGGCCCAACTGCGCGCCGAGAACGCCATCAACACCGTCAGGCCTGCATTCGCCAACATGGACAAAGGCGACTTTCATCCCAGCGGCAACTGGATCGGCTCGGTCACCGTCTACGATATCCCCGACTTCGCCTGGGAGTTTGGCGAGGTTCCAAACGGCGATATCAGCAACAACATCCCGACCGATTACGAAGGCGTCCCCCGTTCGTCAGGCAGGTCGCCCGGGGCGTATGGATCCCAATACTAGTCCGCTTTTCTGCCCGCATTTTGTCCGTCAGCCAACGGGGCCTGTATGCCCCACCCTCAAATTTCACCACAAGGAGTTCACCATGACTACATTCGATTTTCGTACGCTCATCACACCTGCGATTTTTATTCTCTATGGCATTGCCTACATGATCATGGGTGCGTTGAATGTGCAATCGTATTGGACAAGGTCGCTTTTCAAAGTGCCTTTCTTTTTTGCCTTTTTGGGGCCGCGCTTTGCGCGCATCCTGACCGGCCTGGTTTGCATTGCCAGCGGGATTTGGGTTTTCACGTTGATGAACTAGGAACCCATCCAACCGGAGACCAGCCATGTCAAAACGTTTCGTTCTTGTGTGCATCATCCTCGCACTGGCCATGCTGGCCTGTTCGCTGGGGAACAACATCGCCCCGTCGGTCTCATCCCAGCCGTCAGCGGCCGCGCCCATGCCCGCATCCACATCCAGCGCGCCGCTGGCCGGCGAGGCGCAATTCATCCTGACCACGCCCAGGGGCGAAAGCATGAACCTGCAATTCACTTGTGACGGGCTGGGGGCGGGTCAATACCTCGAAATCAACGCGCAAAACACCGTCGACCCAGCCGATCCCAAGCGCGTGGTCGTGCAGATCAACGGGATGCATGACTCAGCCGATGGGCAGGCCGGCAACATGTACGTGATGGTGACCATCGGCGCGAACGCAAGCGAAACGTTCATGGGCAATACATCCTCTGCAGTTGTCACCTTGAATAAGGACGGCTCCGGCTCACTGAGCGACGTCTCCATCATCAATGTGGCGGTCGTCTCACCAGACTATCAATACGGCGTGGAATATCCTTTCAACGCGCAGTGGACTTGCAAAAAGTAAACCAGCGTTTCCGCCACACATTTCTACAAAGAAGGAGAATGTTATGAAACACAATCTTTGGGGTCGAACGATCTCGATCTTGATCCTGCTTACGCTGGCCTTTAGCATTCTGGGGATCACCCCCGCCCACGCCGCCGCCACCATCACCGTCAACTCGACGGCGGACAACGCCATTGCCGCGGACGGTCAATGCACTCTGCGCGAAGCCCTCACCAATGCCAACGGCGACCGCGACACATCCGGCGGAGATTGCGTGGCCGGCGCCGGCGTGGATACCATCCAGTTTGCCGCCGCTCTCGGCACGGCCACGATCACGCTTACCTCCGCGCTTCCCGATATCACAGATAACGACGCCCTGACCATGGACGGGGACAATCGCATCACTGTCAGCGGTAATGACAGTGTGCGGGTGTTCCGTGTATTGCAAGGTGGTCTCACTTTGCAAAATATCAGCGTTGTTCATGGACGTGCTACTGAGGGCGCCGGTTTATATACCGCCAACGACAGCGCAAACGCCGTTATCAATTGTACGTTCGCAAATAATGTTGCCACCCTCTATGGAGGAGGGATACGTCATGATTCTACTTCCACATTGACCATCCTCAACAGCACCTTTTCCAGTAACCATGCTGACTTGGAAGGCGGTGGAGTGTCGCTCAAAAATGGCAGGACAGCCTCCATCGCCAATTCCACTTTCACGAACAACAGCGCCCCCTTCGGCGGCGGGGTGGCAAATACCGAACACTCCACCGTTACCATCAGCAACAGCACCTTTTCCGATAACCATGCTGACAGCGAGGGCGGTGGAATGGGCAACAACTCGGGGGGAACAGTTTCCATTACCAACTCCACCTTCACGAACAACAGCGCCAATTATGGCGGAGGGGTGTCAAATAACAGCGCCACCATGACCATCGTCAACTCCACTTTCTCGGGGAATACCGCACCGGCTAGTGGGGGTGGCCTCATGACGTATCAGACTGACGAACCACCCGTGACCACAGTCTACAACTCCATCTTTGCCAACAGCGTTTCCCCCAACGACTGCATGGTATTCGGTAGTGTCGGCACCTTGACGGGCGGGAACAACATCATTGAAACCACTCCAACTGGAGCCACCGGTTGCGATTCCATCAAAATTTCCAGCGAGGATCCGTTGCTGGGCGGGTTGGGCAGCTACGGCGGGTTCACCCAAACCATCCCGCTCCTGCCCGGCTCGTCTGCCATCGATGCCGGCAACCCAACCTACTGCACCACGGGGCACGACCAGCGCGAGGTGGCCTACGTGGGCGCCTGCGACATCGGCGCATTCGAATCGCAGGGCTTCAGCCTGGCGATCACGGGCGGGAATAACCAAAGCGTCTTCACCAACGCCCCCTTCCCGCTTTCCCTGGCCGTAAGCGTGACCGCCCATGCGGCCATCGAACCCGTCAACGGCGGGCGCGTGACCTTCACCCCGCCCGCCTCCGGTGCCAGCGCCGACCTGACCGGCAGTCCGGCCGTCATCAGCGGCGGGTCGGCCAGCGTCACCGCCCAAGCCAACGGAACGCACGGTATATATACTGTTACCGCCGGCGCCAGCGGCGCGGGGAGCGTGGATTTCTCCCTCACCAACCGATCTTCATCCGGCATGATCACCCCCACCATCACCTGGAACAATCCCGCCAACATCGTCTACGGCACAGCCCTGGACAACACGCAGTTGAACGCCACGGCAGATACGGCGGGCACATTCACCTACACTCCGGCCAGCGGAACCATCCTGGCTGCGGGCACGCATACCCTGCATGTCGATTTCGTGCCCACTGACGAGACCAACTACACCACCGCCTCCAAGGATGTCAGCATCACCGTCACGAAAGCCGCGCCCGTCCTCACCTGGAACAACCCTGCCG
>JBMOMO010000314.1:0-5950 GCA_049324135.1 Chloroflexota bacterium
GGATCATTTTTTCTTTTTATTGTTCTTCTCTTCCTCCACGCGGGCAAAGATCATGCGCCCGGCGGCGGTTTGCAGCACTTTGGTAACGCTGACCTCGCGGTATTCGCCGATCCAGTCGCGGCCATTTTCGACCACCACCATCGTGCCGTCGTCCATGTAGCCAACGCCCTGGTCGCGTTCCTTGCCTTCCTGGATGACGTTGATGCGCAGGATCTCACCCGGCAGCACTACCGACTTGACGGAGTTCGCCAGTTCGTTGATGTTCAGGATGGTGACGCCCTGTAACTCGGCGATACGATTCAGGTTGTAATCGTTGGTGAGGATGGGACATTTCAACTGGCGCGCCAGCACCACCAGTTTGTCGTCCACTTCGCGCATCCCTTCCACGTCAATGTCGCTGACGCGCGTCAGGATGTTGGGCTGCTTTTGCAGTTCGGCCAGCACTTCCATGCCGCGCCGTCCGCGCTGGCGGCGCAGGCCGTCCGGCGAATCGGCAATGTATTGCAGTTCGTTGAGCACGAAGCGGGGAATCAAGAGCGTGCCGGGCAGGAAGCCCGATTTCACGATGTCGGCCACGCGCCCGTCGATGATGACGCTGGTGTCGAGTAAGATAGTGCGGTTCAGGTTCGTCCAAGCAGAAGAGCCGCCGCCTTCATTGCGCCCGCCCAGGGCGCTGAGCAGGCTCATGATATCGCCCTGGCGCATGATGAACAGCGACACCGACAAGTACGAGAAAATGACCACCCCTACGAATGGCAGGATGCTGCCGAATGGGTCGGGCAGCAAGGAAAGCGGGAACGCCAACAGCGCCGCGATCAACAGGCCGACCACCAGCCCGGTCAGCCCGGCGAACAGCGTCTCCGCGGCCAGGCGTCCCAGCGAAGCGCGTAATGCGCGCGCCGGGCGTGTGGTAAGGTAGGGAGTCAAGATCAGGCCAGCCAGCGCCCCCACCAGTCCAAGCAGCACAATGTAGAACAATTGCTGATTCGGGTTGACGCGCCCCAGGATTTCTCCGCCGTAGCCGCCCATGATTGCAAAAACGACCATTCCAATAATACGAAAAACGAATTCGATACTCATTTTGAATAACTCCTTTGGTAAAGAACAAAATAATGAGAGAATAATATGCCTGCATGATAGCATGGCTGGATAACAACGTCAATCGTCAGGGAAGAATTCCAATAAAATTGTTATAATCCGTAACCTATGGCTCTAGACCGCTTTGGACGAAAAATCCACTACCTTCGCATCAGTTTGACCGACCATTGCAACCTGCGTTGCATTTACTGTATGCCTGAGGACCAGACCTTCCGGCCCAACGCAGACCTGATGCAGGACGACGAAATCCTGTTCCTGACGCGCATGTTTGCCAGCCTGGGCTTCGACAAGGTCCGCTTGACGGGCGGCGAACCGACCGTCCGCGCGCATATCGTGGACATTGTGCGCGGCATCGCCTCCACGCCCGGCATCCGCAACGTCTCGATGACCACCAATGGCGTACTTCTATCCAGGCTGGCAAAGCCGCTGGCAGAGGCCGGCTTGCAGCGGGTCAACGTTTCGGTGGACACGCTCAACCCTGAAAAGTTCAAGCGCCTGACGCGCTGGGGCGACATGGAAGACGTATGGGACGGCATCATGGCCGCCCAGGAAGCCGGGCTGACGCCCATCAAACTCAATGCGGTGGTGGTCAAAGGCTACAACGAAGATGACGTGGTAGACCTGGCGCGCCTGACGCTCGAAAATCCCTGGCAGGTGCGCTTCATCGAGATGATGCCCTTTGCCGGCGCCACCGACCTGCAGACCGGGCAAGTCATCACCGCCGCGCAAATCCAGGGACGCATCGAGTCCGTGTTGGGGAAGATGGAAAACGTCAATGGCGGCCAACTGGACGGCGAAGCGCGCCTCTTCCGCCTGCCGGGCGCAAAAGGCGATGTTGGGTTCATCTCTTCTGTGACCAACCCCTTCTGCGCCTCCTGCACGCGCGCGCGCCTGACCGCCGACGGGCGCCTGCGCCTGTGCTTGCTGCGCGAAAAGGAAGTAGACCTGCTCACCCCCTTGCGGGCGGGCGCCTCACTCGAGGATCTGCGCCGCATCATCCTGGAGGGGATTTGGGAAAAGCCCTGGGGGCATGGCCTGGCAGACGGCCTGATCCCCCTCAACCGCGTGATGAATGAAATCGGAGGTTGAAAGTCCCTTGCTCTCACCTGATGGAACCAGAACCATCCTGTTCGACCTGGACGGCACCCTGCGCCACAGCCAACCCTCGGGCGCTGCGGTCTTCTCGGATTACGTCGCCGCGTGCGGCTATCCCATCTCAGCCGATGACCGCCAGCGCGCGTTGCGCTGGGAGCATTATTACTGGGCCACCTCGCCGGAACTGGCCGCCGACGCAGGCGCGGGAAAAAATGAAGACCAGCAATTCTGGCGCCGGTACACCTACCGCCGCCTGGTTGCTCTGGGGCTTTCTGTTGCGGCGGCTGAAAGCCTTGCGCCGCAAGTCTGCCAATACATGGAGGAGTCCTACCGGCCTGAAAACGTGGCGCCGGCCGAACTGCCGGGAGTGCTGGCAACGCTCCAAGAGGCCGGATACAGGCTGGGGGTCGTCTCGAACCGCGACCATCCCTTCTGGGAACTGTTGCAGGAAATCGGGCTGTGTCCGTTCTTCGATTTCTCGCTGGCCGGCGGCGAGGTCAAATCCTGGAAACCGGCGCCGGGCATCTTCCACGCCGCGCTGGAACGGGCCGACTCGACCGCCGCGCAGACCCTGTACGTGGGCGACAACTATTTTGCGGATGTGGTGGGGGCGCGTCGCGCCGGACTTCGGCCTGTGCTCTACGACCCGGGCGGACTCTTCCACGAACCGGGCTGCCCGGTGATCGCCTCCTTCGACGGGTTGATCGGCCTGTTGCCTGTTTCCGCTGCCTGAAAACGGCCTACCGCACGGCCTCGATGAAGTTTGTAATTTCCCGGGCCACGTAATGGGCCGGCTCCTGCGCGGTTGAGCCGGTGATGATCCCCTTGACCTTTCCATCACGCATCACCGCGTTGACATTGTAGTTGTGTGTAACACCCCTTCTGTCCCTGCGGTTCGACCTGAGTAATTTAACCTGGCACTCTACGCTGGCAATGTCGCGCAAAGGGAGGCTGATGGTTTCCATGTCCCAGGGCGGCAAGGGCAGGCTGCGCACCTTGACCTGATCGCGTGTGACCTCGATCAGTTCGGTATTGAACATGATCGTCAGGGCGCGGTAGACCAGCAACCCGCCAACCAGCAAAAACGGCAGGCTGACCAGGTCTCCCAAGCCAAAAGCGGATGCCCCGCCTTGCAAAGCGCGTGAGGCCAGCCCAACGGCAGGGAAAATGAACAACGCCAGGCCGACCACGAAAAAGCCGGCCTCCTTGGCCCAATCGCCGCAGCCGTTGACGTTGCGCGCCAGCCGCTTCCAACGCACCACCAGCCGTGACCCGTCCCGTGAAACGCGGATGCCTCTCACAATCTCTGCTTCGTTCATAATGTCTCCTTGATAATGGAAAAATAGGGGGTGTCTTGCCCCAAAAACGCTAATGCTCGCAACCGATAACAGTAAACTACCCAATGTTAAAGAATGGCAATCATGTTGGCAATCCCCAGATTGTCATGGTAAAAGGGCATCCTACGTTTGAGGGACCATTCCCAGGAACAGACCCTCATGGATGGCTTAATCTGGTAAGATTCAGGCGGAAGGAATTCGGCCCTCGTCCCCTCTCCCTGGACTCGATATGCTACGCGACGCGACCACCGCAGGAGAGGGAAGAAAGCAGGTGACTATGGCTTGGGAACGCAAACTCATGCGCACCGTGCGCGTACGCAACGACCAGGAGATCGGCCTGCTGGCGCGGCTGCTGGCGGCTATTTCGGAGGCCGGGGGCAGTGTGGGGACGCTGCAACTGCTGACCGAGACCACGCGCCATGTGGTGCGCGACATCACCGTCTACGCGGAAGACGAAGCCCATTTCGACGCTATCCTGCGCGCCGTGGAGTCCAATCCCGGCACGCGCATCGTGGAGGTGCGCGACGAGGTGCTGGAACTGCACCAGAAAGGCAAGATCGCCATCCGTTCGCGCTACCCCATCGATTCGATGACCACCCTGCGGCGCGTCTATACGCCGGGCGTGGCCGAGGTGTGCCGCAAGATCGCCGCCGACCCGAAACAGGCGCGGCTATACACCAGCATCAGCCACTTAATCGCAATCGTCACCGATGGCACGGCTGTGCTGGGACTGGGCGACATCGGCCCGTTGGCGGGTATGCCCGTCATGGAGGGCAAGGCCATGCTGATGGAAAGCCTGGTCGGGCTGTCGGGCGTGCCGATCCTGCTGGACACCAAAGACCCGGACGAGATCGTCCAGGCGGTGGCGGCCATCGCGCCCACCTTTGCCGCCATCCAACTGGAAGACATCTCCGCGCCGCGCTGCTTCGAGATCGAACGGCGCTTGCAGGAAAGACTCGATATCCCCGTCATGCACGACGACCAGCACGGCACGGCTGTGGTCAGTACGGCCGCGCTGCTGGTGGCCGCGCGCGAAACCGGCGCGGACTTACGCAAAGCCGTCATCGGGCAGGTAGGGCTGGGGGCGGCCGGGCACGCCATCGGTCAGATGTTGATGCGCCTGACCGGGGAGCCCGTCCTGGGCGCAGACCTCAGTCCCGCTGCGCTCGATCATTTCGAAGCCGCAGGAGGGCGCAAGTCGAACCTGGGCGAAATCATGTCGGCCTGCGACATCGTCATTGCCACCACCGGCGCGGCCGGGTTGATCAAGCCCGGCATGGTGCGGGCGGGACAGATCATCCTGGCGCTGTCCAATCCCAACCCGGAGATCGAACCGGCGCTGGCGCTGGAGGCAGGCGCGGCCTTTGCGGCCGATGGCAAATCGGTCAACAACGTGCTGGGTTTTCCCGGCATCTTCCGCGGCGCGGTGGACGCCGACGCCCCGCGCATCACGCACGAGATGCTGCTGGCCGCCGCCGAGACCATTGCCTCCCTGACGCCGCCCGGCGAACTGGTGCCCAACCCGCTCAACAAGCAGGTGCACCGCGCGGTGGCGCGCGCCGTGGCCGAGAAGGCCATCGAACAGGGCCTCGCCCGCGCCGAGTATGTGCCGTATGTGGAGGAGTAGGTTCGGTTTCGACTGATGGTAAAATCTGGGCATGTCCGTCTTTTTCCCTGTCGAAAATTATGCTTCTTACGATTGACATCGGCAACACCAACCTGACCCTGGGCCTGTACGAGGGCGGGCAACTCGGCGCGCACTGGCGGCTGGCTACCGACCACGCCCGTATGCCCGACGAATACGGCCTGCAATTCCTCGGCCTGCTCGAACACGCTAATTGCCGCCAGGATTGCCTGACCGGGATCGTGCTGGCCTCGGTCGTGCCAAACCTGACCGGGCGCGTGGCGCAGGCCTGCCGGGAATACCTCGACCAGGAAGCGCTGGTGGTGGATACGGGCGTCAAGACCGGCCTGCGCATCCGCTACGAGGACCCCAAAGCGGTGGGCGCCGACCGCGTGGCCGACGCCGTGGCCGTGCTGAAACTATACGGCGGCCCGGCCTGCGTGATCGACTTCGGCACCGCTACCACGTTCAACGCCGTGACGAAAGAGGGCGACTACCTGGGCGGCGCCATCACAGCCGGAATCAACCTGGCCGCCGATGCGCTCTTCACCCGCGCCGCCAAACTCCCGCGCATCGACTTGCAGCGCCCGCCCTCCGTCATCGGACGGAACACCGTCCACGCCATGCAGTCGGGGCTGCTGTTCGGGTACGTGAGCATGGTCGAGGGCATGGTGGCAAGATTCCGGTCCGAATTGGGAAGCGAGATGAAGGTCGTTGCTACCGGCGGCCTGGCCGAACTGGTCGCCAGCGAGACCGACGTCATCCAGGTCATCGCTCCCTGGCTCACGCTGGACGG
>JBMOMO010000315.1:0-43237 GCA_049324135.1 Chloroflexota bacterium
CCCCTCAAGTCCAGCAGGAAGTGTTTCGGTTGTTAATTGACCACGTCGTTGTCGGAGAAAATGAGATCGTGATCAAGCACATCGTTCCGACTGACGATGATTGTCGTTTGAAACCAGGACGTAGATGAACATGGATGAACTGAAAACTTTTTAGGGCGGGCAGGACAATTCTACTACCGGGCAATTTATCATTCAAAAGCAATTTTTCTACCTTCCAACCTTGTTATACTGGGTATGATGAACGAAACGCTGACTCTCGACAAAATGACCTTGTTGCGCGAAGCCTTCCAGGGAGTGGCCGAAGAGGAACTGCGGCAGATCGCCGCTGCGACGCGCGTTTGCGCCTACCCGGCCGGGCATGTGATCTGCCAGGAAGGCGCCTACGAGGACGTCTTCTACATCCTTGCGGATGGCAGCGCGGTCATCAGCAAGATCATCGGCCCGCAGGAGGGGGAGCGCGTGCTGCGCGCCGTTGGCCGGGGTAGCCTGATCGGCGAAATGGCCTTGATCCAGAACTCCACCCGCGCGGCCACCGTCCGCGCTTCTACGGATTGCGTCCTATTGGCCATGGATAAAGGGGATTTCGAGGCCATGCTCAACCGAAGCCCCAGCATGGCGGTCACCATCATGCGCACCACCCTGGACCGGATGCGCGAGAACGACCGCGCCGCCATCCAGTACCTGCAAGAGACCAACAAGGTCCTGCGCCAGTTGGACCGCAACAAACTGGAGTTCATCCAGGTGGCCGCGCACGAACTCCGCACCCCGCTGACGGTCATCAGGGGCTATGTGGACGTGCTGCGCTCCTTCCCCGACCTGGGCCCGAACGCCGCACTGACGGGGGTGCTGGACGGCATCCGCAAAGGCGTGGGGCGGATGCTCGAAGTGGTCAACACCATGCTGGATGTGACCCGCATCGACAGCGAGACCCTGAAATTGCGCCTCTCGCCCACGCCGTTGAAGCGCCTGGTCCAGGATGTGGTTCAGGATTTTGCCGAGGCCGCCTCGGGGCGGGACATCGAACTGCTGTTCGACCTGGACGCGGATACGCCCATCATCCACGCCGACCCCACCCTGCTCCAGAAGGCGCTGGCGCACCTGATTGCTAACGCCATCAAATACACGCCGGATGGCGGCAGTGTGACCGTCGGCGCGCGCCCGGTCACGCTGGAAGGCGGCGTTCCCGGCGTGCAGGTCAGCGTCAGCGATACGGGCATCGGCCTGGATTCCGAACACCACGAACTGGTCTTCGAGAAGTTCTACCAGGTGGGGGATGTGTCCCTGCATTCGTCGGGCAAGACTACCTTCAAAGGCGGCGGCCCAGGGCTGGGACTGGCTATCGTGCGCGGCGTGGCGCGCGCGCACGGCGGCAGGGTATGGGTGGAGAGCGCGGGACACGACGAAGCCCATTTCCCCGGTTGCAGGTTCTATTTGCAGTTGCCGGTAGAGCCGGGCTAATTCCAGGACTGGCTATCCAGCGGATTCAATCGCTTCATCCCCTCTTTCCTCCCTTTGGATTTTGTGAAGGGTGTCATTTTGAATTGGTTGGATTGGCCTCGCTGCTCTGCGCCCAACGAACAGTTTCTCTGTCAAAGGGTATAATCGCCCCATGCTGCCATCATCTATAAAAGCCCTCATTCTCGATATGGACGGCGTCTTGTGGCGCGACGCGACTCCCATCGGCGACCTGGAGGCCGTCTTCGCATCCATCCATAAGCAAGGCGTGAAGGTCTCGCTGGCCACCAACAACGCCACCAAGACCGTGGACGAATACCTGGAAAAATTAGCCGGGTTCGGCGTGAGGCTGGACGGGGAACAGATCATCACCTCCGCGCTGGCGACCGCCAATGTGCTGGAAAAGGAATTCCCGCGCGGCGGGCCGGTCTTTGTGGTTGGCGAGAACGGCCTCCAACGCGCGCTGGAAGCGGCCGGTTTCTTCCCGGTCTGGGACCCGCAGGACGAAGTGCAGCCGGTTGCGGTCGTCGCCGGGTTCGACCGTTCGCTGACGTACGCCAAATTGCGCCGCGCCGCGCTGTTCATCCGCGCCGGCGTCCCGTTCTACGGCACCAATCCCGACCGCACCTTCCCCACCCCGCAGGGACTGATCCCGGGCGCGGGAGCAACCCTGGCGGCGTTGGAGGCGGCCACCGACGCGCGCGCCATCGTGATCGGCAAACCGTCCCCGTCCATGCTCTACCTGGCGCTGGACCGGATGCGCGTCCTGCCGGAAGAGACGCTGGTGGTCGGTGACCGCCTCGAGACTGACATTGCTGCCGGGCAGGCCGCGGGCTGCCAGACGGCGCTGGTGTTGAGCGGGGTGACGAACAGCGAACAGGCCGAAGCCTGGAGGCCTGCCCCGCACCTGATCGCCGAAAGCCTGGCTGCGGTGGTAATAGGAAAGCAGAACTCATAGCCTTCAAGTCGATGATAGGGTTGTCATCACTTTCTACCCTGGCAGGAGGCAGCGTTATGAAGATTAACTACAACCGGGAAGAAGATATCTTAACCATCGAACTTGACGCTTCGGCTCCAATTGACCATGCCGAACACAACGGGTCGTTTATCATCCACCTCAGCCCGGAAGATCAACCTGTCCTGCTCGAAATCCTGAACGCAAGCGAGCTCCTTGCAGGGATGGTGAAAGCCTCGATACGCGCCGAGCCGGTCATCGTTTAGCGCTTCCGCGCTGCGCCGTTTTGTCGAACCTTGCGAAGACAAACCCTCCGCAAGGTTTTTTTGTCGATGGTAAAATTCTGTCGCCTATGCATCCCCTTGTTTATGACCTCGACCTCCCTGCGCTGACCGCCCTGCTGGCCTCCTGGGGCGAGCCAGCCTACCGCGCCAGCCAGGTCTGGCAGGGACTGTACCATCAGTTCTGGAATACCCCAGACGAATTTACCAACCTGCCCAAATCCCTGCGCGCCAGGCTCGGCGAGGAACTGCGCTTCGCGGCCCTGACTCCCGTCACCTACCTGGACTCGTCCGACGGCCAGACGCGCAAGACGCTCTTTCAACTCCATGATGGCCGCCTGATCGAAGCCGTCCTCATGCGCTACGGCGACCCGGCCTCACCCCCCTCTGACTCTCCCCCCAAATTCCCTGAATTTGGGGGGAGCCGGAGGGGGGTTGACTCTTCCTCCAAATTCCCTGAATTTGGGGGGAGCCGGAGAGGGGCGCGCCGCACCCTCTGCATCTCCACCCAATCCGGTTGCGCCATGGGTTGCGCCTTCTGCGCCACCGGGCAGATGGGCTTCAAGCGCCACCTCACCAGCGGCGAGATCGTGGCGCAGGTCATGTACTATGCGTGCATGTTGGAAGAACGCGGCGAGCGCGTCACCAACATCGTCGTCATGGGCATGGGCGAACCGTTCCACAACTACGACAATACCATGGCCGCCATCGACCGGCTCAACGACCCGGACGGCTACAACTTCGGCGCGCGCCGCATCACCCTCTCGACCGTGGGCCTGGTCCCGATGATGCGGCGTTTTGCCAACGAGAAGCGACAGGTGAACCTGGCCGTCTCGCTGCACGCCATCCATGACGACGCGCGCTCCAGCCTCATGCCGGTGAATAAAAAATACAACCTGGCCGAATTGCTGGACGCCTGCCGTTACTACGTCGAAAAGACTGGCCGCCGCATTACCTTCGAGTGGGCGCTCATCCATGGAGTGAACGACTCGCCCGAGATCGCGCGCCAACTGGCGGCCCGGCTGAGGGGACTGCTGTGCCACGTTAACGTCATTCCCCTCAACCCCACCGCCGGGTACAACGGTAAGGCGACCGACCGCCAGAGGGCGGAGGCCTTCAAGGAAGCGCTGGAGCAGGCCGGGGTCGCGTGTACGATCCGCCTGCGGCGCGGGATAGACATCCAGGCCGGTTGCGGTCAACTGGCCGGAAATGAAGGTTTCCAGGGGGACGCGCGTTAATCCTTATAGATGGTTCCATGAATGACGAACAGGCCGGACTCTTGGCAGGCTGCATTGCAGGCGACGAAACCGCTATCGCGCGGTTGGTCGAAGAGTACCAACTTGGCGTGTTCCGGCTGGCGCTGTCCGTGCTGGGCGATCCCGGCGAAGCCAACGAGGTCGCGCAGGATACGTTCATCGCGGCGCTAAAAGCGCTCAAGTCGTACCGGCAGGGTTCGTCGTTCAAAGCCTGGCTCTATACCATTGCGCTCAACCTCAGCCGCAGCCGGTTGCGGAAAAGGAAAGTACTGGAACGCCTGCAAAACACGCTGACCGCCATCTTCCGCGTGCAAGCGCAGCGCCCGCCCGGCCTCGAGGAAACAGTCATCCGCGATGAAGAGAACGCCGCCGTGTGGCAAGCGTTAGGGACGCTGGACGAAAAACACCGCCTGCCGATCCTGCTGCGCTATTATCACGACTTTTCGGTTGCGGAGATCGCCGACACCTTGAACGTCAAGGAAGGCACGGTTCACTCGCGCTTGTCTATCGCGCGTGAACGGCTCAGGTCAACGCTCGATCGTTCGTTCGGAACACAAGAGTAAACATGCCCGAGATCACCCACCAGGAAGCCCGCGCGCGCTTGCAACGCGCCGCCGACCAGTTGCTCGACCCCGCTGGACGATCCACACTCGACGCCCATCTTGCCGAGTGTGGATCGTGCAACGATTACGCCCGCCGCCTGGCAGACCTGGAGACCGATTTGCGTGGGGTCTTCCACACGCAGTGGGACAGCCAACGGCCATCTTTCGACGCGCAAACCATCCTGCACTCCTCGCGCGCGAAGCCCGTTTGGGACAACTTCCCCGGCCTGGCGCTAGGTATGGGAAAAGCGGCGCTGGCGGCTGCTTTCCTGCTGGGGTTTATCCTGGTCGCCAACCTGGTCGGGAAGCGCCTGCCGGCGGCAGGGCGTGAAACACCGGCTTCCCTGCCGACCCCCAATGCGTTCACGTTGACCTCTGCCGCCTTCCCCACCCCTGCCATCCCATTGACCCTGACGGGGTTCAGCGCGCAGGCGTGCGACCCTGTTGTCTACGTCGTACAGACGACCGACACTCTCGAAAGCATAGCAGACCTGCACGGGATAACGCCAGCGGCCATCATGGAATTCAACCACCTGGCAATGGCTGAAATCTCCCCCGGCATGGAACTGTCGATCCCGGTATGCAGACCCACCCCATCTTTCACGGCCATTATGCCCGACAAAACGACGACCATCACCCCCCTGGACGGGGCGATCATCTCCATGCAACACGAATGACGGAACGTGAAAAAATCCTGAAAACGCAACTTGCCAGAAAAGTGACTATACAGTAGACTTTACCGGCGCATGATACAAACGTCTACGAAGAGAGTTCTATGACTTCCGAAAAACAACCCTGGCTCGACCGCCCTGTCCACCCCGCCCTGCCGGGCATCAGCAACGAAATCCTGCTCTTCGCGGGAGTCATCCTGCTGGCGTTCCTGACTCGCTTCTACGACCTGGAAGCGCGCGTTATGAGCCACGATGAGAGCCTGCACACCTACTTCTCCTGGCTGCTCTATCGCGGACAGGGCTACGAGCATACGCCCATGATGCACGGGCCGCTGCAATTCCATTTGCTGGCGCTTACCTACTTCATCTTCGGCGTCAACGATTTCACCTCGCGCATCCCGGCTGTGTTGTTCAGCATCGCCACTATCTGGATGGTCTGGTACTGGCGGCGCTACCTCGGCAAGACCGGCGCGCTGGTGGCCGGTTTCCTGATGGTCATCTCGCCCTACATGCTGTACTACGGGCGCTATGTCCGCAACGAGGCCTACGCGGGTTTGTCCGGCGCCCTGATGCTGTACGCTATCCTGCGCTTCCTCGAGACCGGCGGCAAACGCTACCTGTACCTGGTCACGGCCGCGCTGCTGATCCACTTCACTGCCAAAGAGACCGCCTTCATCTACGCGGCGCAAGCGCTGGTCTTTCTGGCAATCTACTTTGTCGCCCAGGTGACCAAGAGTCCCTGGGAAGGGAATGAAAGGCATTTCCGCTCCTTCCTGATCGCCTTGATGCTGGGCGTCCTGCTGGTGGGCGGCGCGCTTGGCTACGCCCTCTACCAGCGCTCCGGCGGCACGCTCACCGCCACAGAGACCGCCATGCCGGCCAACCCAGACGCGCCTCTTTCCCCGCTGGATGGCCTGCAAACCGCCAGCGCCCCCGTCGCCGGCCTCCTGGCCGGGCTGGGACTGGTCGTCCTCGCCTTTGCCGCCTTCTTCCTCATCAACGGCTACACCTGGCGCAGGCTCCAGGAAGAACGCTCGTTCTCCCTGCTCATGCTGATCGGGACGCTGGTGCTGCCCCTCCTGACCCCCTTCCCGATCCAGTTCCTCGAGCGTTGGCTGCATGTCACCATCCCCACCACCGCCGCCGAAGTGACCACCCTGATGTCCAGCGCGCCGATCTTCCTCGGCCTGCCGCGCGACATCGTGATCGTCGGCCTCATCGTCATCGTCATGTTTGCCGTTTCCATCCTGCTCGGCCAACTATGGAACCGCGAGTGGTGGAAGTTTGGCTTGTTCTACTGGAGTATCTTCACCATCCTGTTCACCGTCGTCTTTACCAACAGCGACGGCTTCTTCACCGGCCTGATCGGTTCGCTGGGCTACTGGCTCGTCCAGCAAGATGTCCAGCGCGGCAGCCAACCCTGGTATTTCTACGTCCTGGTGCAGATCCCGGTCTACGAATTCCTGCCGGCCCTGGGCGTACTGCTGGCCGCCTGGCTGGGATTTAAAAAATTGCTTGTCCCCGTTAGGGGGCTTGTCCCCGCTAGGGGGCTTGTCCCCGTGAGGGGGAACGCGAGACCGGCCGGCGACCAGGAGGAATCCCCAAAGGGGACGCTGCAAGACGCGACGCTGGAAACGCCCGTGCTGAGCGAAGTCGAAGTACCCGCCTCGGGACCGGATCCGCTGCCTGAATCCGCACCCCCGGCCCTCCCTGCGCTGGATAGCATCCCCTTTGGGGATAGCATCCCCCCGGGGGAAGCAGATCCGCTCGAACACAACTTTGCCAACACCTTCAGCCTGTTGCTGTGGTGGGTGGTCGCCAGCGTCGTCGCCCTCAGTTACGCCGGGGAACGCATGCCCTGGCTGACCTACCACATGGCCTGGCCGATGATCCTGCTCACCGGCTGGGGAATCGGCCACCTGGTCGAAAGCATCCATTGGGAAGAGCATAAGCCGCTCGACCACGCCCTGCGGCTGGCGCTGGCCGCCCTGTTCCTGGTGGGGCTGTTTGGCGCAGTTGCCTCCCTGACCGGGCCCACCCCGCCCTTCCAGGGCAAGGACATGGCCAACCTGCAAGCCACCAACGCCTTCCTGCTGCCAGCCCTGGTCGCCATTGCCAGCGCCGTCGGCCTGGGATACCTGCTGAGGGACGAGGCGTTCGACCTGGCTAAGATTGGGGTATTCCTGCTCTTCATCGCCGCGATCATTGCGGTTATCTTTACTGCCTTCGAAATGGCGACAGAAATGCAAGCCGGCAGTCTAAACAGGGCATTGCTCATCCGCCTGACTTCGCGCTTCCTGTTCATCCTCGCCGCCCTGGCCGTATATTTCTTCACGCGCAAGCGGATTGCATCAGGTTCTTTCCCCGGAATGCTCACGCTGACCTTCTTTGCTTTCCTGGCTGTGCTGACCGCCCGCGCCGCCTTCCGGGCCGCTTACGTCAACTACGACAGCGCCAAGGAATACCTGGTCTACGCGCACGGCGCGGGTCCGGTCAAGCAGGTCATGGAACAGGCCGAAGAGATTTCCCGGCGCACCACCGGCGGCATGGACATGCTGCTGGCCTACGACGCCAGTGCGCCCGATACCGGCGTCTCCTGGCCGTTCGTGTGGTACCTGCGCGACTTCACCAACCAGCGCGCCTTCGACCAGCCCACCAAGTCGCTGCGCGATTCTCCTTTTGTGGTGGTGGACGCCAAGAACTTCGACAAGATCGAACCGGCCCTCGGCCCCGGTTACTTCCGCTTCGATTACGTCCGCATGTGGTGGCCCAACCAGGATTATTTCGGCCTGGACTGGTCGCGCGTTGCCAACGCCCTGCGCGACCCGCAGATCCGCGCTGGCATCTGGGACATCTGGTTCAACCGCGATTACACCCGCTACGCGCAGGCCACCGGCCACACCGACATGACCGAGATCACCTGGGAGCCGTCCGACCGGATGCGCCTGTACGTCCGCAAGGACGTTGCCGCGCAGATCTGGAATTACGGCGCCGCGCCGGTCGAGACGGTTGCCATCGATGACCCGACCGAGGGAAAGGCCATCATCCTGCCGGCCGACCTGGTGCTGGACGAGGGCGGGGAAATCCCGGTCTACTTGAACGCGCCGCGCGCGTTGGCCTTTGCGCCGGATGGCACGCTCTACATCGCCGACTCGCGTAACCACCGCATCCTGCACCTGGACGCAGACGGGAACGAACTGGGGCAGTGGGGCTCGTATGCAGACGGCGTGTCCAGCCCGGCCGTACCGGGTACCTTCAACGAACCCTGGGGCGTGGCCGTCGGCCTGGATGGTTCCGTGTATGTGACCGACACCTGGAACCACCGCGTACAGAAATTCACCGCCAGCGGCGCGCCGGTCAAGACCTGGGGGCAGTATGGTACTGCCGAGCAAGCCGACGGTTTCTGGGGGCCGCGCGGGATCGCGGTGGACGCCCAGGGCTACGTCTACGTTGCCGATACCGGGAACAAGCGCATCGTCGTGTTCGATGCGGACGGGAACTACGTCTCCGAGTTCGGCTCGGCCGGTCTCGATCCCGGCCAGTTCGATGAGCCGGTCGGCGTGGCCGTGGACGATACCGGCAAACTCTTCGTGGCCGATACCTGGAACCAGCGCGTCCAGTCGTTCGTCATCCCGGAAGACCGGATGACTTTCCTGCCCGACCGCCAGTGGGAGGTGTTCGGCTGGTACGGGCAATCGCTGGACAATAAGCCCTTCCTTGCGGTCGATGCGGCCGGGCACGTTTTCGTCACTGACCCCGAGCAATACCGTGTGATCGAGTTTACCGAGGATGGCGAGGTGGTGCGCACCTGGGGCGACTTTGGTGAGACGCTCACGACCTTCGGCATGACGGCTGGCGTGGCCGTGGATGCGCAAGGGCGCGTGTGGGTAACAGACCCGGTATACAACCGCGTGCTGCGCTTCACGCTCCCAGATTGAGTTCAGTTTTTCTGCTACACACAATTGCCCGGCAGGTGAATGCCGGGCAATTTTTTGACGGTGGTATAATCCCTGTGCTTTTGCATATCCATAAACCGACACGGGAGACTGCATGAAACTCCACGAATACCAATCCAAACAACTTTTCTCCAAGTACGGCGTCCCGATCCCCAAGGGGCGCGTCGCGGCTACCGCCAGCGAAGCCAGGCAGATCGCTGAAGAATTAGGTGGCCGCGTAGTGATTAAGGCGCAGGTGCTGGTCGGCGGGCGCGGCAAGGCCGGCGGTATCAAAGTGGCAAAAGACCCGGGCGAAGCCGAGCAATTTGCCACCCAGATCCTGGGGATGGAGATCAAAGGCTTGCCGGTGCGCAAAGTATTGGTAGATGAAGCCGCAGCCATCGAGCAGGAGATTTACCTCGGTATTACCAACGACCGCGCCGCCAGGAAGCCGGTGATGATGGCGTCCGCCGCCGGGGGCGTGGACATCGAAGAAGTAGCCGCCACCATGCCAGAGAAGATCATCAAGGTGCACATCGACCCACTGCTCGGGCTGCGCGACTACCAGGCGCGCGACATCGCCGCTTCCATGGACCTGCCGCGCGACTACTGGCGCGACTTCGGCAAGATCGCCGGCGGTCTGTGGGAAGCCTACTCTGGCAACGACGCCACGTTGGCCGAGATCAACCCGCTGGTCATCACCAGGGACAAGCGCCTGCTGGCCCTGGACGGCAAGATGCTGATCGACGACAACGCCCTCTTCCGCCACCCCAACCTGGCCGAGATGCGCGACATCGACGAAGAAGCCCCGTCCGAGACCGAGGCCCGCAAGTACGGCCTGTCTTTCATTAAGTTAGATGGGAACATCGGCTGCATGGTCAACGGCGCAGGGCTGGCCATGACCAGCATGGACGTGATCAAGTTGTTCGGCGGCGAACCCGCCAACTTCCTCGACATCGGCGGCGGCGCGGGCGCGGACAAAGTGGCCGCTGCCATGCGCATCATCCTCGACGACAAGAACGTCAAGGCGGTGCTGTACAATATCTTTGGCGGCATCACCCGCTGCGACGAGGTCGCCAGGGGCATCCTGGCCGCGATGGAGGAAGTCAAGCCCAAAGTACCGATGGTGGTGCGCCTGGTGGGCACCAACGCCGAGGAAGGCCGCGCCCTGCTGGCCGGCGCCAACATGATCACCGCCGAAACCCTGGCCGACGCCGCGCAAAAGGCTGTGGCCGCCGCGCAGGGTTCAGCCGGAAAGGAAGCCTGAACCATGAGCGTACTCATCAACAAGAACACCCGCCTGGTCGTGCAGGGCATCACCGGCAACGAAGGCCTCTTCCATACCACCCAGATGGCGGCTTACGGAACCAATGTCGTGGCTGGCGTGACGCCTGGCAAGGGCGGCGAGTGGGTGCTGAACGGCAAGGTGCCGGTCTTCGATTCGGTCAAGTTGGCCGCCGAAGCAACGGGAGCAAACGCCTCGGTCATTTTCGTCCCGGCGCGATTCGCCGCTGACGCTATGTTCGAGGCCGCCGACGCGGGCATCCCCCTCATCGTCTGCATCACCGAAGGCGTCCCGGTGCAGGACATGATGCGCGTGCGCAACTACCTGGACCAGAAGAAGGTGCGCCTGGTGGGACCGAACTGCCCCGGCCTGCTGACCCCCGGCGAGTCCAAGGTCGGCATCATCCCCGGCGACATTGCCATCCCCGGGGATGTCGGCGTCGTGTCGCGTTCCGGCACGCTGACCTACGAAGTGCTGTACGCCATGAAGAACCTGGGCATGGGCGCCACCACCTGCGTGGGCATCGGCGGCGACCCGGTCAACGGCACCAACTTCATCGATGTGCTGGAGATGTTCGAGCATGACCCGCGGACCGAGAAGGTCATTATGATCGGCGAGATCGGCGGCGCGGACGAGGAAAAAGCCGCCGAGTACATCGCCTCCAAGATGACCAAGCCGGTCGCCAGTTTCATCGCCGGGCAGACCGCGCCCCCCGGCAAGCGCATGGGGCACGCGGGCGCCATCATCGAGGGCGGCGCAGGCACCGCCGCCGACAAGGTCAAGGCGCTCGAAGCGGCCGGCGTGCGGGTTGCCAAACACCCCGAAGAAATACCAACGCTGTTGAAGTAACCACAAAAAAGCGCCCCCTCCCAATGGGACAGGGCGCTTTCATAATCACTTGTCCCACCTTTGCATCGTTCGCGCAAATGGCAAGGTCACAAACCAAGAGCCGCCCTCTGGCAACAGGGGACGGCTCTACGGTTATAATCGGATAGAACTATCTGCGCGCGTCGATGTACTTGACCGCCTCGCCCACCGTAGTGATGGACTGCGCGTCTTCGTCCGAGATCTCCGCGCCAAACTTATCCTCGAAGGCCATGATCAACTCGACCAGGTCGAGCGAATCGGCCTCCAGGTCCTCGCGGAAACGGGCGTCCATCGTCACCTTGCCTTCATCCACACCGAGCAAGTCTACGATAATCGCCTTCAACTCAACAAACGTATCGGACATAAGGATCCTCCTGACATGATTTCGACAAATTTGGCTGGCCTATTGTAACCTTTACGGCAGGCATGTCAAGCCAGCGCCATCCCCTAAAGGGGACATTCCCCGAAAGGGGATTCACTAGACAGGAACACTACCCCATGAAAAAAGTTGCGCCTATCGACCAGAGGAAAGCGGACCACATCAAGATCAACCTCGAGCAGGACGTCCGCTCCGCGTTGACCACCGGCCTCGAAGACTATCGCTTCATCCACGAATCCCTGCCCGAACTGGACCTGACCCGCATCGACCCCAGCCTCAGCCTGTTCGGGCGACGACTGGCCGCTCCCATCCTGGTCAGTTCCATGACCGGCGGCACCGAGGCCGCCGGCGAGATCAACCAACGCCTGGCGCGCGCCGCCCAGCAGGTCGGCGTCGCCATGGGAGTCGGCAGCCAGCGCGCCGCGCTCGAACGCCCTGAGTTGATCCCCACCTTCTCCATCACCCGCAAGGTCGCGCCCGACATCCTGCTCTTCGCCAACCTGGGCGCGGTGCAGTTGAACTACGGCTACGGCGTGGACCACTGCCGCCGCGCGGTGGACATGATCGCCGCCGACGCGCTCATCCTGCACCTCAACCCCTTGCAAGAAGCCGTGCAAGACGCCGGCGACTCGAACTTTGCCGGTCTGGCGAAGAAGATCGAGGCAGTATGCAAGAAGATCGACGCGCCTGTCATTGTAAAAGAAGTCGGCTGGGGCATCTCGGAAAAAACAGCCAAACTGCTGGCCGATTGCGGCGTGAGGGCCATCGACGTGGCCGGCGCGGGCGGGACGAGTTGGTCGCAGGTGGAAATGCACCGCGCCCCCGACCAGTTCAACCGCCAACTCGCCGCCGCTTTCATCGGATGGGGCATCCCTACCGCGGATTCGATCCTGAACGTCAAACGCGCTGCCCCCAAGATGACGGTCTTTGCCAGCGGCGGCCTGAAAGACGGGCTCGACATCGCCAAGAGCCTCGCCCTCGGCGCGACGCTGGGAGGCATGGCCGGCCAATTCCTGAAAGCCGCGGCGGTTTCGGCCGAGGAGGTGGTCGAGGTGATGAAATTGATGAAGCGCCAGATCGAGGTTGCCATGTTCGCGTGCGGGGCAGGGAGGCTTGGCGACTTAGGGCCTGGAAGGTTGGCTGAAATTCCCGCGCGCGCGTTCATCAACACACAGTTTGCGCCTTCACAACCGGGCGGTAGACGAACAGCCCGATAGACAGGATATTGGCGATCACGGCGATGCTCACCAGGATTGGCATGGCTTCCGCGCCGACCCGGGTGAAAGCCTGCCCGATGGCCCACGGCAGGAGCATGCCCCCGGCGCCCGTCCCGGCCAGTAGCCAGCCGGTGATCGCCCCGGTGACCGTCATGCGCTCTCCGGCCAGGATCAGGATGGTCGGGAAGACGGACGCCATCGACAGCCCCAACCCGATAGCGCCGATCCACAGCGCCAGGACCGAGTGGCTCCACAGCAGGATCACGCCCAAACTGAGCAGGCAGCCGAACAGGTCCGCGAACAGGATCGCGGCGGCGCGGGCGCGGGTGGAGATCCACACGCCCAGCAGGCGTCCCAGCGTGAAGGCGCCCCAGAAAGCGGACGTCAGGTAGGCGGCAGTGAAGGTATCCCCCAGGCCGAGCGTGATGGCGTAGGTGTAGGCCCAGTTGCCGAAGCCCACTTCCGCGCCGACGTAGAACAAAAAGGACAGCGCCAGCAGGATGACCGGGACGACCGGGAAGGAAGCCCGGCCCGCTGCTGCTGCGGCCGGTTGGCCGGGCGGCTCGGGCAGGCGCCATACCCAGACCGCCAGCGGCAGGCACAGGAAGCCGAACAACCAGAAGGCCCACAACGGCGCGCCGGTCAGCGAGATGACGCCCGCCAGGACGAGCGGGGCAATGAACGCGCCCGTCCCGAAGAAGAAATGCAGCCCGTTCATGAAGGGCCCGGCTTTTGCGCCGTGCGCCCACAACAACAGCGTGTTGCAGCCCACGTCGAGCGCGCCCTTGTTCAGGCCGAGCAGGAACAGGACCAGCAGCAGCAGCCACAATTGCCGCGCCAGCGGGACGACCAGCGCGCAGGCCGCCATCAGGAGCAGGTTGGCGGCCGCCAGGCGGTGACCGGATACCCGGTCGAGCGCCTGCCCGCCCAGGAACGAACCCAGCATGTAACCGGACGAACCGAAGATGAAGATCAGGCTGATCTGGTCGAGCGTGCTGGCGGTGTTGTGCGCCAGCCCCGGCAGGGCCGGGCCCTCGATGGCGGTGAACAGTCCCAGGATGATGAAGGACAGGTAGTAGGCGGCGGTCAACGCGGGCAAATGGCTGTTTGGGGTAGGAGGAGTGGTTTTCATAAGTGGAGATGACAGGGAAACGGTTTGCCCTGGCGGACAGCAACGCGGACGTGGACTCTGTTTACCTGCATTTGTGGCGCATGCGCAGTTGAACCTGGTTGAAGGGTTTCACGCTTGGTTTTGTAGTGGGGGCGAGGTCAGCGATGACCCCGCTGAGGAATTTTTTTCAAAAACGCGATGGCCGTCACTTGAAGCGCGGATCGCGTTGCAGGGTGAGACGCAGGCCTTTGTCCAGGTTGATCGAGGGGCGGTAATTGAGTTTCTGCGCCGCCAGCGTCAGGTCGGCTTTCATGCGCGAGACGCCGCCGGATGTATTCGAGTTGTAGAGGATATTTGCTTCGCGCCCGGCGACTTCTCCCACTTTCTTGACCAGGTCGCGGATGCTGGTCTCTACGCCGGAGCCGACGTTGATGACCAGCCCGTTGACGTTGGGCGCGGTGGCGGCGGCCACCATGCCGCTGACCACGTCGTCCACGTAGACGTAATCGCGGGTCTGTTGGCCGTTCCCGTGCGCTACCAGCGTCCCGTCGCGCAGGGCCTGGCGCAGGTAGAGCGGCACCACCGGCGGATGCGAGGCCGGCAGGCGCTGGCCGGGGCCGTAGGCGTTGAAGATGCGCAGGCAGACCGTTTCCATCTCCCACAGTTTGCCGATGGTGCGGACGTAATACTCGGCAGCGACTTTCGAGACGGCGTATGGCGAGCGTGGGTCGGGCGTGGCTGTTTCCTTGAGCGGCTGTTCGCCCTGGTCGCCGTAGACCGCGCCGGAGGAGGCCAGGATGACGCGCCGCACGCCCACATCGCGCATGGCTTCCATCAGGCTGACCGTCCCGCCGACGTTGGCGGCGTTGTACTCGCGCGGGTACAGCACCGATTCCGGCACCGAGACGCGCGCCGCCAGGTGGTAGACGCAGTCCACTTCCTGCAAAAGCGTCCACAACTTGGGGCGGTCATTCACGTCGCCGCGCGTGAAATGCACGTCCGGCGAGAGCGCCTGCGGGTCGCCAGTGGACAGGTCGTCCAGCCCGCGTACCTGGTGTCCTTCGCGGGCAAGATGGTTGGCAAGCGCAGAACCAAGGAATCCGGCTGCGCCGGTGATGAGGAAATTCATTTTTAATCAATTCCAAGTCTTTGATGTGGCACAGGGATTATAAACGAAATCCCCGCCTGTGGACTGGCGGGGAATGTCACCTTTCGAAGATGTAAACTCTGCTGTTCACTGAACACTGAACACTGAACACTGATTACTGATTACTGATTACTGCTCGCCGCCTTCCTGTGCGCGCACCCCTCCCAGATCTCCTGTGGGTAGATGATGGCGTTCGTGCCGGGCAATTGTTCCATGGCCAGGCCGGTGTTCAGGTCAACGCCCACCTGTTGGTAGGCCTTGTACGCCAGTTGGCTGCAATAGAAGGCCTCTTCGGTCTCGGCGTTCAGGAAGTTGAGGTTGTATCCCTTTCCCACCTGCGACAGGCAGTATTGGGCAACGGTCATCCGCATGTGGTTTTCTTCGTCTTGGGAAAGTTCCAGGCCGTCCAGGGGATGCGCCACGCCGTAGAACGTATCGAACAGCAGGCCGCGTTCGCGCGCCATGCACTCGGTATCCCAGGTCCCGTTGCAGGCTTCGAAGGTGATCACGCCGCGCGAGCCGGATTCCACGCAGCGCCCGTCCGGGCCGACGTAGACTGCTACGTGGTCCACGTCGCCAGGGACGAGCCGCCCCACCAGCCGCCAGAATTCGCCGGGCAGGATGTCGGGCTTGCCGTTCATGGTGCAGATGATGTCGCCTGTTTGCAGGCTCAGGCCTTCGATCTGGAATGTGTAGACCATAATGACTCTGTAAATTATACGGGAAAAACGGCTTCGCGTTGCAGTTAGATTTTTACCGTGTGCACTCAAAAGTTGTCAGCGATGACAAGGAAAATCCACAGATTTCGCAGATTACGCAGAAAAGTCTGAAAAAATCCGCGAGAATCTGCGTCATCTGCGGATGGTTTGACAACCTTTGCGTGCACACTTTTTACCAAAAAATCCATCTGGTGGGCAATGTACACCAGTTCGCCGCGCGTCACCTGCCCGCGCCGTTTCTCCAGCCAATCCGCAAAGACGGCTTGCTCTAGTGACGGGTGACTTCCAAGCGACTGCTCGAAAAAATGCAGGATGAATTGCAGGAAGTAGGCTTCTTTGGCCGGATATTGACCGCTGCGCGGATACACCACCCAATCCGACGCGCCGGCCGCCTCGATCCGCGCCCCGGCTTGCTCCAGGTGTCCGAACAGGTTCCGCCCCGAGCGGCTGTCCCCGCCGCTCGGACGGGTATCCATCGTCTCGTGGTACAGCCGCTCGATCACGGCGTCCAGGTCCGGGTCCAGGGAAGGCGCGAAGGTCGTCACGCCGTCGAAGTTGAGGGTCAGCCAGGCCAGGTCCCTCGTCAGCGAGAGCAGCGGCGCCAGGCTCCCCGGCATGGGCAGCAGGTCGAGGAAGGCGTGGGCGATCAGCAGGTCGGCCGGGGCGGGACGGCGCGCGATGAAGTCGAACACATCTGCCTGGACGAGATGCGCGCGCACCTCCCGCCTGTGCTGCCTGTCCCCGCAGGGGGGAGCGCAGTCGAAGCGCTGCGCATCGAACAGCCGCAGTTCGGTCTCGCTGACCACCTCTGCTTCCAGCCTGTTTTCTTGCGCCCATTGCGGCAGCCATTCCCGCGCAAAAGCGATGTTCTCGGCCATCTCGTCCACCAGCGTGTAGTTTGCCTGCGCGATGACCTCCCAGCGCAGCAGGCGCGCCAGCATCGTCCCGATCCCGCCGCCGACCTCGATGATGGTGAGCGGCATTCCGGGCAGGCCGGCCTTCAGCGCGGACAGGACGTCTTTGTTCAGCGCGCGGTCGTCCACGCTTTGTTTCGACAGCAGGTAGTGGGGGAAGGAGTAGTCCATGTGGAGGCGGCGAACAGGGTTCAGTAATCAGTGTTCAGTGCTCGGTGAGCAGGGGAAGGGTCGGGGTCAGGCCGTTAGGATGTTTTCGAGGAAGCGGCGGATGTTTCCGGCGGTGTGTTCCCAGGTGGGTTGCTGGCGGTAGCGTTCCAACGCCTTGACCGACATGCGCGCCAGCAAGGCGCGGTCTGCTGCCAGCATCGCCAGGCGTCCGGCCAGTTGCACGGCCTCTTCCGGTGGGACGAGGTAGCCGGTCTCCCCGTCCGTGATGACCTCGGAGGCGGCCCCGGCGGTCGTCCCGATGGCGGGCAGGCCGAAGGCCATCCCTTCCAGGTAGGCGATGCCGAAGCCTTCATACGAGGAAGGGACGACCAGGACTTGCGCGGCGCGCAGTTTTTCGGCCAGCGCTTCCCGGTCGAGCGGGCCGTGGAAAAAGACTCGCGATTTCAGGCCTGCGACTTGCGCCATTTCTTGCATCTTTCGGGCGTACTTCGGCTCCGCGTCCAGGCCGCCCACCACGTCCAGGCGGAAGACTGAGGGTTGGGCGCGGACGGCTTCCAGTACGGTATGCAGCCCTTTGCGCTGGATGAGGTTGCCGAGGAACAGCAGCCGCAGCGGCCCCGTCCCGTGCGCGCGGGCAATGACCTCCTCTTCCGTGACGGGACGCCCGAAGCGGTCGGTGGGCGGGTAGGCGACCAGGCCTGGCCTCGAATTGCTCCCTGATACGCTGCCCACTACGCTCTTCGTCGTCTGCGAGTTGAAAATAAAGCCATCCACCGATTGCAAGTAGCGTTTCTCGACCAGGCGGTAGAAGCGGTTCTGCCAGGCGGGACGTTGTTCGGAGCAGCGCAGGTGATGCACCAGGCTGATAACGGGATAGGCGCGGGGGCGGGCGTTGGCGGATAACAACGAGGGGTGGTTCAATTCGTCCTGGATGAGCAGGTCCAGGCGCGGGGGGAGGCGGAAGCGCAGGTTGTCCGTCAGGTGCGCGGCGTAGTTCCGCCACGGCAGGCTGATGATTTCGACCGCGTCGCCTTGTCCACGCAGGTATTCCACCAGTTTACGGTCGTAGAGGTAGCCGCCGCTGAGGGTCTCAATGGCGCCGTAGATGAGAAATCCCAGTTTCATTGTGGGTCATCGTCTCGAAGGGTTTGGAGGGCATGCGAACTTTCCCTTACAGGGCGCTTCGCAGCGGGCCAATTTCCTACCTGGCCAGTGAATAGGACGCCCAGGCGCGCTCGTTTTCCCACAGCACCACTTTCAAGCCGGTGAGATTGGGCGCGTGGATGCGTTCGTTCAGCGACTCGGCCAGGATGCGGGCGAAATGCTCGATGGACGGGTTCAGCCCGGCAAAGGCGGGCCGGTCGTTGAGCATTTGCTCTTTGTATTCGTTCACGACTTCATCCAGGTGTTTTTCTACCTCCACGATGTCGCACAGGTAGCCGTGCTGGTCGAGTTCCCGGCCTTTCAGGCGCAGTTCGAGCAGGTAGTGATGCGCGTTGGGAAAATTTTCCGGGCCCCAATCGCCCTCGATCAGGTAGTGGCGGGCGATGAAGTCGCGGCGGACGGCGAGGGTGTACATAGGTTTCTCCCAGGTAGAAAAAGATGGGTCAAGACGCGCAAGCGAGCGGGTTCAGTTTCCAAACATGGCTTCCAGTTCATCCACTGTCTCATGGATGAAGTCCCCGTAGCCCCAGCCGATATCGGCGGTGCGGTTCATCTTGAGCAGGCGGGCGCGGAAGCGGGCGTACAACTCGCGGCGGGCAGGGCTGTTCTTGAGTTCGATGGTAAAACGTTCCAGCATGTTGATCAGCGCGTCATAGAACGGCATGTCTATGTCGCCGAAATCATTCGTAAAGGCGTGGCCGCGCTCCACGTAGGTGAGCATCAGGTCGAGCGTCCCGGCCAGGTCTTTGGTGGATTTCTTGTATTCGCTGATGACCTCCTTCGCATCCCGGAAGCGAGGCATGTCCGGGAACTTGCGCGCCGGATTGTAGACGGCTTTGACGACCTTCTGGCGGCATTCTTCCAGGTAGGTCGAAGCCTGCCCGACCGGCAACACCTTGCTGCGCAGCCAGGCTTTGTTTTGCGAGGATAGGCCATGCAGGCCTTTGAGCAGTTCGATCAACCGCTCAGGCGGGAGTTCTTGCAGGGCTTGTTTGAGGTCGGTCCAGGGTTCAGGCATGGGAGGAAAGCAGAGATTTATATCAAAGCAAGAGCGCAGATGATTTGCATACGATAGGGCTCAAGGTCAAAGCGACTTGCCCAATTCTGGCGGGTACGCTCTACCCACGTATCGAATTTATCATCATCAGGATATTCATTGAAAGGCGCTTTAGGCGTTTCAGGTAAACATCGAATTAGGCGCATGACTTCATCTCGTCGATAACTTTCGGGCTGCGGGATGCCCTGCCAATCTGCAATGACAGTATGAAGGTTTCGTCCATGTTTTAGAAGTAGGAACAGACGTTTTGTTCCCACTTTTTTCATGGCGCTACGAATGCCTGCAGGCAATTGACGAATTTCGACTGGGTTGCGAATTTCTGCCAAGTCCTTATAGAATGTGCTTGTGCTGAGCTCATCTACCTGATTGACAAACTGCATCACTTCCTCGAGATTTAAGTTTGCAGTGGTATCTTTGGCAAGGTATAACTCACGCCCAAGTTTTTCCATTTCAAATTCGCGGCTCAAATGCTCGCGTTTGCTTTCGTCATATACCATTACAGGAATTTGTGCCAACGAGCGATGCTCATGGCTGCGCTTTTTCAAGCGTTCTTGCCAGTTGCGGGCGTGGCGGATACGCTGGTGGTCCATTGTGGATGGAACAAAGTTATAAATGGTGATGTTGCGCGGTTCTTTCCAGGGACGCAGGATACGCCCCATGCGTTGCGCGAGCTGTAAAACCGTCCAGGGCAAATCATAGTTTACCAAAATAGACGCGTCTTGCAGGTTATATCCTTCTGAAATGGCGCGGCTGGCAATCAAAACCTGAATTTCCTCGTTCGGTTTTCTATCTTCTGGTAAAACTTCATTAGCAATTGGCGCAAAGCGACGCAAAATTCCATCTAAATCGGCGGCGCTTTGTTCTACGGCGGTCTCGATTTTTTTGCTGTTGTGCAATAGTTTCTTCAGTCCATCTGTGACATATCTCGCTGTGTTGTGATATTCACAAAACACCACTGCCTTTTCTTCTCCGACCGAGTGGATAATCTCCGCCAATTTTTGTATTTTTGGGTCATTTTTAGGGTTTTGCCTGCTGCGCAATTCCTTTTCATATTTTTCAACGAGTTTGGCTAAATCAGATTGGCGTGCAAATTGATAGGAATATGTCCCTTGTCTCATCTTCTGAGAAACGTCCAACACTTCAGCGGGAGATGAGCAAAACTGATGCAAGAACAACGCTTCTTGTAAAGGAAGCCGCTCGCCTTGCGGGTTGGGCAGGTCGAACAATTTCTCTTTTTGGGTTGCGCGGCGTTTGCCCTGTTTGCCAGATTCGGCGGCTTTGTAGAGAAATTTGCTTTCCAGAAGTTCCGCAAAGAAATCATCGAAGGGATTATCATAGCGAAGCGTTTCCAGACGAATGCGGCGGGGAAAATAGCGTTTATCTTCCCCGAATCGGACGAACCGCTCACTGTTTTCATCTTGTTCCCCAAAGTGATGAACGACATCAGGGGTGTTCAAGACGGTACAGGTCGGTAATTCCGCCAGGTCTTTCAGTTTATGCACGCTCCAGGTATTGGCTTCCACTTCTAGCCCAATCGCCGTGTTTAATTTTGTTTTGGGCGGCGGCAAAAGGTTCAATTGACTTTGCACCTCGTCAATGCTTTTGCCGTAGGGGGTGGCAGTAAGCAGCAAAACCCTGCCTTTGTTTTCCCGAATCGCAGTTTGAACACGCTCATTGCTGATTCGCAAATCCCCATCGTTACCGTCTTCATTTCGTAAATGGTGAGATTCGTCCAGAATGATAAGCGTTTCATCAGTTACTCCTCTCAACTCATGCTCCAAGATAGGTAAATTGTTGTCCCCATCCTTCCGCCCAAGCGTGTGGTAAGAAAATTCCACGCTGGAAAGATGCGCTGCCCTCATCCAACGACGCCACACTTCACGCATTCCTGCAGGGCAAACCACAATCGATGTTTGTGCTTCAGAACGCATACGCAAATATGCTGCCACATGCGCAGCGATAATCGTTTTCCCCAATCCCGTCGAAGCGACCAAAAATGCCCCGTCATGTTCCAGAAGAGAACGAAGGACGCTTGAAACGACCCCTTTTTGATATTCTGCCAAAGGTGGGAGTTTTGGCGGCACGTTTTCATCAGGCAAGCCGTACAATTCCAACAGAGCGCGTGCATAAATAATGTATGGGTCGTATTCGGCCAGCCACTGCTTGAGTGCTTCGATAAGCTCCTGCGTAATCGAGGTTGCTTGCTCGAAGTAATTGTCGAAGCACTCAACAAAAAAAGTCACATCGTCTGGCTCTGTCACTAAATAACCTGCTTCGCGGCTGGTACATAAGCCATGATATGAAAAATTAGCCGAGGTCACCACTGCAGCGGCTTTATCGGCAATATAGAGTTTGGCATGATGATACAGGTAGCGAGCGTCTAGCCAAGCGGGCTGTTCTTCACCCGATTTACCAACGGAAACGGTCATCCATCCTTGTTCAAGGGCTTCCAGAAGCTGTTTTACGGTACGCGTGCGTCCTTCCTGTGAGTCATGTGAGAGTTCACAAATAAATTCATCAAGCATTTCACGAGCGCGGTCTTCACCACCTTCAGGACGCCCGATTAACAGTTTGACACGTTTCCCATATATAGTACTTTGTAGTTCTTTATATCCTGAAGCCTCAAAATAAGCTGTGGCAATGCGCACATCTTGCGCATCTTGCAAAGTTAACTGAACGCAACGCAAAGCTGCACGATTGCTATTGAAAAAACGAACTTGGCTGGATGATATGGTTTCTTTGGCGATTGACATAATTTTTTCTATGGTTTTATACTAGACAGGGGTTCTATTCCCTCATTGGTAAAAGTACGACAAGTTTATCACCAATCTCCTCCACAGATCCTTTCCTTCCTCCTCACCTGTACTCGAACACCACCTGGATCGCCTCGCCCGGTCTCTCATCCAGCAATTGATACGCTTCCGCTGCCTGTTCCAGCGGGAAGCGGTGGGTGATCCATTTCTCCGGGCGGATGCGCGCCAGCGCCCCCCAGGCCACCTGGAAGCGGCGCGCCTTGTCCCAGCGGGCGGAGAGTTCGGGCGCGATGCTGCTGACCTGCGAGGAGAGCAACTTGATGCGGCTGCGGTGGAAGGCGCCGCCCAGGTCGAGCGCGGCGCGCTTTTCGCCGTACCACGAGCCGATGACGATCCGCCCGCCGAAGCCGGTCAGCGCCAGGGCGTCGTTCAACGCTTCGGGCGCGCCGGAGAGTTCCAGCGCCAGGTCCGCGCCGCCGGGCAGCAATCTGCGCGCCGCCTCGCGGAAGTCGGGAGCGTCTGGGTCGAGCGCCGCCGGAACGCCCAGGGACAGCGACGCCTCCCGTCGCAGCGGGTGGCAGTCGCAGGTCACGAGCGAGGCGAGCGGGAATTCCCTCAGCAGCGCGGCGGTCAGCAATCCCACGACGCCCTGCCCGAACACCAGCGCCCGTTCCCCCAGCAGGGGCGCGGCGTCCTGCGCCAGGTTGACGGCCGTCTCCATGTTGGGCAGGAAGCAGGCCGTTTTGGGGTCCATCCCATCCGGCAGTGGCAGCAGGTCGTTGAGGCTGGCAACGAAGTGCGAGGCGTGCGGGCGGAAGGCAAAGACCAGCCGGTCGAGCCATTTGCGGCGCGCGTTCTTGCCGAGCCCGACCACCCGCCCGACGACCGCGTAACCGTAGGCCAGCGGGTAGCGCAGGTCGCTGCTCAGGGCGTCGCGCGCGTCGGGCAGGCCCTGGGGGAACTGCCCGCGATAGACCAGCATCTCGCTGCCGGGGCTGATGGCCGAGCACAAACTCTCGACCAGCGCCTGGCCTTCGCCCAGCGGCGGCAGCGGCGTGGGGCGCACGCTCACCTGGCGCGGCGCGGTGAAATACAAACTCTTGGCGTTCATGGCCGCTCGTCCCCTGGCTGGCTGCGGGTTTGCGGGGCGCCGCCTGCCGCAAACCCGCGCCCGGCCAGCAGCAGCCCCAGCCCGCCGTTCAGCAGGTCGCGCGCGCGTTGCAGCAGCGTCAGGCCGATGGCCGCCGAAGCGGGCTGCCCGAAGGCGCCCAGCGCGAACACCTGGCTGGCTTCCAGCGCGCCCAACCCGCCGGGCAGCGGCATCAGGAAGGCCAATTGCAGCGCCGTCAGCGCCGCCAGGGTCTGCGCCGCCGTCAGCCGCATCCCCAGGAACGACGCCATCAACGCGTACTCGGCGGCGATCCCCAGCACCGCCAGCAGCGAGACGCCCGCCGCAGCCAACAACGCCCGCAGGCGGCGCTGGCAGAAACCGGCCGCCATGCGCTCCGCGGCCAACAGCAGGCGTATGGATTTGGAAGTCTTGGGGATGAACGGTTGGGCGCGCAGGACAGCGGAGACGGGCAGGATGCGATGGTACATCAGGATGATATGCACGAGCGGCCAACTCAACAGGACGCCCAGCCCGATCAGACTCACGAGCGGGCTGCTCCCGTTATCGGGGATCAGTCCCACCCGGAAGACGGCCCACGCCCCGGCCGCCAGCAGCAGGAAATTGACCAGGAACTCGATCAACTTGTCCATGATGACGGCGGCTGTGGCGCGGGCGTACGTCAGGCCGTGATACTTTCGCAGGGCGATCACCTGCCAGGGTTCGCCGCCCACCTGCGGCCCGGGCGTGAAGTAACTCAAGCCAAACGCGGACAGCCGGTAGCCGACCAGCCGCCAGAACGGCGCATCCCGTTTTTCGGCGCGCACGATGATCCACCAGCGGGCGGTCATCAGCAGGATCACCAGCGCGTTGAGCGCCAGCAGCAGCGCAATTTGCCAAAAGCGCAGCCTCGTCAACGCTTCCCACAGGTCAGCCAGCGGGACGTTGCGCAGCGCCCACCACAGCAGCCCGACCAGCGCCGCGTACAGGAGCGCGTTGAGCAGGATTTTGCGCGCCTTGGATGTGGTCATAGCGCAGCCTGCCCCTCTCCCTGCGGCGGATTCTCGACCAGGCGCTTCATCTCTGCCAGCACGGCCTGGTGGATGACGCCTGTATCCTTGCTGCCCAGCGCCGCGACCGTGACCGGCCGGCCGACTTGCACCCGCGCGCGTAGGGGTCTGACGCCGAGGATGACGTGCGCCAGCAGTTGCAGGGCGGCAGCCAGTTTTTCCCTTTCCTCCCTGGTCTTTTTGACGCGGGCCAAGATGTGCCGCGCGGTTTTCTCCCAGATCACGCCGCGCACGAGAATCGGCAGGATGGCCGTCCCTGGCGCCATGCGGACGAAGACGCCGACACTGTCGGTCCACTTGTCGAGCGACTCGGCTGCGCCGGGGTACACATCCGGGTCGGGTTCGATCTGCCCGGCTGGGAAGGTGAGCGCTGCGCCGCCGGCGCGCAGGTGCGCGCTGACATGGCGCACCAGCGCCATGCGCGCGGACGGGTCGTCCGTAACGAAGTACAGCCGTTCACTGACGTTGGGCAGGGATTTCAGGAACGGGCGGTCGAGGGCGATGATCTTCAGGTCGGGGCGCTCCAGGGCGGCGAACAGCGCCAGGGTGTCGATCATGCCTGGATGGTTGGACAAGGCCAGGAGGGGGCCCGCCGGTACAGGGTCGGAGAAGATGCGCACATCGCGCGCAAAAGAGCGTAGCGTCAGGCGGGAGGCTTCCGCCAGCCCGCGCGCGCCGACGGCCGCGTCGAAATCCAGCATCAGGCGGGCAAAGCGACGCGCCGGCGCGCGGAAGGTGAAGCGCAGCAGGCGCGCCAGTTGGGGACGATCTTCCCAGCCAAAGGAGGAGACCAGGTCGTCCAGGTTGATGTCGGTGAGCGTTTCGAGCGCGCGCATGGGGATGATTATACCCGTCCCGCCTTCCAGGACACGTCCCGGAGGTGTTGCGGGAACCTCCCTGTCCCGTCCGGGCCAGGACGGGGCGGGACGATGCGTTATTCGATGCAGGTCGTTTTTGGCGCGACGGCGGCCGGCGGGTCGCAGCCCGGCGACTGGTTCTGTTCCTTGAGCAGGTCCAGGTATAGCCGGGACATGCCTACCGGTTCGATGCCGCGCGCCTGCACTTCGGGCAGCGCCAGCGCGGTGGTTTCCACGTCTTCGATGCGGGTGTGCATTAACACGATGTCGCCGTTGCGCAGTTTGGGGACGGTGTATTGCACCACGTCCTTGACCGGCCCGCCCCAGCCGGTGGACCACAGAGTCGGCGTCAGGCCGTAGACCGCGCACATCGCCAGGAAGGATGGGCTGGCGTTCCCGAAGGGAGGCCGGGCAAAGCGGATGACCGGCTCGGTTTTCAGCACTTCGCGCAGCGCGTCCAGCCACAGGTCGTAGTCTTCGATCACTTTGGCGGCTGGAAGCACCTGCGGGTTGATGTGTTCGAACGGGAAGGTGTGATAGCCGAATTCGTAGCCGCGCTGGTAGAAGCGCCGCCAGATGCCGGGGTCTTTCTGCTCGTTGTTGAGCAGCGCCTCGCCCACCGGGAAGAAGGTGATGCGCATGTCCGGGTACTGGTCGTAGATCTTCTCCAGTTTCTGCAACTGCGTGACCAGGTTGCAGTCGTCGTAGGTCAACGCCACGCGGGCGTAGCGCAGGCTGCCCTGGTACAAGACAGGCTGTTCGCGCGGGGCGCTGGCGGGAGGGGCAAAGCGCGCAAAGGAAGCCCCCAGCAGCGAGAAAGCGCCCAGTTTGAGAAAATCGCGGCGGGAGAGGGTGGTCATTGCAGGATTTCCACGCGCATTCCCAGCCTGATCCGGCCCTCGTTCAGCGGGATGACGTTTTGCCCGAACATGGCCCCGCCCTCCCGCGTGCGGTAGGCTGCCAGCGTCTTGAGCGGTTCCCGGCTTTGGGCGAGCGTTTCCTTGTCGATGGTCGTCACCACGCAGCGCGCGCACGGCTTGACGACCGCCAGTTCCACCTCGCCGATGCGGATGCGCGTCCACGAATCCTCGGCGAACGGTCCGCATCCGCGCACCACCAGGTTGGGGCGGAAGCGGTTCATCGGCGCGGGCGTTTCCAGGCGGGCGTTCAGGTCGGCCAGCGAGTCCTCGGAGGCCAGCAAGATCGGGTAGCCGTCCGCAAAGCCGGTATGGTCGTCGGCGTTGACGGCGTATTTCTCGCTGACGATGCGCCGATAGCCGTCGGGGATATGCACCAGGCGGGCGGGCGCGCCCAGCCAGGCCGAAAACCACGCCGCGGCCGCCTCGCCCTGGTCTACGGCCGGCATGCCGTTGGTCTTCCAGATGTCCACCGGGCGCGCCGGGCCGGAGGTGCGGATTTCCAGGTCGAGCGAGTCCGCGCCGGGGGCGGAGAGCGTCAACTGCCGGTGAGACAAGGTCGGGGTAACCAGGGCAAGCCGGGGGTGGTCCCGCTGCGTGAGGAAACGCCCTTGCGGGCTGACCACCATCATGCGGCGGTCGCCTGCCAACCCCATGCGCTCCACGTCGATTTCGTCCACTTCGAAGCCGCGGCAGGACTTGACCGGGTAGTAGACCAGTGTTGTCACGGTAATCATCGGGTTGCCATCCTGACGTCGAGCGCCGCTGCGCCTTTCGCCAGCGCGCGCAAGGGGTTGATTTCGATCTCTGTGATTTCGGGATGCTCTTCGGCCAGTTGCGACAGGCGCACCAGAACCTGGGCGACGGCGGATTTGTCGGCCGCCGGGATGTTACGGAAGCCGTCCAGTTTCCTGCCCGCCCACGTGCGCCGCATCAGGGACTCAGCCTCGGCCTGCGTCAACGGCCCCAGGGCAAAAGCCACGTCCTTGAGGCCTTCCACTTCGACGCCCCCCGACCCGAACATGAGCAGCGCCCCGAACTGCGGATCGCGCGTCATGCCCGCGATCACTTCCTGGCCGGCCGGCGCCTGCCTTTGCAGGGAAACGCCCTCGATGCGCGCCTGGGGTTGCGCCGACCGGACGTTCTCAACCACTTTCGTGTAGCCATGATAGACGGCTTCTTCGCTTGCAAGATCGAGCAGCACGCCGCCCAGGTCCGATTTGTGGGAGATGTCGGGGCTGGCGATCTTCATCACCACAGGAAAACCCAGTCCGCGCGCAACGGATACGGCCTGGTCTGCGCTGGCGGCCCATTGCACCGGCGCAACCGGGATGCCGTAGGCGGCGACAAGTTCTTCGGGGGTGCAGGTTTCTAACCTCTCGCCGGTCTTGCAGGCCTCGAAGCGCGAGGCGGCCTGTTCTGCCCGGGTCAAATATTCCGCCCGCCGGGCCAGGACCATCAACGCGGACGCGGCTTGTTCCGGGAAGGTGTAGGTCGGTATGCCCGCCCGTTGGAAATGTCTTGCCGCTTCCTTGGTTCGTTCCGAACCGGGCAGCGCCGCCAGGACGGGTTTCCTGGACGCCCGGATGAGGGGGATGAGCGCGTCCGCGGCTTCCTCGGCGTGGTACATGGGCGGCGGCGGCAGGATCAGCAATACCGCGTCCACGCCGGGGTCGCCCAGCAGCGCAGACAGGCAATCTGTGTATTGTTGGGGAGAGGCGGAAGCCAGCATGTCCACGGGATTGCGCACACTGGCGGCAGGAGGCAGCAGTTTGGCCAGGACTTTCTCTGTGCCAGGCGCTAACGCAGCCATCTGCAATCCGTTGGCTTCCAGCGCGTCGGCGGCCATCACGCCGGGGCCGCCGGCGTTGGTCAGCACGGCCACCTTCCTTCCCCCTGGCAGCGGGCAGGCGGCCAGCGCCTGGGCCCAGTCGAACATCTGCCCGGCGTTGTCCGCGCGGAAGACGCCGCACTTCTCGAAGGCGGCCTCGTAGGCCGCGTCAGAGCCGGCCAACGCTCCCGTATGCGAGGCGGCCGCCCGTTGTCCGGATGCGAAGCGCCCGACCTTGAGCGCCAGGACCGGCTTGTGTCGGGTCACATCCCGCGCGACCTGGACGAAGCGTTTCCCGTCCGCAACGCCTTCCAGGTATAGATTGATGACGCGCGTGTGTTCGTCCGCGGCCACGGCCGGCAGCATGTCCGTCTCGTTGACATCCGCCTGGTTGCCCAGGCTGATGAGTTGCGAAAAGCCGAATCCGTGCTCCCGCGACCAGTCGATGATGGCGGCGCAGAATGCGCCCGAATGCGAGATGAAGCCGATCTGTCCCCTGGCGGGCATGGGCGGCGGCAGGAAGGTGGTGTCGAGAGGCAGGTGCGTGTCGAGGCTGCCGATGCAGTTGGGTCCCACCATGCGGATGCCATGCTTGCGCGCTGTTTCCAGGCACCTGGCTTCGAGCGCGGCGCCCTCCGGCCCGGCTTCGCGGAACCCGGATGCGACCACGATGGCGGCGCGGATTCCGCGTTGCCCGCAGGCCTCCAGCGTTGCCGGGGTGGCGGGGGCGGGGACGATCAGGACGGCCAGGTCGACCGGGTCTGGTACTTGTTGCAGGTCTGTGTAGAGCGGGTGGTTGAACAGCGTACCCGGCTTCTGGCTGACGAAGTGGATGGCGCCGTTGTAGCCGCTGTACACCAGGTTGCGGGCCGCGCCGTAGCCGAGTTTCTCCGGGGAAGTGGACGCGCCGATGATGACCACGCCTTTGGGTTGGAAGAATGGGGTCAGGGAGGAGGGCATGGGAGCAATTATACATACAAAACCATTGACATATTTTCCGGGGGTGGTAGAATAGCGCCCAATATGCACAGTCAGATTGCACTGCCGCGCTCCCGTCGTCCGCTGCCGACTTCTCACCGAGAAGGCCGGGAGCCATGCTTTGGATGACGAACTGAACGAAACGGCGCGCTGACAGACGCCTGAGTTAACCCAAACAGCCCTCCTTCTCGGAGGGCTGTTTTATTTCACCCCCCTCGATCCCCCCATTTTGCTGCGCAAAATAGGGGGAAGAACAAAGAAAAAGGAGAAATGATGAATCCAAAACCGCAAGTCAAGAAAGTCGTCCTGGCCTACTCCGGCGGGCTGGACACGTCCGTGATCGTGCCGTGGCTCAAGGAAAACTACGGCTGTGAAGTGGTCTGTTTCTGCGCCGACGTGGGGCAAGGCGACGAAGACCTGTCCAAACTGGAGGCCAAGGCCATTGCCAGCGGCGCCAGCCAGTTGATCGTCCACGACATGAAGGAAGAATTCGCCGCTGATTACCTTTTCCCGATGCTGCGCGCCGGGGCGGTGTACGAGCGCAAGTACCTGCTCGGCACGTCGGTGGCGCGCCCCTTGATTGCCAAACATCTCGTGGACGTGGCGCACGAAGTCGGCGCGGACGCGGTGGCGCATGGCGCGACCGGCAAAGGCAACGACCAGGTGCGCTTCGAACTCACTGTCATGGCGCTCGACCCCCGCCTGCACATCGTGGCTCCCTGGCGCGAGTGGGAGATCCGCTCGCGCGAGGATGCCATCGAGTACGCTGCCAAACACAACGTCCCGGTGACGGCTACGGTCAAGTCCATTTACAGCCGCGATTCCAACCTGTGGCACCTGTCGCACGAGGGCGGGCTGCTCGAAAATCCGTGGAACGAGCCGGAAGAGCCAATGTACCAGATTTCGGCCTCGCCTGAAAACGCCCCGGACGAGCCCGCCTACGTCGAGATCGAATTCGAGAGCGGCACGCCGGTGGCGATCAACGGCGAGAAGATGTCCCCGGCGGGAATCGTCACCTACCTGAACAATGTCGGCGGCGTGCATGGCATCGGGCGGGTGGATCTGGTCGAAAACCGACTGGTCGGCATGAAGTCGCATGGCGTCTACGAGACCCCCGGCGGCGCGATCCTGCTGGCAGCCCACCGCGAACTCGAAGAACTGGTGCTGGACCGCGAAACCATGCACTTCAAAGATATCGTCGCCTTGAAGTACGCGGAACTGACCTACAACGGCCTGTGGTGGACCCCGCTGCGGGAGGCGCTGGATGCCTTTGTAGACAGCACGCAGGGCCCGGTCACCGGCGTGGTGCGGCTCAAACTGTTCAAGGGCAACATCATCAGCGCCGGGCGCAAGTCGCAGTTTAGCCTGTACCGCGAAGATTTTGCTACCTTCGGCATGGACGACGTCTACGACCAGTCCGACGCCGAGGGCTTCATCCGCTTGTACGGCCTGTCGCTCAAGGTGCGGGCGCTCAACAACCTGCCCATCGCTGGCATGAACCTGCCGAAGCCGGATTATTCGAGATTCAAGCGAGATTAGAGCGTAGCGCGGAATTCATTCCGCAACCATAAGATGAGCATCGCGCAAAATCTTCGCGATTGGCATAGTTTTCACAGGGCAATACTATAGAGAGCAGTGACTATTCGACTATCAGACCAGGAGACCAGATGACTACTTTATGGGGCGGCCGCTTTAGCGGCAAACTTAACGAGGGCGCCTTCCTGCTCAACGCCTCCCTGCCGTTCGATAAACGGCTGGCGATGCAGGATGTGAAGGGATCGGCCGCCTGGGCGGAGGCTTTGTCACGGGCCGGGGTCTTGACCGGGGAGGAATCCAGGCGGATCATTTCTGGGCTTCGGGCTGTCGAGGCGGAATTCGAGAGTGGGTCCTTCGCCTTTGCCGACTCCGACGAGGACATCCACACCGCGGTCGAACGGCGGCTGGGCGAGTTGATCGGTCCGCTGGCGGGTAAATTACACACCGGCCGCAGCCGCAACGACCAGGTCGCCACCGACTTCCGCCTGTGGATGCTGGAGGCATTGCCCGCCCTGGAGGAGGCCATTAAAGGCTTGCAATCCACGCTGGTGACGCTGGCCGAAAAGCACATCGCTACACTGATGCCAGGCTACACCCACCTGCAACGCGCCCAACCGGTCACGCTGGCGCACTGGTTCCTGAGTCACTTCTGGGCCTTGCAGCGCGACCGCGAGCGGCTGGCTGATTTACGTGACCGGGTCGCCGTCCTGCCCCTGGGTTGCGGCGCGCTGGCCGGGACGGCTTTCCCCGTTGATCGGACAGCCCTGGCGGATTCGCTTGGCTTCGACGCCCCCGCCCCCAACAGCCTGGACGCCGTCTCCGATCGGGATTTCGCCGCCGAGTACCTGTTCTGCGCGGCGATGGTTGGCGTGCATCTGAGCAAACTGGCTGAGAATGTCATCCTGTTCACCACAGCGGAGTTCGGCTTTTTCGAACTCTCGGATGCCTTTTCGACCGGCTCCAGCCTGATGCCGCAGAAGAAGAATCCCGATATGTTCGAACTGGCGCGCGGCAAGGCTGGCACGCTGATCGGCCTGCTGGCCGGGATGCTGGCCACGCTCAAGGGACTGCCGTCCACCTACGACAAAGATTTGCAAGAAGACAAGATCCCCGTTTTCCAGGCAACCGACACGCTGCTGGCGATTTTGCCCGTCCTGGCGGGCGCGCTGGAGACGATGACCGTGGACGAGAAGCGGATGTTGGCCGCGATTGACCCGTCCATGCTGGCGACCGACCTGGCGGATTACCTCGTCCGCAAGGGGATGCCGTTCCGCGAGGCGCACGGGGTGGCGGGCAAAGCCGTCAAAGTGGCGGCGGAGAAAGGCCTCAGCCTGGATCAACTTCCGTTAAACGAGTGGCAGGCCCTGGGTCCGTTCGATGCGGATGTGAAAGATGTCTTCGACCCGATGAAGTCGGTCGAGCAGAGAAATGCCGTCGGGGGCGCGAGTCCCCAATCTGTTCAAAATCAAATCAAACAAGCCAAATCAACCCTCACCCTGCCCCTCTCCCTCGGGGAGAGGGGATTATAAGGAGAAAATCATGACTACTGTATCTTGCCCCGAATGCGCCGCCGAAATCACGCTGGAGGAAGGCGTGGAAGTGAATGAAATCATCGTCTGCCCCGATTGCGGCGTGGACCTGGAAGTGACGTCGCTCGACCCCGCTGAGGTGGAGTTGGCGCCCATGGAAGAGGAAGATTGGGGCGAGTGATGGCGATTGGCAATTACCAATCGCCAATTACCAAAACCCAATCGGAAAAATTATGCAACCACGATTGAAAATCGGCGTTTTGTACTCGCGGGTGCGCGTGGAAGAAAAGTGGATTTTTGCCGCCATGGAAAAGCGCGGCCTGGATTACGTGCGGCTGGATGACCGCGTCATCCATTTTGACCTTGACGATGGCGTTCCGTGGCGGACGTTCGACGCGGTGCTGGAGCGTTCAATCAGTTATAACAGCGGGCTGTACGCGCTGCGGATGTTGAACGCCTGGGGCGTGCCGACCGTGAACACGGCGGCGGTAGCCGAGGTGTGCGGCGACAAGTTGACCACGTCGGCGATGCTGGCGCGGGCGGGCGTTACGCAGCCGCATAACAAGGTCGCTTTTTCGCCTGAAGCGGCGCTGGAAGCCATCGAGGAGTTTGGCTATCCGGTGGTGCTCAAGCCGGTGGTCGGCTCGTGGGGACGGCTGCTGGCTAAAGTCAACGACCGTGACGCGGCGGAGGCAGTGCTGGAACACAAGTCCACGCTCGGCTCGGTGCAGCATTCGGTCTTTTATATCCAGGAATTTATCAAGAAGCCGGGACGGGATATCCGCGCAATCGTGGTCGGTGAGCGCGTGTTGACGGCCATTTTCCGCAAATCCGAGCACTGGATTACCAACACAGCCCGCGGCGGCGAGGGTGAAGTCTGCCCGATCACGCCGGAGATCGAGTCGCTCTGCCTGAGCGCGGCGGCGGCGGTCGGCGGCGGTGTGCTGGCCGTGGACCTGGTGGAGCATCCCGAAAAGGGACTGGTGGTCAACGAGATCAACCATACGATGGAATTCCATTCGGCCCAGCCGGTCAGCGGGGTGGATATTGCGGATGAGATTGTGGAGTTTGTGGTAGATGTGGCGAGGGGTAGCGGCGTAAACAGGTAGACAAATTTACGTGTGTACTTGTCTACCTGTTTACCGAATCTGAAAGGAACAGATATTGAAAACGACAGTATCTATTATCGGCGGTTCGGGCTACGGCGGCGGGGAACTGCTGCGGCTGCTGCAGGCGCACCCGGCCGTGGAAGTCAGGCAGGTCACTTCCCGCTCGCATCTGGGCGAGTACGTTTACCAGGTTCACCCAAACCTGCGTAAGCAAACCGGACTCAAATTCGTCGACCCGGCCCAGGTCGAGCCGGTGGACGTACTCTTCCTGGCCCAGCCGCATGGGCAGGCGCAGCATCACATCGAAGGGTATGCCGCGCTGGCGGGCAAGGTCATCGACCTGGCGGCGGATTTCCGATTGCGGGATGCGGCTTTCTACGAACAATGGTACGGCGAAAAGCACGCTGCGCCGCAGTGGTTGGGCAAATTCGTCTATGGGCTGCCCGAACTGCACCGCGAAGAACTCAAAACGGCGGATTACGTCAGCGGGGTGGGCTGCAACGCCACCGCCAGCAACCTGGCGCTCCTGCCGCTGGTCAAGGCGGATTTGATCGTGCGCGGCGCCCCGGTCATTATCGAGATCAAGGTGGGATCATCCGAATCCGGCGCCGAAGGCAACACCGGATCGCACCACGCCGAACGCGCTTCCGTTATCCGAACGTTTTCGGCCTTTGGGCATCGTCACACCGCCGAGGTGATCCAGGAGATGGGCGTGACAAACGTTTCGCTGACCATGACCGCCGTGGATTTAGTCCGTGGCGTGCTGGCGACCGCGCATGTGCAGGTCAAGCCGGGCGTGGCGAACAAAGACTTGTGGAAAGCCTACCGCGCCGCCGCCAACGAAAATCCGTTTATCCGCGTAGTCAAGGAAAGCCGCGGCATCTACCGCGTCCCGGAACCGAAGATCCTGTCCGGCTCGAACTACGCCGACCTGGGCTTCGATTTTGACGAATCCACCGGGCGCCTGGTCTCCATCTGCGCCATCGACAACCTGATGAAAGGCGCGGCGGGATCAGCCGTCCAGTGCATGAACCTGATGCTGGGGCTGGAGGAAACGACGGGGTTGGAATTCACCGGTTTACATCCGATTTAAGAGAAAAGAGAATAGAGGATAGAGAGCAGTAAAACCTTTAGACCGGTTCACTATTCTCTATTCTCTACTCTCAACTCTCTAATCAACTGGAGAACAATGAACCAATCAATCACAGTCATCAAACTCGGCGGCGCCGAAGGCGTGGACTTTTCCGCCATTTGCGCCGATGCCGCCGAACTGCTGGCGCAAGGACAAAAACTGGTCTTTGTACATGGCGGCTCGGCGGAAGCCAACGCGCTGGGCGAAGCGCTGGGTACGCCGCCGAAATTCATCACCTCGCCGTCGGGATACACCTCCCGTTACACCGACCGCGCCACGCTGGAAGTCTTCCTGATGGCGGTCAACGGCAAGGTCAACTCGCTGCTGACGGAACAACTGCACAGGCTGGGCGTCAACGCCTTCGGCCTGAGCGGCATGGACGGGCGGCTGATGGTCGCGGCCCGCAAGGACGCGATCCAGTCCGTGGAGAACGGCAAGCGCAAGATCATCCGTGATGACTACACCGGCAAGATCGAGTCGGTCAACAGCGAATTGTTGCTGGCATTGCTGGATATGGGCTGCCTGCCGGTCATCGCGCCGGTGGCCGTAAGCCAGAAGGGCGAAGCCCTCAACGTGGACGCCGACCGGGCCGCGGCCATGGTCGCCTCCGCTTTGAAGGCAGAGACGCTGGTCCTGCTCACCGCTGTCCCGGGGCTGATGAAAAACTTCCCGGACGAGTCCACCCTCATCCGGCAATTGCCGCAGAACCAACTTCCGGCGGCGTTAGATGCGGCGCAGGGTCGCATGAAGAAGAAGGTGCTTGGGGCCGAGGAAGCGCTCCAGGGCGGGGTCGGCAAGGTCGTCATCGCGGACGGTCGCATTGAAAAACCGGTCTCCAGCGCCCTGGCGGGGAACGGGACGATCATCGCTTGAAAGGAAACCCTCATGCCAACTTCACTCACCCTCCGTTACGGGACCAACCCCCAGCAATCCCCGGCGCGCGTCTTCATGGCGGATGGCGGGGAATTGCCGATCAGCGTCCTGAACGGTTCGCCTGGCTACATCAACCTGCTGGACGCGCTGAATGCCTGGCAACTCGTGCGCGAACTCAAAGCCGCGCTCGGCCAGCCTGCCGCCGCTTCGTTCAAACACGTCAGCCCGGCGGGAGTCGCTGTCGCCACACCGCTCACGGACACGCTCAAAAAGGCCTGCTTCGTGGACGATCTCGAACTCTCCCCGCTGGCCACCGCCTACGCCCGCGCGCGCGGCGCCGACCGATTGAGTTCCTTCGGCGATTTCATTGCCCTGTCCGAAACCGTGGACGTGTCCACCGCGCAGTTGATCGCCCGCGAAGTTTCGGACGGCCTCATCGCCCCGGCCTACGAACCCGCCGCGCTCGAGATCCTCAAGGGTAAGAAAGGCGGCAAATACACCGTCGTCCAGATCGACCCCGCTTTCGAGCCGCCCGCTGCCGAAACGCGCCAGGTGTTCGGCGTGGCATTCGAGCAGCGCCGCCACGACCGCCCCGTCACGCCCGACGATTTCACGAATATCGTCACCGCCAAAAAAGACCTGCCTCCCGCCGCCCTCCGCGATCTGACCCTGGCCTGGATCACGCTCAAGTACACGCAGTCCAACTCGGTCTGTTTCGTGGCCGATGGGCAGGCCATTGGTATCGGCGCCGGGCAGCAGTCGCGCATCCATTGTGTGCGCCTGGCCGGCCAAAAAGCCGACCTGTGGTACCTGCGCCAGCACCCCGCCGTGCTGAACCTGCCTTTCAAGCCCGGCCTCAAACGACCCGACCGCGACAACGCCATCGACCAGTTCCTGCGGGATGATGTGAAGCCCAACGAAAAAGCCAACTGGGGGGAGATCTTCGTTCGGACTCCCGAACAGTTGCCCCCGGACGAGAAGCGCAAGTGGCTCTCCGGGCTGGATTCCGTGGCGCTCGGCTCCGACGCCTTCTTCCCCTTCCGCGACAGCCTCGACCGCGCCGCCGCCAGCGGCGTGAAGTACGTGCTGGAGCCGGGCGGCTCGGCGCGTGATGAGGATGTCATCCGCGCCGCCGACGAATACGGCATGACCATGATCTTCAGCGGCGTCCGCCTCTTCCACCATTAAAGGAAATTCCATGCCCACTGCCATTCTCTCCGTCTACGACAAAACCGGCATCGTTGAGTTTGCTCAAGAACTCGCATCCCTGGGCTGGACCCTGCTGGCCTCCGGCGGCACCGCCAAAACCCTGGGTCAGAACGGTCTGCAAGTCACCGAAGTGGCCGATTACACCGGCTCGCCCGAAATCCTGGGCGGGCGCGTCAAGACCCTGCACCCTGCCATCCACGGCGGCCTGCTGGCCCGCCCCAGCGCGGAAGACCACCGGCAACTGTTCGACCTGGGCTGGGACTACATCGACCTGGTGGCCGTCAACCTGTACCCGTTCGAAGCGACCATCGCCAAAGCGGGCGTCACTTATGCCGAAGTCATCGAGAACATCGACATTGGCGGCGTGGCCCTGATCCGCGCCGCGGCCAAGAACCACGAGCGTGTGGCGCTGGTCTGTGACCCGGCCGATTACGCCCGGGTGCTGGAAGCCCTCCAAAGCGGAGAAGTCCCATTTGAACTGCGCAAATCCCTGGCCGTAAAGGGTTTCCAGGCGACAATGCGCTACGATACCGCTATTTCCGATTATCTTGGCCGTTGAAAGGCGATCATGCAAACCATTATTGATATCGAAAACCAATATTCCGCCGGTACCTACGCCAAGCAAGACCTGGTCATCGTGCGCGGACAGGGCGCCAGCCTGTTCGACATAGATGGCAACGAATATTTAGATTGCACCTCCGGGCATGGCGTGGCAAATCTTGGTCATGCCCATCCGAAAGTCGCCGCGGCGATTGCCGAACAGGCCTCTACGCTGATCACGCTGTTCGAGTCCTTCCCCAACGACAAACGCGCCGCCCTGATGCAAAAAATGGCAGCGCTCGTCCCTGGCCTGGAACGGGTCTTCTTTTGCAACTCCGGCACCGAAGCCGTGGAAGCCGCGCTCAAATTCGCCCGTATCTCCACCGCCCGGACGAAGGTCGTGGCAGCCATGCGCGCTTTCCACGGGCGGACGTTCGGCTCGCTCTCGGCCACCTTCAACAAGAAATATCGCCAGGGATTCGAACCGCTCGTGCCGGGATTCAGCCACGTATCGTACAACAACATCGAAGCCCTCGCGTCGGCCGTGGACGAGGGGACGGCTGCCGTTATCTTGGAAGTGATCCAGGGCGAGGGCGGGGTCTACCCGGTGGACGCGGACTACATCCGGGCAGCCCGCCGCATCTGCGACGAAAAAGGCGCGCTCCTGATCGTAGACGAAATCCAGAGCGGGTTCGGGCGCACCGGCAAAATGTTCGCCATCCAGCATTTCGACGTTAAGCCGGACCTGTTATGCTGCGCCAAGTCGCTGGCGGGCGGCGCGCCGATGGGCGCGGTATTGCTCGGCGAGAAAGTGCAGAACCTGACGCCGGGCGCGCACGGCTCCACCTTTGGCGGGAATCCGCTTTCGTGCGCAGCCGGGATTGCGGCCATCAGCGCCATCGAAGAAGAAGACTTGCCAGGTCAGGCTGCCGAAAAGGGCGCTTACCTGATGGGTAAACTGCGCCAGATCGACTCGCCGGTCATCCGCGAAGTGCGCGGCATGGGGCTGATGATCGGCATCGAGTTAAAGCAAAAGGTTGCGCCCTACCTGAAAGCCCTGCAAGACCGCAATATCCTGGCCCTCAACGCCGGGATGACGGTGCTGCGCCTGCTGCCGCCGCTGGTCATTTCGTATGAGCAGATCGACCGCCTGGCGGCTGCCCTCGCAGATGTGCTCACAGCAGGGGAAAGTTAGCGCGAATGAGCACAGATTTTTCGACGCTTATTGGTCTGGTAGAACACTACAGCCCATCTGGGGAAGAACGCCCGGCAGTAGAATGGCTGATCGAGCGTATGAAGGCGCTCGGCTTTGGAAAAGCGTTTGTAGATGAGGCTGGGAACGCGGTCGGTGTGATGGGGGATGGGCCCAAGCAGGTCGTGCTTTTGGGTCATATCGACACGGTGCCGGGGGAGGTAAAGGCCACCCTCACCCCCGACCCCTCTCCTGCGGGGGGAGGGGAGATTCTTTGCGGGCGCGGGTCAGTGGATGCAAAGGGCCCGCTGGCATGTTTCGTGGATGCGGCGGCGCAAGTCGGCGCGGTGGACGGCTGGCAGTTCGTTGTCATTGGCGCGGTGGAAGAGGAGCGCGATTCGGATGGGGCGCGCTTTGCGGCAGGCCAGTACCATCCGGATTTTGCCATCATCGGCGAGCCAAACAACTGGGATCGAATCGCTCTGGGGTACAAAGGCTCGGCCTGGGCAACTATAACTGTCAGGCGCGGACAGGCGCACACTGCCAGCGGCGAGCAGACTGCGGCTGAGGCAGCGGTCGAACTCTGGCTGGCGGTGAAGGCTTATGCAGAGGCCTTCAACGCCGACAAGTCGCGCGCCTTCGACAGGCTCCTGCCAACGCTACGGGGGATGGACTCGGGGCAGGATGGGTTCGAGCAGTGGGCGCGGTTGAACGTCGGCTGCCGCCTGCCGGTGGAGGTGACGCCGGACGGGTGGTATGAGGCTTTGGGTGAAATTGCACGTGACAGTCACCTTACCCCGCTCCGCCCTGTTTCGGGAACGCTCCGCGAAGGTGACTGTCATGTTGAGATAGCGCGGATGGGCTACCCCGTCCCGGCGTGGGAATGCGAGAAAAACTCGTTGCTGGTGAGGGCCTTCTTGAACGGGATCAGGCAGGCGGGTGGCGCGCCGCGCTTCGTCTACAAAACAGGGACGGCCGATTTGAACGTGGTTGCGCCGGTTTGGCGCTGTCCGGCTGTGGTGTATGGTCCCGGGGATTCATCCCTCGATCACACGCCAGGCGAGCATATCTCGCTTGAAGGGTATGGAAAGGCAGTGGATACGCTTGTTGGGACGTTGAAGGCTTTGGCCTCAGCGTAAACATTGCGTTAAGACTTATTCATTTGTGAAAATTTGCCCTTGACTTATTCTCGAAAGCGCCTATAATCTGGCGAAACCTGAAGAAAGCCATGTACACCAACTCGTTCACCTTCGTCCTTATCGGCATTATTTTGGTCCTTATTCTTAAGGACCTGAGTGTGGTTAGGATGGAACCGGTGAGCGCAAGATAGCACACACCTGCTCGAAGAAAATGAGAGCCGCCTGACCACACAAGGCGGCTCTTTTCTTATACTTGTTCGAAGGATAGAGAAGAGTCATGCGATCCGATATGGTCAAGAAAGGGTACGACAAAGCGCCCCATCGCGCCTTGCTGCGCGCTACGGGTTTGGCGGAGGGGGATTTCGATAAGCCGTTCGTTGCCATCGTCAATTCGTACGTGGATGTCGTGCCGGGGCACGTACATCTTCAAGAGTTTGGCAAACTGGTCAAGGAAGCGGTGCGGGCGGCGGGCGGGGCGCCGTTCGAATTCAACACCATTGGCGTGGATGATGGCATCGCTATGGGACACATGGGGATGAAGTACTCGCTTCCTTCGCGGGAACTGATTGCTGATTCCGTCGAGACGATGATCGAGGCGCATCGTTTCGACGCCATGGTCTGCATCCCGAACTGCGACAAGATCGTGCCGGGGATGATGATGGCTGCCATGCGGGTCAATATCCCGACCATCTTTGTCTCTGGTGGGCCGATGGCTGCGGGGAAAACGCCCGAAGGCGAGACGATCGATCTGATCTCGGTCTTCGAGGGAGTGGGCGCTTTTTCGGCGGGAAAGATTGACGAGGGGCGGCTGTCTGTTTTGGAGAGATTTGCCTGCCCGTCTTGCGGTTCCTGCTCTGGAATGTTCACTGCCAACTCAATGAACTGCCTGATGGAGGTGTTGGGTTTGGCGCTGCCGTTCAACGGGACGGCGCTGGCGAAGACGGAGGAGCGCGAGGCGCTGGCGAAGAGAGCCGCCGGGCAGGTCATGTCGCTGTTGGAACGCGATATCAAGCCGCGCGATATCGTGACTGCCGAAGCCATCGACGACGCTTTTGCCCTGGATATGGCCATGGGCGGCTCGACCAACACAGTGCTGCATACATTGGCGCTGGCAAACGAGGCGGGTGTGGATTATCCGCTGGAGCGCATCAACGCTGTAGCCGAAAAAGTACCACACATTTGCAAGGTCAGCCCGGCGGGCAAGTGGCACATGGAAGACGTGCATCGCGCGGGCGGCATCCCGGCCATTTTGAACGAGGTCCAGCGGGGGACGGGGATGCTGCACTTCGACCGCATGACGGTCAACGGGACGACGCTTGGGGAAGCGATCAAGGGTTGTGAGATCAAAGATGACGATGTGATTCGTCGCTACGAAAATGCACATTCAAAACACGGCGGGTTGGCAATCCTGTTCGGTAACCTGGCACCCAACGGCGCAGTGGTCAAGGTGGGCGGCGTCAGCCCTGAGATGATGAAGTTCAGCGGCCCGGCGCGTATCTATGAATCGCAGGACGAGGCCTTGAAGGGTATCCTGGCGGGTGAAGTCCAGGCCGGGGATGTGGTTGTCATCCGCTACGAGGGGCCAAAGGGCGGGCCGGGGATGCAGGAGATGCTCTCGCCGACCTCGGCCATCATGGGCCAGGGACTGGGCAACAAGGTGGCGTTGATCACCGACGGTCGCTTTAGCGGCGGGACGCGCGGGGCCTGCATCGGGCATGTCTCGCCAGAAGCGGCGGCGGGCGGGCCGATCGGCGCGCTCAAGGCCGGGGATGTGATCGACATTGATTTAACGGCGGGCAGGCTCGAGGTCCGTTTGAGCGAGGCGGAACTCCGTCAACGCTTGAGCGAACTGCCTCCGTTCCAGTCCAAAATCAAGAGCAAATGGTTGAAACGTTATTCGTATTTTGTCACCAGCGCGGATACGGGCGCGGTGTTATCTACAGATATTTAATTAGACCTGACAGGTTTTCGCGGAGCGGCTTGTAACGAAACCGAGGTGGAAAACCTGTCAGTCTGAGATAAAGGAGAGAAATCATGAAATTAAGCGGTGCAGAAATCTTATGGGAATGCCTGATGCGGGAAGGGGTGGAAGTCGTTTTTGGCTACCCCGGCGGGGCAAGCATACCAATATATGATGCCATGCTCAATTATCCGATACATCACGTGTTGGTGCGACACGAGCAGGGCGCAGCCCACATGGCCGATGGGTATGCGCGTACTTCCGGTAAAGTGGGCGTGGCGATGGCGACCTCCGGCCCGGGCGCGACCAATCTCGTCACGGGGATTGCCACGGCAATGATGGATTCTTCGCCGGTAGTGTTCATTACGGGGCAGGTACATGCCCACCTGATCGGCGGCGACGCTTTCCAGGAGACAGACGTGACCGGAATCACGTTGCCGATCACCAAACACAATTACCAGGTCCAACATGCGGAAGAGACCGCGCAGGCGGTGCGCGAGGCGTTCTATATTGCGCGCAGTGGGCGACCGGGGCCGGTCTTGATCGATATTTGCAAGAATGCCCAGATCGAGATGACCGAATTCGAATACCCCGAAACCGTCAAATTACCCGGTTATATGCCGCCAGAGCATTCCCCGAAAGCCGATCTGGAGAAAGCTGTGCAGTTGATCGAGAGCGCACAACGCCCGGTGATCTTGTGCGGGCATGGGGTGATCATGTCTGGCGCGGAAGAGATGTTGCAAGTGTTGGCCGTCAAGACGAACACGCCGGTTGCCAGTACGTTGTTGGGGTTGGGGGCTTTCCCGGCTTCCCATCCGCTTAGCCTGGGGATGATGGGGATGCATGGGGAAGCGCATTCCAACCTGGCGATCCAAAATTCCGATCTGATCCTGGCGCTTGGGATGCGCTTCGATGACCGCGTGACGGGTACGCTCAATACCTATGCGCCGGGCGCGAAGAAGATCCACGTGGAGATAGATCCTTCGGAAGTACATAAAAACGTGTCGGTCGATGTGCCGCTGGTCGGTAATTTGAAAAGCGTCCTGACCGACCTGATCCCGATGGTGGATGAATATGACCACGATGAATGGTTGGAACAGATTAATGGGTGGAAATCGGAGGGGGATGCGCGTTCGATCATGGCCTGGCCGGATGACGGAAAGTTACATGTTGCCCACCTGATTGATGGTTTATGGCAGGCAACCGGCGGCGGGGCAATCGTGGCGACGGATGTCGGCCAGCACCAGATGTGGACGGCGCAGTATTACGCGCTGGATAAGCCCAATCGATGGATCACCTCCGGCGGGCTGGGCACCATGGGCTTTGGCCTGCCGTCTGCAATTGGGGCGTGGTTTGCTCACAAGGACGAAGAGGTCTGGGCAGTGGCTGGGGACGGCGGCTTCCAGATGACCGCTGCGGAACTCTCGACAGCCGTGCAAGAAGGTGCAAATGTGAAAGTTGCCATCATGAACAACAACTTCCTGGGGATGGTGCGCCAGTGGCAGGAGTTTTTCAACGATAAACGCTACTCGGCGGTCAATATGCGCTCACCCGATTTTGTCAAATTGGCCGAAGCGCACGGCGTCCCTGCCCGGCGCGTCACCCAGTCTGACCAGGTGCAGGAAGCCATTGCGTGGGCGCGCAACACGCCCGGACCTGTGGTGCTGGAATTCCAGGTCGAAAAAGAGGAAGCGGTCTATCCAATGGTGCCCGCTGGTTCTGCCCTGCATCAAATGCTGCGCAGGCCGGTGAAACAGTAAACATTTTGCCTGGTAAGGCGATTCCTTTTTCGAAAGGAAAGACGCCTTACAGAACAAGGAGTAATCATATGCAATATACATTCATCGCTTTGGTTGAAAACAAGCCGGGTGTGCTGAACCGTGTCGCTTCCCTGTTCCGCCGACGCAACTTCAATATCGAGTCCCTGGCGGTGGGGCGGACAGAGAATCCGGAAATTTCGCGGATGACCATCGTCACGAACTGCGCCAATGACGTGGACGCCCACAAGATCGAAGCCAATCTTTACAAACTGGTCAACGTGATAGATGTGCAGGATGTCTCGCGCCAGCCATCCGTGACGCGCGACTTGGCGCTCATCAAGGTCAAAGTTGGCCCTGAGAAGCGCGGCGAAGTCAACAACCTTGCTTCCATCTTCCGCGCTCGTATCGTGGATGTGGCGGCTGATTCCGTCATTGTGGAAGCCACCGGCACGGAGGAGAAGATCGAAGGCATGATCGAACTGCTCCGTCCGCTCGGCATCATGGAAATGGTGCGCACCGGGCAGGTCGCTATGACGCGCGGCTCGAATTCCGGCGTCC
>JBMOMO010000316.1:0-42743 GCA_049324135.1 Chloroflexota bacterium
CCCAAAGGGGGAGGGAAACGGATAAGAAAAACGGATTTTTTTGCCGAAAACGACAATATCACCCCAGATTGCTCCCCTCTCCCCGTGGGAGAGGGGTTGGGGGTGAGGGAGGGTAGGCAGTTACCCTGAACGACTGAAGTCGTCACTACGAAACTATAGGGCGATGATACCGGCAAAACGGCTTTCGCGCCTGTCCCCCGGCTATCAATTGGCTATCAATCCAGCACACCATCCCGAAGGTTGGTATGGGCGCGCATCGTTGCTTTGAGAAACCTTCCTGGGCATTCGCCAGGACCTTCGGGACGGTCATTTTATGCGGCTTGCTGCGGGACTTGCATCCAGGCAGCAAGCCTTTTTGTGTATTTGGCTCTCCTCACAAAAAGCCAGGGCATGACCCGCGCCATCTCTCTTATCGCCTCGGCGATCCAGTCGTAACCGAACCGCATTTCTGGCAGGCATGGAAAGGTGTGGGAAACGCACAACCGGAAACCGATGTTGTCGTTACGGTTGTTTGGATCGTTGTTGTTGCGATACGCGCAACGGACGTTCCTATCGTTATTGTTGAATGAGCCGCCCCGCAGCACGCGCGTTTCTTCGGGATGCCCTTCGCAGCGAGTCTCATGACCCGGAAGCGACTGTTTTCATCCATCCGCCCAATAGTTTTCCCAATTCTGAAACCATAGCCGAAGCATGGCGAAATTGACCTGGCGTAAGCCATTTCCACTTTTCGCACAATCGCAAATACAGCCTCGTCTTGAGCAACTCGGCGTCGGCGGATTGTAGTTTTTCCAGCCGATTTGCTCCGCGATGCGCATTCGCCTCGATGAGCAATTCCTGGAAATCGAGAGCCGCATTTTGCAATCGCGCTGTTATCATAAAACGCTGGCTTTTTGGAAATTTTTCTACCAAGGGTAACAGCCATGAAATGAAATCGTACGTGCGGGTAAAGATCACCATTTCTTCTGTCATGTCATACCTCTGCAAGCAAATTGAATTTTTCCAGCACTGTTTCGCGTAAGCCCCAGGTATCGCCATAGCGGACATGATTGATCCAGCCCTGCACCGAGGCTTTGATCTCCTGCTGGGAAGACGTTTCGACGAGATGTTTCAGTTTTCGCTGGAAGGCCCTGTTTTTCGCGCTTTTGAGGGCGCGATGATCTGGATAGATCGCAAAACCCAGGAAACGGATGCCATCCGTCACCGGGCGCGGGATGGCGCGTTCTTCATGGATGGTCAGGCGCAGCCCTTTCAATTGGTCAATCAATGCCTCTCGCCAGCCAAAGAGCGTTGATTTGTCGTTTGCAAATAGCACGAAATCGTCCACATAGCGCAGGTAGGCGCTGCAACGCAGTTCACGGTGAACGAAATGATCGAAAGGGTTGAGATAAGCGTTCGCCCACCACTGCGAGGTAAGGTTTCCAATTGGAAGGCCGCGAGGCCTTTGCACTGCAAATAAGTCATCGCCGTCGAAGAAAACCATGTCATATTCATTCGCAAGAACGCCCGCGCCGCTGGCCAGGATTTTATCGATCAGCCAGAACAGGCTGTCATCTGGAAGGGCTTTATCAAGTTCGGTTTGCAAAATGGCATGGTCTATGCTGGGAAAGAACTGTACGACATCGCATTGCAAGAAGTACTTGTATCGCCGCGCCAATCGCTGGCATTCGTCAATGGCGCGGTGGGTGCCTTTGCCGATGCGATTGGCGTAACTGGTTGGGATGAAGCGCTTTTCCAGCAGGGGAACAATTACATTGCACAACGCATGATGCGCCACGCGGTCGCGGAATGGCGCGGCAGAGATCAAGCGTTTCTTGGGTTCGTGAATCAAAAAATTGTAATACCCGCCTGGCTGCCAGGTTTGCGCGCTCAACTCATCCTGTAACGCGATCAAGTTATCGCCCAACTTGAATTCGAAGTGAGCGGTTGCGCCGCGCCCGCGCTTGCCGCGCGCAGCGTTGGCATACGCCAGCATCAGGTTATCCCAGGAGGTCAATTTTTCCTGAAGGTCCATTTTTCAAAAAAATTTCGCCCGCCTTCGGCGGGAAGTGAATCAGAGAGTCAGAGTCCAGAGAATCAGAGTTCAGAGATAAGAGAGATGGGGGAAACGCACAACCGGAAACCGATGCTGTCGCCACGGAGGCCTGGATCGTAGTTGCGGCGATACGCGCAACGGACGTTCCAATAGTCATTGTAGAATGAGCCGCCCCGCAGCACGCGCGCGCCGGAGGCTTTTTCCTTTTCACGCCCATCATTGAATTCGTAAGGATAGGGCTTGTACAGACTGTGCGTCCACTCCCAGGCGTTGCCGGACATGTCGGCGCAGCCATACGGCGAATCGCCCTGCGGGGAATACTGCCCTACCGGGGTAGTGTCCTTGACATTCATATTGAAATTGCAGCGTTTCTCGTCCGGGGCTTCATTGCCCCACGGGTAGAGGTTGCCGGCCGCGCCGCGCGCGGCCTTCTCCCATTCGGCCTCCGTCGGCAGGCGCAGGATATGGGTAGCGGGCAATTGCTTCTCGAACAGGCCGTAGAGCCACCGGCAACAGGCCATGGCGTCTTCCCAGGAGACCTGCGTCACGGGATGATCGCCTTTCTGGGCAATACTGCTTTTCGGCCCGCGCGGGGCTTTCCAGGAAGCGCCTTTCACTTCTTCCCACTTGCTGCCAGTATAGGCATAGGCGCTGCCCTCTTTTTCCGCGCTGGTCTTGTATTCCGGGTTGGCCTTGGCAAAGGCGGCGAACTGCGCCGCCGTGACCGGGAAGCGCGCCATCCAATAGTCGGGCAGGTCGAGGGTGTGCTGCGGTTTTTCACTGTCGAAGGCCATCGAATCGCGCTCGCTGGAACCGATCAGGAAACGCCCGGCCGGGATGCGCAGGAACTCCAGGCTGAAGGCTTCGTTCCCGATCACCAGTTTGCCGCTTGGGGCTTCCGCGCCCGGCGCTTCTTCCCGGGCGCGCATTTCGGCCGGCGCGCGTTTGCCCTTTTCGATGGGGACGGCTTCGCTTTCTTCGGCCGCTTTTTCTTCGGGCTGCGCCAGGTCGGCCAGGTACATCAGGCTTTGCAGGCTTTCCAGTTTGGTCAATTGCGGCTGGTAGGGCGCGATCTCCAACAGCACACGGCGCATCTGCTCGTTCACATCCTCCTTGAAACTGGCCGCCGCTTCCTGCTCGCCCCCCGCCCAGCGGAAGGCGCTTTCGAGCGTATCCTGGATGACCTGGTAATGGCCTTGCGTGGTGGGCTGGATGCCGTACAAGCGCTCGCGGAAACGCCCCGAGGAGCGCATCAGCACTTCCCACGAGACGTACACGTCGTAATCTACCTTCGCGCCTTCGCCGCTGTTCTTCCACATGGCCCAGCGCAGGTTGACGTCGTTCAGGAAGGTCTTCACCTTGCGCGGGTTGCCCTCCGCGCCGGTCACGATCGTCTTCCAGTGTTTGTAGAGCGGCGATGCCTCCGTGATTTGCCCTTTTACGAAGCCGTCCATTTTCTCCTGCTGGATGGGCGGCAGGCTGAAGCGCAGTTGGATCACTTTTTCCAGGTATTCGCCGGCGTTCTCGCCGGTCAGGCTCTTGTCAGCGTAGTATTTCTTGACCGCGTCCTGCACGATGCGGGTGTCCGCGCCGATGACGAAGACGCAGCCCTTCTTGTCCACGAACAGTTTGACGGCCTCCAACACCTGCACGGTCTTGTCCGGCAGGCAGCGGTCGAGGTCGTCAATGAATACCACCAGCGCCCCGCGTTTTTCGTCGATTTCTTTTTCCGGTTTGCCATGCACCCATAACGCCAACAGGCGCTCGAATGATTCGTCGAAATGGTCGAAGAAAGCGGTATGGGATTTGATGGGGGATTCCACCTTGAACTTCGACGGCTCCACCTGGAGACCAACCACGCCGAAATCCAATTTCAGGCTGTTCAGGAACATGGCCGGGAAATCGTAGGAAGGCTGTTCGGGGTCTTCCAGGACGGCGTTGAGTCTTTCCAGCAATTTCCCCTTGCGCATGGACTTGACGATGACCCGCACCAGCGCCGCCAGCAATTCGTCTTCCTGGCGGTACTTCCAGGCGTTGAACCAGACCGTCTTGCAGGCGCGGAATTGCTCCACTGGTGTCGTCCCGGCAAACTGGTGATGCCCGTCGTTGCTCACCGGCTTATCCAGCATCTTGCGTACGCGCTTCAGGAGCGTGGTCTTGCCGCTGCCCCACGCGCCGCTGACGCCGATGGTCAGGGGCGTGCGGGTATCATGGTCGGCGACCAGGCGCGCCAGGGTGATGGCAAAATCATCGAAGTGAAAGTAGGCCTCGTCATCGTCGCGCAAAGGCTCATCGTGCAGGATTTGCGGCGTCTCCAGGCTGCGGTCGGCAGGCTCGCTCATGTCGTTTCTCCCAAAAGAATGTGCGCGTACAACAAGATTATACATCCATTGCGCGGCGAAAATGCTACAACCGCAAAAAAAGGCCTCGCGGGATTTCCCGCGAGGCCCACTGGTCACTGAAAACTGAACACCGAACACTGAACACTGATCACCGACCTACGTCCCCTCTTCCCACGAATTCAGGTACTTCACCTGTTCCTCGGTCAGCGTGTCGATCTTGACGCCCATGGCCAGCAGTTTGATGCGCGCGATCTCGGCGTCGATCTCTTCCGGCACGGAGTAGACTTTCTTCTCCAGTGCGGCGGCGTTCTTGACCATGTACTCGGCCGCCAGCGCCTGGTTGGCGAAGGACATGTCCATGACGGAAGCAGGATGCCCTTCGGCGGAAGCGAGGTTGATCAGCCGCCCCTCGCCCAGGATGTTGATCTTGCGTCCGTCCCTGGTGGTGTACTGGTCCACGAACGGCCGCACCAGGTTGGGCTTGCCTTGCGACATGTCCGCCAGCGCCGGGATGTTGATCTCGACGTTGAAGTGGCCGGAGTTGGCGACGATGGCGCCGTCTTTCATGACCTCGAAGTGGCGCCTGTCCACCACGTTCAGGTCGCCGGTCACGGTGCAGAAGATGTCGCCGATCTTGGCCGCGTCCATCATCGGCATGACCTGGTAGCCGTCCATGACGGCTTCGAGCGCCTTGAGCGGGTCCACCTCGGTGACGATGACCAGCGCGCCCATGCCGCGCGCGCGCATGGCCAGGCCGCGCCCGCACCAGCCGTAGCCGGCCACGACGAAGTTCTTGCCCGCCAGCAGCACGTTGGTGGCGCGGATGATGCCGTCGATGGTGCTTTGCCCGGTGCCGTAACGGTTGTCGAAGAAGTGCTTGGTCATGGCGTCGTTGACCGCGATGACCGGGAAGTTGAGCATCTTGTCGGCGGCCATGGCGCGCAGGCGGATGACGCCGGTGGTGGTCTCTTCGGTGCCGCCGATGATTTCGGGCAGCAACTCGCGGCGCTGCTTGTGGATGGTGCTGACCAGGTCGGCGCCGTCGTCCATGGTCATGTGCGGCTTGTGGTCGAGGGCGGCGGCGATGTGCTTGTAGTAGGTGGCGTTGTCCTCGCCCTTGATGGCAAAGGTCGGCACTTCGTAGCGGTTGACCAGCGCAGCCGCCACGTCGTCCTGGGTGGAGAGCGGGTTGGAGGCGGTCAGCACCAGGTCTGCGCCGCCAGCCACCAGCGTGCGCGCCAGGTTGGCGGTCTCGGTGGTGACGTGCAGGCAGGCCGACATGCGCACGCCCTTGAGCGGTTTTTCCTTCTCGAAGCGTTCGCGGATCAGGCGCAGGACGGGCATCTCGCGCTCGGCCCATTCGATGCGGCGATGGCCGCCTTCGGCCTGGTTGATATCTTTGATGTCGTAATTACTCATGTTCACTCCTTGTGTATGGAGAGAGTAGATGATTAGAGAGTAGAGAGTAGTGGGGAACGAGTTGACTACTCTCTGTGCTCTTCTCTACTCTCTAATAACTGACCCAACTTCCCCTCATCATCGAAATGCTCGCGAAAACGCGCCACGAATTCGGCGGGGGTGTAATGATGGCTTTGCGGCCCGCGCTGCTCCAGGCAATAGACGGCCGCCAGGGAACCGACCTGGCCGCACAACTGCCAATCGAAGCCGCGCGCGTAGCCGGCCAGGAAGCCGCCGCGGAAGGCGTCGCCCACGCCGGTGGGATCGACGATCTCGCGTTCCGGCACGGTCGGGATGTGGCGCTGCTCGCCGTTCGTGTACAAGGTTGCGCCGTCCTTGCCGCGCGTCACCACCAGCACTTTAACGTGCTTGAGCATCTGCGCCAGGTCCCAGCCGGTCTTCTTGGAGATCAGCCCGTACTCGTAGTCGTTGCAGAACAACAGATAGGCCCCTTCCATATCGCGCGCCAGTTCACTTCCCTCCAGTCTGAGGACTTGCTGGCTGGGATCGTACAAATATGGGACGCCCAACTCGCGGCATTCGGCGGCGAATTTGGTCATCGCCCCCGGTTCGTTCGGCGACACCAGCACCAGGTCCGGTTTCGACGGCAATTCCCTGATGGACTGGGTTCCCGCGTGGCCCATCGCGCCGGGATAGAAGGAGGCGATCTGGGCGCTGGCCTGGTCGGTGGTGGCGAAGAACGAGGCCGTGAACAGGCCGGGGATGACCTTCATCAGGGATGTATCCACGCCCTTGCTTTCCAGCCAGGCGCGGTATTCTTCGAAATCTTCGCCGACGGTTGCCATCACGCGCGGGCGTTCACCCAGCAGCGCCATGCTGTAGGCGATGTTTGGCGCTACGCCGCCGCGCTGGCGGGACATGGATTCGACCAGGAACGACAGGCTGATCGATTCCAGCCGCTCGGGCAGGATCTGTTCCTTGAACAGGCCGGGGAAGGTCATCAGGTAATCGTAGGCTACAGAGCCGGTGAGGAGAATGTCCATGTTCGCCTCCCGTCATTGCGAGGGTGATTTTCCCGAAGCAAGCTCCTTGTGAAAGGGGGAGATTGCTTCGCAAGCTCGCAATGACAAGATGATATTCGCAGGAAAAGGCGCTCTCTCACGAGAGCGCCGATGCAAGCGGGTTGAGTTTAACACGGGTTGGATGGATTGTCAAAGTCAAGGGCGGGTAATTTCGAAATAATCGTAACTTCCGACCAGGTCAGAAGCAATGCCGGCGCCGTCTGAATTGGTCACTCCCAATCCAACCCGGTCGAATTCGAAAAAGTCCCCGAGGCGTGTGATCAAGCGCCAGTCATCAGGAGAAAGCGCGTAATAGCCGTAGATGATCTTATCCTTGCTCACCAGGCGCAGGTAGACATCAGTTTGATCCACCTGGGTGTTCAATTCACCCGACCAACGGAACTGGCCGCCGATCTTATACTCCATGAAAATACCGTTGCCCTTTCCGGGGAAACATGGCTCGCAATACCCGCGATTGACCGCTACATAGTTGTTGGCGTCTTCGAACAGGAAGATGGTCGTCTGTTGGAAATTCGAATCTGGCGCAGTGGTGATGTGAGCCGTGACAACAAAATTTCCTCCAGGCAAGGCGCGGAAGAGCATATTCGATTGCGCCTGGCCGGCTAACGCAGAGGCGTCTTCAGCGAGGATTTGCAGCCAGCCGTCATCGGTGATCTTCCAGCGGTCGGGCTTTTCATTCTCCCAGGTCCAGCCGGGCTGCAGGCCGCCTGTGAAGTCGTCCCTGAAGACCTGGTTCAGCGGGGTAGCCGTGGGCGCCGGGGTCGGGGATGGCTCAGGCGTGACGGTGGCAGCCGGAGGAGGAACGGTCGGCGGGGCAGGCGAAGGCTCCGATGAGGCTGGCTGCGGCGGCTGGGTTGGGGCAGAGCAAGAGGCGATGAGCAGGCAGGCCAATAGTCCCCAGAGAAAGAAGCGATTGGTTTTCATTGGCATCTCTCCTTTTGGTTGTTTCGAACCAAGTGAATCGAGACATCCTTCTTTACAATATCTTGGAATCGACTGCAAAGAAAGTTCATTCTGCGTCGAGTATACTGTAAATGCGCTTATCGCTCAACGAGATAATTTGCGGATTGAGTTATCACGGGATGGGAGGATTATCAAAGCGTTTGCTGATTTTCACATGTGCGGTAGCGAAAAGGAAACTGGAATCCTTGCGGATTTTACAACATCAGGGTATCAAAGCCTAATGAAAATTCTATTGCTTCACGAACTTCGCGCATCTTTTCTGGAGACAAGTGTGTAAGGAAAACGCCAAGATTTGCCTTTTGTACGGTTTGAATGTTATCTGTATTGACCACACATTCATCAAGCACACCATCTTCATCTGGTCTCAAAAGAACTTCAGATGGAATGTTTCGAATCGTGGTCGTAATTGGCGCAACTGTGACACTGGTCAGGAACGGAATAGCCGAACTTCGCGTCAATAACAATACCGGGCGACGTTTATCGGGCGAGCGAAATACATACCAATAGACATCGCCCTGCTTCACAAATCACCCCAAACCTGTTCGGATTCCCAATCTATAACTTCGTTTGGGTTTAATGGATGGCGGGCATAGCCCTGAGCGTGTTGGCGTTCCATCAACATGGTGTTCTGGTTCCGTATAGCCATTTCCAAAGCCGCCTGAACGAAAGTGGCGCGCGTCATTGCCAGTGAACGAATAACTCGGTCAACTTCCGCGAGCAGGGATTCGTCAACGGTTAGTTCAATTGTTTCCATATTTTTTCCTTAGACTGATAAAACATGGTTGGTAATCACTGACACTCCTTACTATACAACCCTTTTTAACTTTTGACAACTCGTTTCAAATGACCTTCAAAAGGCGGGTAGGCGATGCCGTTTTCCGTGACAATTGCTGTGATGAGCCGGTTCGGGGTGACATCAAAGGCGATATTGCGGGCGCGCGCGCCTTTCGGGACGACCGGCTCTCCCTTGAATTGCAAGCCCAACACTTCTTCGGGGTCGCGCTCTTCGATGGGGATCAAGCCGCCGTGTTCGAGCGACAGGTCAATCGTGGAAGTGGGAACCACCGCATAGGCTGGAACGCCGTTGTCGCGCGCGGCCAACGCCAGCATGTAGGTGCCGATCTTGTTGGCGACGTCGCCGTTGGCGGCCACGCGGTCGGCGCCAAAGAAGACTTTCTGCGCCTGTCCGGTTTTCAGGAAATGGCCGGCCATGTTGTCGCTGATGATCTCGTATGGAATGCCGTACTGCCCCAATTCCCAGGCGGTCAGGCGCGCACCCTGCAGGCGCGGGCGGGTCTCATCTACCAGGATGTGGATGCGCTTGCCCTGCTCCCAGGCTGCCCGGATGACGCCCAGCGCCGTGCCCCAGTCCACGGTGGCCAGGGCGCCGGTGTTGCAGTGATGGATGATGGCATCTCCGTCTTCGATCAAGGTCGCGCCGTGCTCCGCCATGCGTTTGTTGATTTCGACGTCTTCGTCGGCGATGCGCTGGGCTTCGGCAAGTATCGCGATGCGTAAATCGTCAGCGCTTCCTTTTACGGAATAGGTTTTACGCATTACCCTATCCACCGCCCAGGCCAGGTTGACGGCGGTGGGGCGGGCGGCCTTCAAAACGGCGGCGGCGGCTTCCAGGTCGGCAAGCAGGCCGGGGGTCGAGGTGGAAGCGGATTCGAATCCGGCCAGCGCCAGCCCAAATCCCGCAGCGGCGCCGATGGCCGGCGCGCCGCGTACTACCATGTCCGTGATGGCCTGGGCTACGGATTTATGGTCGCGATAAGCCAGCACATCGAATACGCCCGGCAGGCGGCGCTGGTCGATCATTTTGAGTTCGTGGGTTTGGTCATCCCAAAATACAGTACGCATCAAGGCCATCCTTGGATAAGGCGCTCGTCAGGCAGCGCGGATTGAACAGGGGAAGTTTAGCATAGCAGGATGGGAATGTCAAAAGGGCTGGTAATAGAAAAATCATTAATTGTGCGTTTTTATTCAAAAACAGCATAAAAATACGTAAAATAATCACAGAAAATGATAAAAATAGGGACAATTATCACATGACATAAGGGAGAAAATATGACATAATATACTTACCCAAAACGTATCCTGTATTACTCTTGTTGCAAAGGAGGAGAAATGGTAAGGTTTCTCAGGTTGTTCGTTCCAGTTTTGGCCGGTGTCTTGCTGGTCGGAAGTGTGATAGGCTGCCAGCCTGTCCAGGCTCCGGAGGGAATTGTTGTGGTGATCCCGGAAGATCCGCCGTCCTTCAATCCGACCGTCACAGATGCAGGCTATGACGCCCTGGTGATGGAACTCGTTATGCTCGGCCTGAGCGATGTCGACGCCGACGGCAATGTTTTCCCTGAACTGGCGATGGAGTTGCCCACCCAGGCGAACGGCGGCGTGGTCATTGATGAGGAAGCCTGGACGATGAGCGTAACGTGGAAGTTGCGCACCGACGTGAAATGGCAGGACGGGCAGCCGGTCACGGCGGATGATGTAATCTTCACCTACGAGGCGATTGCAAATCCCGAAACGGGCGCCTGGATCGCGGGGATCGATTACATCGACAGCGTGGAAAAAGTAGACGATTACAGCCTGGTCGTCAATTACAGTTCCATTTACCCTGGCTACATGACGCAGTTCGGCGGCGAGCAGGTAGCCATCTGGCCGGCGCATTACTGCAACGCCGAGCAGGGTTTTGCGTCTTGGGACTGCAACCGGCAGCCCTTGAGCAATGGCCCGTACGTGCTCAAGGAATGGGTCAACGGCGACCATATGACCTTTGTCCGCAATGAGAACTATTACATTGCCGGCAAGCCCTCGATCGATACCATCACGGTCCGCATCGTGCCGGACGAATCGGTGCGCAAGACGATGCTGATCGCAGGCGACGCCGACCTGGACATGTGGACGACCGAACCCATCATTGCCGATCTCAAAGACAAGCCCAATGTAGAGGTCAGCATCAGCCCCAATAACCGCTGGGTGTTCCGGTTGTTCTTCAACCTGGCCGCCAAGGGCACCACTGACCCGGCGGCTACGCCGCACCCGGTCCTGTCGGATGTGCGCGTGCGCAAGGCCATCCGCATGGCGATAGACGTGGATAAGATCGGGCAGGAGTTTTTCCTGGGTTATGCCCAGCCGGTGTGGACCGAGTTCTTCCGCCAGCCTTACGTGTGCGATGTCCCGCGCCCGGTGTACGATCCGGCGGCGGCGGCGGCGCTGCTCGAGGAGGCCGGCTGGACTGACGCCGATGGGGACGGCGTGCGCGAATGCCAGGGCTGCGGTACGGCGGAAGACGGCTACAAGATGGAGATGGAATTCATCACCTATGCCGAATTTGGCGAGCCGCTGACCCTGACCCAGCAACTGATCGCAGAGATGCTCGGCCAGGTTGGGATCAAACTCAACCTCTCGGTGGTAGAAGGCAGCGTGCTGTGGGCTGCTTCCACAGACGGCGGCATCGAGCAGAGCGGCAATTTCGATATGGACCTCTGGGATGACGGTTATGGCGGGGTGGACCCGACCGATTTCCTGTGGTCGTATTATTATTCGGAAGCCGCTACGCCCGATTACGGCTACAACTATGGGCGCTGGGTGAATGCGGATTTCGATGCGCTCATGGACGAAGCCTATACCCTGGACGAAGACCGGCGCAAGGAAATCTTCTGCGAGATGGCGCAGATCCTGGAAGATGAGTTGCCCGAAGCGCTGCTCTTTACCGCTGTCAACGCGGATGCGCATTCCACGCGTTTGCAAGGCGTCCAGTCCAGCACCAACGACCTGGTCTCCTGGAACGCCGCTGATTGGACGTTGGCAAAATAAGATCTATACCAGGGCGACCCGCCGGACGGGTTTGCGCACCGGCGCAGGAAACTCCCGGCGGGTCGCTCTCTTCGAAATAGACCTCCATGACGACCTACATCACCCGGCGGCTGCTCCAGACGATTGGTTTGTTGTTCCTGCTCAGTGTGCTGTTGTTTGCGTTGGTCAATGTTGCGCCGGGCGGGCCGTTGGCCGGCCATGGGCAAAGCCGCCACGTCAACCCCGAGAAGATCGAACTGCTCAAACGGCAGTTCGGGTTGGACAAGCCGTTGCCGACCCAGTATCTGGTCTGGCTGGCAGGCAACGACTGGATGAAGGTAGACCTGGACGGCGATGGCGTTGCCGAAAGTTACGGCACGCGCAAAGGCATTTTCCGCGGGGACTTTGGTTTCTCTTTCCGCACACGCCAGCCCGTGTTGGCGGAAATCGGCCAACGGCTGCCTAACACCATCTATTTGATGACGATTACGATGTTGGTCGCCGTGCTGATCGCGATTCCGATTGGTATTGTTTCGGCGCTCAAGCAATACTCGACTTTCGATATTACGGTCACGACGTTCTCATTTGCGGGCCAGGCCATCCCCGAATTCTGGCTGGGCTTGATCCTGATCCTGGTCTTTTACGCCTGGCTGAAGAACCCTTTTACCGGCGAGCCATTGTTGCCGTCGGGCGGCATGACTTCCGTTGGCGCGGTGGGATTCCACCTGGGCGACCGGATCGTCCACCTCATCCTGCCTGTGGTGACCGGCGCGCTGGGTTGGATCGCCTGGTACTCGCGTTTCCTGCGCTCGAGCATGTTGGACGTCATCCACAAAGACTACTTGCGGACGGCGCGCGCCAAGGGCCTGTCGCAAAAAGTCGTGCTGTACAAACACGCCCTGCGGAATGCGCTCATCCCGCTTGTCACGTTGTTGGCGCTCGACCTGCCCTATATTTTCAGCGGCGCGATTTTTGTCGAAATCCTGTTCGCCTGGCCTGGTATGGGGCGGCTGTATTACCAGGCTGCCCTCAACCGCGACTATCCCATCCTGATGGCGGTTCTCATCATCGGGGCGGCTTTCATCATCCTGTCCAATTTGTTTGCCGATATTCTGTATGCCTACCTTGACCCGCGTGTGCGTTACGAATAGATTATGACCCAGGGCGTTGCCGATCTTTCATCGAATCAAACAGCCATCACAGCGGAGAACGCCAGCATGTCCTCGGCTGTCTGGAAGCGTTTCCGCAGGCATCCTGGCGCGATGGGCGGCGCGATTGTGCTGTTCTTGATGGTGTTGGCTGTGTTGTTTGCGCCGCTTTCGCCTTACGACCCCGAACTCTCCAGCATGGAGGAGCGCTACCAGCCGCCGTCGCTGCGCCACCCGATGGGAACCGACGCGCTGGGACGCGACCTGTTCACGCGCGTGCTGTATGGCGGCCGCATCTCGCTGACGGTTGGTTTGTTGGTCGTGGCGATCTCGCTGGCGATCGGCGTCCCGGTGGGGGCATTGGCCGGTTTTTACGGAGGCAGGCTGGACGGCGTCTTGATGCGCATTACCGACACGTTCTTGTCCTTGCCGTCTTTCCTCGTCCTGATCCTGCTCAGCGCCATCCTGCGCGAAGTGGAAGCGCCGTTGTTCGAGCGCAACAGCGTGCTGACTATCGGCGTGGTCATCGGCATCCTGGCCTGGATGACCTTCGCCCGCCTGGTGCGAGCCTCCATTCTCACGTTGCGGGAATTGGATTTCGTGACCGCTACGCGCGCCCTGGGCGGTTCGGACTTCCGCATCATTCTCAATCACATCCTGCCCAACACAATTGGGCCGATCACCGTCGAGGCCACGTTGGAATTAGGATATGCAATTATCGAAGAATCGGGTTTGAGTTTCCTGGGCTTTGGCATCCAGCCGCCCACGCCATCCTGGGGGAACCTGTTGAGCAACGCCCAGGAACATTTTACCAAGTATCCCTGGCTGGCTATCTTCCCTGGTTTGATGATCTTCCTGGTCATCATTTCGGTCAATTATATCGGGGATGGGTTGCGGGACGCTTTCGATCCGCATAAAGTGCTCGAGAAGATCGGCGAGCGCTAAACAAAATTTATGGCTGCCGCCCAGAGCGGCAAAGGAGTACAGCAGATGACCGTTCAACGCCCCCCGCTTGAGCCCATCCGTTCTGCCTATCGGCTCCAGTATTTTTCCGATGAGCAGTTGGACCAACTCCAGGAGGCTACCCTGCGCATCCTGGAAGATGTTGGCGTGAAGTTCCCGTCCGAAAGGGCGCTTGCCGTCCTGGACGGACACGGCGCCAGTGTGGACCAAGTCACACAAATCGTCAAATTCCCGCGCGACCTGGTATTCAAGGCCCTGGAAACCGCGCCGCGCTACTTTTTGATGGGCGCGCGCGCGCCTGAATACGACCTGCAACTGGAGGACGGCGTTACTTACTTTACGACCGACGGTTGCGGCGTGCAAGTGGTGGACCTGGACAGCCAGACCGAGCGCGCCTCGCGCAAAAGCGACGTAGCCATGATGGCGCGCGTCGCCGATTACCTGCCCTCGATTGGCTTCCACTGGCCGATGGTCAGCGCCCAGGATTACGGACGCACTTCCATTTTGCACGAACTGGACGCCATCTGGAACAACTCGGTCAAGCACATCCAATCCGAAACCATCATGGGCAAACGCGAATGCGAATATGCGCTCGAAATGTGCGCCGTGATCACCGGCAGCAAAGACGAACTGCGAAAACGCCCCCCGCTTTCCCTGCTGGTTTGCAGCATCGCGCCGTTGATGCAGGACCACGCCGGCATCGAGGGCGCTATGGTCATGGCCGAAGCGGGCGTCCCGGTCGGTTTCCTGGCTATGCCCACCCTGGGCACTACTGCGCCTGCCACCCACGCTGGCGCCCTGGCCATGGCCGACGCGGAAGTCATCAGCGCGATCGTTTTAATGCAATTGGCAGCGCCCGGCGCGCCGGTCTTCCATTCCATCATGCAAGCCTGGGCTGATCCGCGCACCGGCGGCTATATCAGTTACCCGCGCGACGCGCGCGGCCGATACGGGGTGGTGGACATGGCGCATCACTGGGGCGTCCCCTGCCTGGGCGCCTGCTACGGTACGGATTCGCTCGAGACCGGCACGTGGCAGTCCGCCGCCGAACCCGGCATGGACGCCTTCCTGGCTGGCCTGGTCAGCCCGGAGATCGTCACCGGCATGGGGCTGGCGCGCTCCTACACCCGCCTGTACCCAGAGCAGATCATCCTCGACGAAGACATCTACCAGCGCGCCCGCACCTACCTGATGCGCATGGAAGTCAATGAAGATACCCTGGCGCTGGAGACGATTGCCAGGGTTGGCCCAGGCGGGCACTTTTTGGGGCAGAAGCATACCCGCCAGCACATGCCTGCCTCCCTGGTGCGCGGCGTTACGCATGAACTCGACGCTGCCAACAAGTTCCGCGATCCGCGCGAAGTGGCGCGCGAGCGCGTACGAACCATCCTCGAAACACACCAGCCCGAGCCGCTCGAACCGAACAAGCGCGATGAGTTGACGCGCATCCTGGCTGCGGCTGGCAAGGAATTAGGATAAGCGATTGACCTTCCTGGGCAATCGCCAGGACCTTGCAAGAGTCCAAAACTTTTGCAAGGTCGGAAGAAGAAATTATGTTTACCGAAACCCCATTGCTCCAACCCATTCGTCCCAAGCAACCCTACCACATCGTAGATGAACGGCAGATCGAGACCCTGGCAAACGGCGCGCTCGAAATCCTGTCCGAGACCGGCGTTCATTGCCCTTCCAAAAAGTGCCTGGATATTTATGCGGAACACGGCGCGCGCGTGGACTTCGAGAACCAGATCGTGCGCATCTCCCCGGACCTGGCGCTTGCTTCCCTTAAAACGGCGCCTCGTTTCTATACAATGGGCGCCCGCTCCCCCGCCCACGACCTGGCGCTGGACGGCGCAGGAATGTACTGCGCCACCGACGGCTGCGGCGTGGAGACGATAGACTTTGCCACCCGCCAGCGGCGCGCCTCGCGCAAAAGCGACGTGGCAACCATGGCGCGCGTGGCCGACGCCTTGCCTTCGATTGGCTTCTACTGGCCCATTGTCAGCGCCGCCGATCATCTCGACACCGCCCCCTTGCACGAAATTGACGCCTCGTACAACAACACCGTCAAGCATGTCCAGTCCGAGACCGTGATGGGCGAAGAGTTGGGACGTTACGCGGTCGAGATGGCGCGCGTGATTGCGGGCAATGAAGAAACCATGCGCAAACGCCCGCCGCTTTCCCTGCTGGTGTGCTGTATCGCCCCTCTCGGCCAGGATAAAGAGGGCATGGAATCGGCCTTGTTGTTCGCTGAGGCGGGCTTGCCGGTCGGCTTCATGTCCATGGCAAACGTTGGCTCCACCGGGCCGGCTACCCTGGCTGGCACGGTGGTGGCTGGCGACGCGGAAATCGTCTCGGCGCTGGTGTTGATCCAGATGGCGCATCCCGGCGCGCCGGTCTTCCATTCCTTCATGCCGGGCGTCATGCACCCGCGCACGGGCGGCTACCTTGCGACCGCCTGGGAAGGCACGTTGCTGTATCCCATTGGCGTGGAAATGGCGCATCATTGGGGTGTGCCTACGCTGGCGGGCATCTTTGCCACGGATGGGCGCGTCCCTGGTTGGCAGCAGGCCGGCGACGCGGCCACTTCCCTGATGTTGTGCGCCCTGGCAGGCGCAGAGACCGGCTCCGGCCTGGGCTTGCTCGAATCCTGCAACCTGCTCTATCCAGAATCTGTGATCCTCGACAGCGACATCTATCATCGCGTCCGCATCGAGGCAGCCGGGCTGGATACCAGCCGCGAAGCGCTGGCGCTGGATGTCATCAAGGAGGTTGGGCCGCGCGGCTTGTTCCTGAAGCACCGGCATACACGGGAAAATCTCCGGGAGCGGAAATTCTCCGAGTTGACCGCGCAGGCCGACCCGTCGGGAAAGATGCGCGACCCGGTCGAAGTGGCGCGCGAGAAGGTCGAATCCATCATCCAAAACCATCGTCCGCAGCCGCTGGATCCCGTCCAGCAGGCCGAATTGACCCGTATCCTGGAAGCGGCAGACCGGGAGATAGGAGGAAAAGAATGAACGATGCGCCTCTTCCTCCAGGAGCGGGTTTTTGATTTCCCCGTAAATACTGCTCCTGGCGCAAGAGTCCGGCGGACGAACGTTCAACCGCCATCGATACCCAACTCCCTGACATTCATTTGAACGAGAGCATTGTATGGCATTGGTATACGTTCTGCCGGGCCATACAACTGCAAATCCAAAAAGATCAAGGAAAAGAGGGTTTCTTATGGAAACCGATTTGAGAGTATTGTCGGATAATGAGATTGCCCAGGTGCACGAACGCACGTTGTCCATCCTGGCTACCAAAGGGGTGCGTGTAGATACTGATCGGGGCCGGAAAATTTTGAAAAAAGCGGGCGCGGATGTGGACAGCAAATCCAATATTGTTCGTTTCCCGCGCTCGCTGGTGGAGGAATCCCTGCGCCTGGCGCCCAAGAAATTCAAACTTGGCGGCCGGCGGCCGGGTTGGGAATTTCCCGTCAACGAAAACCAGTGCACGCTCCTGGCCGACGGCGCCGCTATCTATGTGATGGACCCGGACACCGCAGAGCGCAGGGAGGCCACCTTTGCCGATTGGCTGGACGCCACGCGCTTGATCGATGCGCTGGATGAGGTTGGCGTGTACTGGTCTATGGTGGAGGCTACCTTCTTCCAGAAAAGCATGGGGGATTCGGTGCGCTACTGGCGGGAAATGGTTGCCAATTTCTCGAAGCACCTCCAGGATTGTTCGTATACGGTCGAAGAATCGCGCTGGATGCTGGAAGTATTAGGAACCGTGTTCGGCGGCAAGCAGGAAATAAAAAAATCGAACCCATTTTCGTTCCTGCTTACCCCGGTCTCGCCCCTGGTGATCGAAGCGGAACACACGGACGCTTACCTGGAGACCATCGAATGGGGTTTCCCGGCCGCCATTATGCCCATGCCCATGATGGGCGGCACAGCGCCGGCCAGCCTGATCTCTACTGTCATGTTGTCCAACTGCGAAACGCTTGCCATGGTATGCCTGATCCAGGCGGCGGCGCCTGGCACGCCTGTCCTTTATGCGCCCGCGCCTTCAATTATTGATCCGCATACTGGACGTTATACTGGCGGGGAAGTGGAGCACGGTTTGTTGGGAACGGCAGTGACCGAGATGGCGCGCCACTATGGCCTGCCGGTGGAAGCCTCGGCCGGCAATCCGGGGCATTACATTCCCGGCGTGCGCTCCGGCTATGAGCGCGCGTTGAGCTGGACGATGGCTATCCTCTCGTGGCCTGATTTGCTGGTCGGACCGGGACAGTTGAGCGGCGCGATGATCTTGAGCCTGGAGCAACTGATGATCGACGTGGAAATCTTCCGGCGCTGCTCGCGGCTCTCGGATGGGATCGACACGAGCGTAGAAGAATGGCTCGAGGTGGACCTGGCGGCTGTGGAACATGGCGCCAACTTCCTGGGGCGGCGCTCCACGCGCAACGCCATGCGCAGTGGGGAAGTCTACGTCAGCGATTTCAATGTGCGCGATTCTTATGAGGCCTGGTCCTCGTCCGGGCGGCCTACCCTGGTAGACGAGGTTCAAGAGACGTTGCACGAGATTCTCAACACGCACCAGTCCTTGCCGTTGGGCGAGGACGTGGAACGCGAATTGGACAAGATCGAGAGACGCGCGCGCGAGATGGAAGCCAGCGCCAGTCGTTCGTAGAGAGTCCATAAAATATAATTATCAAGGCGAACCATATGAAATATCACTGCCAGTTACTATCCGAAGCCGAGAAGGAAAAAATCCACACCGAAACCTTGCGCATCCTGGCGGAAGCCGGGGTGCGCTACCACAGCAAAAAGGCGCTTGCGCTTCTTGAGGCGCATGGCGCGCGCGTGGATTGGGAAGGCAAGGTTGCCCGTATCCCGCCCGAACTCGTTGACCAGGCCATCGAAACCTCCCCTAAAAGTTTTGTGTTGGGCGCGCGCAACCCGGTCTACAACTACCCGCTTCCTTCACCCGTTTCTCGTTACGCCATGGATGGCACGGCGGCCTTTGCCCAGGATTTCGAAACCGGGGACCGCCACTATGGCACCGACAAGGACAACGAACTCGCCATGCGCATCTTCCAAAAGATGGATATGGGCGTCATGTCCTGGGCGCCGGTCGCGGCGGAGGACAAACCCGCCCACGTCCGGCCTCTGTATGAGTGGTTTACTTGCGCGAAGTTTTGCTCGAAACACCTGCAGCACGAACTCCATAACGAGAGGCAGGCTGCCTTCCTGGCGGAGGGCCTGGTTGCCATCCTGGGAAGCGAGGAGCAGGTTCGTGAAAGCCATGCCTTCTCGTTCATCTATTGCCCGGTTTCGCCGCTCGTCCACGACGGCCCGATGATGGACGCCTACATCGAACTGGGGAGCCTTGACCTGCCGGTCATGGTCCTGCCTATGCCGGTGCCCGGCACGACCGGCCCATCCAGTCTGTTCGGGAATCTCTGCATTGCGAACGCTGAAGCCCTCTCGTCCATGATCGTCTACCAACTGGCGCATCCCGGTCGCCCTATGATTTATAGCAGCGCCACTGGTACAATTGACTTCCGAACCGGGGCCTATACGGCGGGAACGCCCGAAATGGGATTGATGTCTGCCGCGCTGGTCGAAATGGGACGCTTCTACGCCCTTCCCTCGACTTCGGCCGGCTGCACCGCCGACGCGCGTTCCCCTGGCCCCGAAGCGGTCCTCGAAAAGATGACCACTTCCATCGCGCCGGTCTTGTCAGGATCAGACATCCTGGTAGGACTTGGCGAGTTGGAGGGCGACCAACTCCTGGTCCTGGAGCAGATCGTGGTAGACAATGAAATCGCACACGTTTGCGAGCGTCTCTTCCAGGGTGTAGATTCCGGCCCAGACAAGGTCTTGACCGATGACATTGTGGCTGTTGGGCCGGGCGGTCATTTCCTGGGACGCAAATCCACGCGCAGGCTCTCGCGCAGCGATGAATTCTACCTGTCTGGCCTGCTCGACCGCCATACCCTCGAACAGTGGCTGGAACTGGGCAAACCAGGCATGTATACCAACGCGAGGGCGAAAGTGGAAGAGATCCTGGCCGGTCCGCTGGAAGATACACTGCCGGAGGCTACCAGCCAGGCGCTGGATGAGATTCTGTCCAGGGCCGCGCGCGAACTTTCAGAGTAACCGCCTCTTGAAGAGGTTGTTGCCGGTAGGAAGAATCATCACATACAAGAAGATTATTCATACAAGGAGAAGATCATGTCAAAAGAACTGTTCGAACAAATGGCGCAAAGCATCATGGACGGGGACGAAGAGGTCTCCGCAGACCTGGCCAGGCAGGCGCTGGCGGCGGGCATGGATCCGCTGGTTGCCATCACCGAGGGCTACATGCCCGGCGTCAACAAGGTGGGCGATGACTTCGCCTGCGGGGTGGCCTTCCTGCCCGAATTGGTCATGGCAGGCGAAGCCATGAAATCGGCCATCGCCGTGCTGGAACCGGCCATGAAGGCCTCCGGCGCAACCCGCCAGATGCTGGGCAAGGTGGTGCTGGCGACGGTGGAAGGTGACATCCACGAGATCGGCAAGTCGCTGGTGGGGACGATGTTGACCTCGTCCGGCTTCGAGGTCTACGACCTGGGCGTGGATGTTGCCACAGCCGACATTCTGGCCAAAGCCGAGGAAGTGGGCGCGGACATTGTGGGCCTGAGCGCGCTGTTGACGACCACGATGGTGAAGCAGAAGGAAGTCATCGATGAGGCGACCAAGCGCGGCATGAAGGTGAAGGTGATGGTGGGCGGAGCGCCGGTGACGCGCGAGTGGGTGCAAAAGATCGAGGCGGATGGCTATTCGGAAGACGCCATCGGCGCGGTCAATGTAGCCAAGGAGTTGATGGGAGTCAAATAAACCACAACCACAGATAAACGGTGATTTTGTTTATCGCCCCAGCAGGGTTTATCCGTGTGTACAGCGTCCCCTTTGGGATCTGTGGTAAATAGGAGAATGATGAAAACAGAACTTCGCAGCAAGACAAAAAAAGCAGTCATTGATACAGAAGGCCCGTTCGTGGTGATCGGTGAAAAGATCAACCCCACCGGGCGCAAGAAACTGGCTGCGGCCTTACAGGAAGGCAACATGGATTATGTCCGCGACCTGGCTGGCAAGCAAATTGCCGCCGGGGCGGATGTGTTGGATGTGAATGTGGGCGTGCCGGGCATCGATGACGTGGCTGTCATCCAACAGGTCGTCAAATTGTTGACGGACGAATATGACATCCCGTTGTGCCTGGATTCGCCCAACCCGGCGGCGTTGGCAGCCGCCCTGCCTCTTTGCTCGGGAAAGACATTGGTCAACTCGGTCAATGGCGAAGAGAAATCCCTGAACGCGGTATTACCGCTGGTCAAGGAACACGGCGCGGCGGTCATCGGCCTGACCATGGACGATAACGGCATCCCTGCCGATGAGGAGAGCCGCCTGGCGGTCGCTGCCAAGATCATCGAACGCGCCGCCCAACTGGGAATCCCAGCCGACGACATCGTCATCGATCCCCTGGTGTTGACGGTAGGCGCCGACCAGCGCGCCTCGGTCGTTACCCTGCGCACGATCGAACTGGTGCGGCGTGAATTCGGCGTCAACGTCAACCTGGGCGCCAGCAATGTCTCTTTTGGCCTGCCGGAGCGGGATACCATCAACATGGCGTTCCTGTCCATGTCCATTGTGGCTGGGGCGACTTGCGCCATCACCGATCCGATGAAATATGCGCTTCACATCCGCGCCACCGACCTGTTGCGCGGGCGGGACGCCAATGCCATGCGTTACCTGAAATATTATCGCGCGCACCCGCCTGAAAAACCGGCCGCTTGACCTGCCTGCGCGGTAAACGAGAATGCGGATGATGTGAATCTCCGCATTCTCGTTTATCAACCGCGCATAACCGGTCCTATCGTGCTACGAAACAAGGCCTTCGTAATTCTTGACACAATGGTATAGGCCTTGTAAAATGCTTTTTGCATAGCATAGGCGGAAATCGCCTAAATTTTATTTATGCCGGGAGGAATACTTCTCAATGTACGCAATGCATGGACTGACACCTTTCGAAGCAATTGCAATATGGGCTGTTTTTGGCGTTGCCATCCTGGGTCTCCTGTATGCCATTTTCCTGCGCAGCCAGATCTTGCGCGAAGACAAAGGCACAGAGAAGATGCAGGAAGTCTGGGGCGCTATCCGCGATGGCGCAGATGCCTATCTCAAGCGACAATTGAAGTCCATTCTGCCCCTGATCGCGATCTTGACCGTTGCCCTGTTTTTCTCGGTCTATATCGTCCCGCCGACTCCTGAGGCGCTTGAGCGTTTCGAAGGCGTGGACGAAGGGCAGGTGCGACTGATTATCGGGTTGGCGCGCGCCATTGCGTTTGTGATGGGGTCCGGGTTTTCCCTGGCTGTCGGGCAGATCGGTATGCGCATGGCAGTGCAGGGCAATGTGCGAGTGGCGTCCGCTTCCCGGCGCTCGTTTGGGGACGCGCTGCGCATTGCTTATCGCGCAGGTACGATCACCGGCATGTTGACTGACGGCCTGGGCTTGCTCGGCGGAACGGTTATCTTCATCATCCTCGGCATTGCTGCGCCGGACGCGCTCCTGGGCTTTGGCTTTGGCGGTACGCTGCTGGCGCTCTTCATGCGCGTGGGCGGCGGCATTTTTACCAAAGCGGCTGACGTCGGCGCAGACCTGGTCGGTAAAGTGGAAGCAGGTATCCCTGAGGATGATCCGCGTAACCCGGCGGTCATCGCAGACCTGGTGGGCGATAACGTCGGCGATTGTGCTGGTATGGCGGCGGACATCTTCGAATCCTACGAAGTGACTATCGTTTCTGGCCTGATCCTGGGCCTGGCGCTGCATTCGATTACCGGGCGGCTGGAGTGGATCATTTTCCCGCTCATCGTGCGCGGTATCGGCGTGCTGGCATCCATCATCGGTACGTATGCTGTCAAGGGCGGCCCGGGTAAGGGCGGGGACGCGATGAAGGCTATCTTCCGCGGTTTCCTCTCTTCTGCGGCCATCTCGGCGGTTTTGTTCTTTGGCGCGGGCTTTTTCTACCTTAGCGACCCCGCTATGGCGCAATGGGGAGGCTGGTGGCGGGTGCCGACGACGGTTGCGGTCGGCGTGTTGCTGGCTATCATGATCGATCGCCTGACCGAATATTTTACCGGTACGCATAGCAAGCCTGTAAAGGATATCAAGAAAGCGGCAGATACCGGCCCGGCTACTTTGATCTTGCAGGGCATTTCGGTTGGTTTCGAATCTTCCGTGTGGTCTGTGATCGTGATCGCGTTGACAATTGTGGCGTCCATCTTTATCATGGGTACGGTTCCCGGCTTGACAGCGGCACAGCAAATTAATTTTATTTTGTATGGCGTTGCCATGACCGGTATCGGTATGTTGACCCTGACCGGTAACAATGTAGCGATGGATTCTTTCGGTCCGATCTCGGATAACGCGAATGGGATCGGTGAGATGTCCTGGTCTGGTTTGGAAGACAAGGAAACCAGAGAGGCCCAGCAAATCATGGCCGACCTGGACGCGGTTGGGAATACGACCAAGGCGATTACGAAAGGCGTGGCAATCGGGTCGGCGGTCATTGCGGCGGTTTCGCTGTTCGGTTCGTTCATGGTGGATGTGGGCCGGGTGGACCCGACGGCGCTGGCGAACGGCATCCGTGTGGATGTGCCGCAGGTGTTTGTCGGGATGTTGATCGGCGGCGCATTGCCGTGGTTGTTCTCTTCGTTTGCTATCCAGGCAGTCAGCCGCGCGGCCGCCCTGATCGTGGAAGAAGCGCGCCGCCAGTTCAAGGCGGGCGTGCTGGAAGGCAAGATCAAGCCTGATTACGCCAAGGCGGTCTCGATCTCTACGACTGCGGCGCAGAAAGAACTGGTCGGTTTGGCTTTGTTGGGTATCGTGACGCCAATCGTCGTCGGGCTGATGCTGCAAGTGGAAGCCCTGGGCGGTTTCCTGGCGGGCATCATCCTTTCCGGCCAATTGCTGGCGGTGTTCCTCAACAACTCTGGCGGCGCATGGGATAACGCCAAGAAGTTGATCGAGGACGAGCCGAAAAAACCGGCTGAGAACCTGGGCAAAGGCTCCGAGCGTCACAAGGCTGGCGTAGTCGGCGATACGGTTGGCGATCCATTCAAGGACACAGCCGGTCCGGCGCTCAACCCGATGATCAAGGTGGTCAACCTGGTGGCGCTGATCGTGGCTCCTATTGTCGTGACCTATAAGAACCTGGGATTTGGCGGTTGGGTAGTTGTGTTGGTCCTGCTGGCTGTGCTGGCCTGGGCGATTATGAGGTCCAAAGCGGAAACGCAGGCGTTGAAGTAAGCATCTTACTTTAGAAATAAATAGACCCACCAATGAGCTTCTAGTGGGTCTATTTATTTTCGTTTTGTATGAAATTTGATATTTATATTCCTGCATTATAGTTATAAAATTAAGACCCGTGAGCACAAAAGTAATGAGTGACATTGGAGCATAATGTTTATGGCTATAAAAATTTATCGTCAATATCTGAAATTTATTGTGAAAAGATTGTTGAATCGCCCTACGTTAAAAACTAAGGATGTCAAAATTGGACGTGGAACAGTTTTTGGCCGTAATGTTAGGTTTAACTGTAAAAAAGTAAGAATTGGCGATGGTGTCATTTTTCAAGATAATGTCCTAGTGGAGGCCGATGATTTCGAAATTGGAGATTTTGGTACAGTGTATTTCGGGTGTTTTTTTCCCGGGCCGGGAAAGATAAGAATAGGCCATAATTTTTGGCTGGGTAATAATTCAATAATCGATAGCCAAGGTGGAACAGTAATAGGGAACAATGTTGGTATTGGCGCTCATAGTCAATTATGGACACATATGAAATTTGGCGATGTTGTAGTAGGATGTCGTTTTGATAGTGTTGCGCCACTTAATATCGGTGATGATGTGTGGTTGGTTGGTCACAATTTAGTTTCACCAGTAACGATTGGAGATCGATCCCTTGCAATGTTAGGTTCTTTGATTGTCAAGAATATTCCTAACGACCGAGTGGTTGCTGGAGTTCCTGCAGTAGATCAGACTGATAAATTTGGCCCGCAATTTTCTGAGTGCACTCTTGAAAAACGAGAGGAAAATCTTAGGAGGATAATCGAAGAATTTGCATTAAATTATGGAATTCACAATGTATGGAATTATGTAGAAGTAACTAAAGAACCATTATCCAAAGGAAAAGAAAAAAAAACCATAATTGATGTAGCAACACGCAATTATGGCAAGACAGGTACAGTATTTGAATTAATCCTCATGCGATATCTTTTACCAAGAGCAAAGTATGTTCCAAGAATCAATTATTGACATTTATGAAAGTTGGTTAATATACACTTTGTTTGTGTAAGTTCGTGTTGATTTTAGCAAAGCATCTCTATATTGCCAAAAAAGAAGACCCTTTGTTTGATTGTAACCAGCACTCCCTCATCCATCCCGAAGCAGTGTTCCTTTGGGATAGTGTCATAACTTATGTGTATCAAATAGGTATTGAGTGAAGGTGAATGCATAATATTCTTGTTAAACATATACATGACCGTGAGCTTAGGAAATTTGCGGCTCGTTATATAAATGGGCGTCTTGTCGATATAGGATGTGGTGTAAAACCATATAAAGATTTGTTTGCTTCGTATACAACAGAGCATATTGGCGTTGACCATGAAGAAACAATTCATAATAGGTCAAATATTGATTTAATTGGCACTGCATATGATATTCCTGCTGACGATGCATCGTATGATTCGGCGATTTGTACAGCAGTTCTAGAGCATCTTGAAGAGCCAGAACTGGCTTTGCTCGAATGTTTTCGCATATTGAAGTCCGGCGGTTATGCAATATACAGTATCCCTTTCATATGGCATTTACACGAAGAGCCGAGGGATTTTTATCGTTATAGCAAATTTGGAATAAAATATTTATTCGAAAAGGTTGGGTTTGAAATAGTAGAACTTAAAGCGTTATCAGGTTTCTGGGTCACATTTGGTCAATTGTTTGTTTATAACATTTACCGGTTTAATCGCGGACTGATTCGATGGCTTCATATCATTGACGTTGTTGGACTTTTTATCCAGGGATCTGCTTACTGCATGGACAAAATTGATAAGACAGAACGCTGGACGTGGATGTATATGGTTGTTGCGAAAAAACCATGAGCGTCTTAAGAAACAAAACAGTTTCCGGAGTCAAGTGGTCTGCAGCCTCACAGGCTGGTCGGCTTGGAACTCAATTACTAACAACTGTTATCTTAGCCCGGCTTCTTTCTCCTTCCGACTTTGGCCTTGTTGGAATGGCGATGGTCGTTATTGGTTTTATTAATATATTTAAAGACTTAGGAACATCTGCTGCCGTTATCCAAAGAACCAAGTTGTCTGAACTGTTGCTTTCCAGTATTTTCTGGATTAATGCAGGATTCGGCTTGCTTGTTTCCCTGTTATTGTTCTTTCTAGCCCCGCTGGGTGGGCTGCTCTATCAAGAACCGCGGGTTGTGCCTGTTCTCCAAGTGCTTTCAGTTAGTTTTTTCTTTTCAGGACTTGGCATACTACAACAGGCATTGTTGGAGCGCTTCATATCATTTCATAAGCTGGCAAAGTTGGAGGTTTTCTCTGCCTTTGGTGGCGCAGTGATCGGTATTGGGTTGGCATTCGCTGGCGCGGGTGTATGGAGTTTGGTAGCGCAGACTTTGACCACTGCTTTTCTCTCGACCATCCTACTCTGGCGTTCGAGCTCCTGGCGCCCCCAGTTCCTTTTTGATGGGAAGGAACTGTTAGCAGTTAGCCAGTTCAGCTTAAATCTTACAGGTTTTAATGTTTTCAACTATTTCGCGCGTAATGCAGATTATTTTTTAATTGGTCGCTTCCTTGGCGCGCAGGATTTAGGATACTATACGCTAGCTTATCGGATTCTCCTGTTTCCTATTCAAAATATATCTGCCGTAATTGGTCGAGTCTTATATCCTGTGTTGTCAACGATTCAGAACGATAACGAACGTTTTTCTTCCGTATATTTAAATGTTGTTCGGCACATTGCATTAATTACGTTTCCGCTGATGCTTGGTGTTCTTGCTCTTGCTAAACCATTTGTTCTCGTTTTATTTGGAGAAAAATGGCAGCCGGTCATTTTATTAATTATGATCTTGGCTCCCGTAAGCATGATTCAATCCATTGGAACAACAGTTGGGGTAATTTATCAGGTAAAAGGGAAAACAGATTGGTTATTCAAATGGGGAATTGGATCTGGGACATTGGTGGTCATCATGTTTTTTATTGGTCTTCAATGGGGAATTGTTGGAATGGTGGTTTCTTATGCAGCCGCATCCTTGATTCTTTTCTACCCTAGTTTTTATTTTCCGTTTCGATTGATTAGTTTACCCTTCTCGCGTTTCTTGAAGGCACTTCAAGGATCATTGATAAATGGCATAATTATGTTTTTACTCGTTTTAATGGGGGAAGTCTATTTTTCTGGAAAAATTTCAAATGAATTATTGTTTTTACTTTTGATTTTCTTTGGTGGGATAATATATTTGGGCTTGAACTGGATCAAAAACCGCAATCAAATTCTGGAACTATGGATTTTGCTTTGGCAGAGGAACAGATCCCCATGACGACAGAGATAATCCGGGTCATTCACAATTTCCCCATCTGGTTGCCGCAAACGCAAACTTGGATGTATAACCAAGCGAAGAATCTTCCTGGAAACATTGATCTTCATATTGTTTGTGAACGAACTCGGAACCTGGAACAATTTTTGCTACCAAATATCCACTGCCTCGCGGCTGAATCTAGAGCCGGATTTTACTGGGAAAAAATTCGGCGGAATTTAAAGTTTAGGCAACGTGCGAATTTTTTATCACGGATAACAAGGTCTGTGAAGGCGGATATTGTCCACAATCATTTTGGCGATATTGGTTGGACGTATCTCAAATCTGTCCGTTCCACTGGCGTCAAGCATGTTGTTACGTTTTATGGGTACGATGTCAATAGATTACCAACGGAAGATAAGAAGTGGCTGGAGAGATACCAGGAGCTATTTGACCAGGCGGATGCGTTCCTATTTGAGGGACCATTTATGGCACAGCAGGTCATTGGACTGGGATGCCCACTCGAAAAAGCCAAGGTGCATCATCTTGGGATTGAGGTCGCCGCCATTCCTTTCAAACCGCGACACTGGCAGTCCGGTGAGACCTTTCGTGTTCTTATTGCAGGCAGCTTTATCGAAAAGAAAGGTATCCCTTATGCTCTGGAAGCATTGGCGCAAATCCAGCGTGCTTTGTCTATTGAGTTGACCATCATCGGCGATGCAAACCCTCAACGGCACAGCCAATTTGAGAAGCGGCGCATTTTGGAAATCCTCGACAAAAGTGGACTCAAACCAAAAACCAGGCTACTTGGTTATCAACCACATAAAGTGTTGTTTGACGAGGCATATCAGCACCATCTATTTATCTTGCCCAGCGTGACCGCTTCCAACGGCGACACCGAAGGAGGAGCTCCTGTTTCTATTATAGAGATGATGGCGACCGGTATGCCAGTTGTGAGTACTTCACATTGTGATATCCCAGAAGTGGTGCAGTATGGGATGAATGATTGGCTTGTTTCTGAACGTGATATTCAGGGTTTGGTGGATAGACTCCTTTGGTGGGTCAACAACCCAAGTGAATGGGATAATATGTTGGAGGCGGGAAGATTGCACGTAGAGAATGAATATGATGCCGGACTGCAAGGAGTCCGGCTGGCGCAGATCTATCAGGATGTTTTATGAATTCCCTTAATGAGAATAAACAGGTTTCTCTGGTTTTGCATCCGAAACGGTTAGGTTATCTTTCTGCTGCGCCACGTGTATCAACAAGACTGGATGCAGAAGCTAGTGGGCCCAGAACTCATGTTTTAGGTGTCATAGAGGCATTTAAGTCATTGGGTTGGGTTGTTCATCCTTATATTGTTGGTGATCGCCTGCCTCGCACCATTACGGTTCGAAGCGAAGAAAGAATGGAACGCAGTTTTTTTCTCCGACTAGGCGCAGATATTGTCCGTTTGATTTTGGGACTATTTCATAGTATGCAAGCATGGCGAGAGTTGAATCGTAATGTTGATTGGGTTTACGAACGTCTCGCTTCGCTTCAACTGTTAGGCTGGATTTTTCAAAGGCAGGGGATACCATGGATTCTGGAGACAAGCGGACTATTTTTTTATGAAGCGAAGGTTGAAAGAAAAAGCATCGTTTTGTCTGCTATAGCGAGAATGATGGAACTGTGGGCATATCGAAAATGCGATGTACTGGTGTGTGTTTCAAATACATTGAAGGAAATGATTTTGGATAATGTAAATATTCCTAGCGAGAAAATTCTTGTCATCCCAAATGGTGTAGATACCATTCGTTTTGATCCAAAGAAGTACACTCCAAAAAGATTATTTGACGGGCCGGTGTTAGGTTTCGTTGGAGCGCTTGTTAATTGGCATCGCTTGGATGTATTATTAGAATCTCTAGCAAATATTCGAAGGGAAGGCATCCATCTTAACCTTGTGGTAGTAGGTGATGGTCCGATGCGCGCAACCTGGGAGGAACAGGCAGCGCAATTTGAGTTGCAGGAGTATACTTGTTTTACCGGTCGAGTTTCCTGGGACCAAATTCCACCTTATATTGCTGGTTTCGATTTGGGGTTTATGGGCAATGCTAAAATGGAAATTGGGGAAATGTATCATTCTCCATTGAAACTTTACGAATATATGGCTATGGGATTGCCGGTGATCGCATCATCATATGAGGATGCAAAAAAAATGATAAATCACGGTGAACAAGGATACTTATTTTCTCCTAGTGATAAAGATGATTTGAAGCAAATACTACGTCAGGCCTATAAGGATCAATGTCGCTGGAAGGAAATTGGTATGGCTGCAAGGGAAAAAGTACTGGGAGAAGCTAGTTGGTTAATCAGAGTGAAAAAGATGAATTTGGACATTGATAGAGTTTTAAAAGAACGAGATAGATTCAACTGTTAGCTTTAGCAAGTTTTATAACGATTATCTATGAAACTTTGTAAAGATAATTTTGTAAATTTATTAGGTGTTCAAATAGATTCAATTACTCTCAGCGATTTGCTGGAGTACATTGATATTTTAGCAAATTCAAATAGTAAATCAATTATTGCCAATTCCAATATCCATGCACTGAATATCGCTTATACCGACAGGCTTTTTAGATCTTATATTCAGAGAAGTGCTATAAATTTTTGCGACGGAGCAGGGGTAGCAATTGGGGCAAAGTTGATAAAAAAGAAAATCGTCGAAAAAATCACATACGCAGATTTTATGTGGCAACTTGCTTCTTTCGCTTCCGAAAAGTCACTATCGATGTTTTTTGTTGGCGCTTTGCCTGGTGTAGCTGAGATGGCTCGTCAAAAAATTATTAAGAAGGTTCCTGCGCTAAAAATTGTAGGTACTCACCATGGCTTTTTTTCTAAGAAACCGGGGCATCCTGAAAATCAAGATGTTATTGCACAAATCAATTCAGCCAAACCGGATTTACTAATTGTGGGAATGGGAATGCCGCTGCAAGAATACTGGATTATGGAAAATTTTGACGATTTGGATGTAAAAATAATTTTTAATGGTGGTGCTGTTTTTGATTATGTTTCAGGGGAATTGCGCCGGCCTCCTAGTTGGATGACAAATCACGGAATGGAGTGGTTGGGCCGCCTTATAATTGAACCTGGCAGGTTGTGGAAAAGATACCTAATCGGCAATCCTTTATTCTTTTGGCGTGTTTTCGTACACCATATTCTTGGCGTACCGCTCCCCGAATAATCCGAGGTAGTTACATGTTGCGGCGATTCTCAATCAACTTCGCAATTCTTTCGATGATCCTGGACGCTTTTTTGGTTGCCTTTGGGCTGTGGCTCTCAACTGCTTTACGCCCGATCTTGAACCGCTTTTCATTTATCCAGCCGATGCCAGATAGCATCCAACTGCCTGGTTCTCTTTATTTCGTATTTCCTGCGATCTGGGTAAGCATTCTGTCTGCTTATGCAATTTATGATGGTCGTAAATATCTGCGCATGGTGGATGAATTTAGCTCCCTTACCATAGCCAGTTTCATTGCATCCATTTCCATGGCGGGGATATTGTATTTTTCATTCCGCGAGGTTTCGCGGGCGATGTTTTTGTCGTTTGTCATGATTGTTTATGCGTCTTTCCTGGGCTGGCGAGTATTGGCGAGGTTGGGATTCCGTTTGCGGAAGGACTGGCCGGATAGCATACGTCGGGTTTTGATCGTGGGATCCGGGCCGCTTGGATTGCGTGTGCGCCAGCAGATTGAAACTGCAGATATCGCTAACATGATTTGTGTCGGCTATGTGGACGATGCGCAAGTTTCCCCTCTGAAGACGCGTCCTCTCCTAAGAGGTGGGATCAAAGATATCCGTGCTGTGATCACTGATGCGGAAGTCACCGATGTGGTCATTGCCCTCCCCTATTCTGTGTACGAGCGTATGGCAGAGGTTGTGTCCCTGACTACTGATCTGCCGGTCAAGGTATGGGTTGCGCTGGGCTTTTTTGACCTGGCCTTATACAAGACCGATATCGAAGACTTTGCAGGAATCCCGATGCTGGATTTACGCGCGCCAGCACTGAGTGATTATCAGCTCCTGGTCAAACGAGGTTTTGACCTGTTAATTGGATTAATTGCCTTGGTATTGGCATTGCCTTTGATGGGACTGGTCGCTCTGGTCATTTTTTTGGACGATGGAAGGCCAATCCTTTTTCGTCAGAAACGTGCAGGAGAGAATGGGCGTATTTTCGAGATGTATAAATTCAGGACCATGATTAAAGATGCAGAAAAACTGCAAACGCTTGTAGAACAAAAGGATGAACATGGAAATCTGATCCACAAGACAGAAAACGATCCAAGGGTAACGCGTAGTGGCCGATTCTTGCGACGTTTCAGTCTGGATGAATTACCACAATTTTTCAATGTCGTCTTGGGATCAATGAGTCTGGTGGGACCGAGGCCGGAAATGCCGTATCTGGTGGATAGGTATCAACCTTGGCAACGCAAGCGTTTTGCAGTCCCACCTGGGTTGACAGGCTGGTGGCAAGTTAATGGTAGGAGCGAAAAGGTAATGCATTTGCACACAGAGGATGATCTGTATTACATCAACAATTATTCGCTGTGGCTTGATATTCAAATCCTTTTTCGTACCATGTGGACAGTTTTACTAGGAAGGGGTGCGTATTAAGGTTTGGTGCAATATGAAAATGTTCAAAAAGACCTTCATTCGAATTCTTCTATCGGCAATGGAACTGCTTCTTCTGCTATACGCTTTGTTGATCGTTAATATTTATGCTCTGGTTGGCAGCTCGGCCTTCCCTGATGTCATTTTATTCGACGGGGATGGTTGGGAACTCATGCCAGTGATTTTGTTTGCGTTGATCTTGATTTTAATTTTTATTATAGTTAAAGACTTGGGTGCGAGATATGTTATTTTATGGAGACAGAACTTTAGTCTTGTTATTTTTTTGATCGTTGCAGTCCTTTCTCTGACATGGTCTGTATATCTTGATGCCTCATTGTATAAATTAGTATTCTTGTTCTTTGCGACAGCGATGGGTGCTTATATCTGTGTTCGATTTGGCTTGGAGGGCAGTATCGAGATATTAACCTGGGTGGCTGTGTTGGGGGTTGCGCTGAGCATCTTGGCGTTGCTGTTCTTACCAAGCGCAATTATGTATAACCCGCCTTACGTTGGATCGTGGAGAGGAATTTTCTGGCATAGAAACCATGCTGGAAACATTTGGGCCTACTTTAATGCAATTTTTCTCTTCCGTTTGTTGTACTCCACAGGTTGGTCAGTAATAAGAAGAATATTTGATTTTGCATTCTATTTATTGTCGTTCGTGCTTGTCTTTGGTAGCCGGTCAGCGACTGGGATTATCGTTTTTCTTGTTCTTCATCTTTTCCTGGGGTTGAGCTTTGCCTGGTTGAGATGGCATACATACCTCAGACCCTGGCATTATTACCTGTTTATTGGAATTACTACAGCTTTTGCCTTAATTTTCTTTACCAATCTTGAATTCTTTTTTGGCTTGCTGGGCAGGTCGGCTACCATGACCGGGCGTACTCCCCTGTGGAGCGACCTCATTTTCAACTTCTGGTTGCCAAAACCATGGCTTGGATATGGCTATGGCGCTCTATGGATGCAGAAAAGTTTCCGTTACTTGATGATGGAAAGGCAAGGGTGGACTCTTTTTCCTGTGTTTTTTGCGGACAATGGATTTCTCGATATTCTCTTAAATCTTGGCTTGGCTGGTTTTGTGCCCTTTGTGGTCTTGTTTGTTACGCGGTGGTACCAGGGCTTTTCTTGTGCAATTCAGTCTAAACGGTGGGCCGTTTTCTTTTTGCCGCTCACTTTCACATATGTTTTTATTGGGAATATGGCTTACAGTTTTTTGTTGGAAGTCGATCAATTCGTTTGGACTATTCTTATGATTGCGGTATTTCTAACATCTTCGTTTGCCCGGTTCCCCGCCAAATCCTGAAAAGTGTATAACAGAAACAAATCGTTAAGGCGATCCCATACCACCAACCCCAGAAGATAAAGTTTAATTTCCCAAACTGGTAATAAAAATACATTGTAAAGTTAAACGGCAGGGTTAATATTGCCGCAGCAATGAGCGTGGAGTAACCCCACCGTCTTTGCGAAAGAAAGTACGGGAGTGTCAGGATGGTATAACCCACCCAGGAGATCGGGGAAATAAGCAGTGAGAGAAAAACACCAGTTGAATTTAATGCTTCGGGGTTAGGCGTAATGTCCCTGGACCGGTAAACAGCCAGGAAGGTTATGCCCAAGAACAGCAACCCTAAGATCGCCCCCACTTGAGGGATTCCCATTCGGCTGGTCAGTCCAAGCAGGGAACTGTTTCCTGGCATCATCAAAACATGACTATCCACCTGGGCGGCCTCGAGCCATTGGGAATAAACTTCAGGCGACATTCTTGCTAAGGGAATGGCTGCACAAATTATGATAGCGAGTGAAGCCCCAAGAACGGACTTCCAGTTTTTTTGGCTAGCCAGTAAAAGAACCCACAAAATGAAATTCGGTTTGATGCTCACAAGCAAACCTATAAAAATTCCCGTCGCAACAAATTGATTTCGCCGGGAACTCAGCCAGGCCAGGGTAGTCAAAAGAAGAAGAAGGGTATAGATTTGCCCCAATCCGATTGTGTGCCATAAACCAGCGAGGGCAAAAGCCCATAAAGTGCGTAGGGGGCTTGGTTTATATTCGTTTGCAAGCAGGAGAAACGAAGCCACATAAAGTAACAGGGATAAAAGCCGCCAAATATTCACTGTCACGATGGGATCGCCGGTTGAAATCCACTCGAACGCCAAAAGGCTGATAGGTGGGTTGAGGTTAGGCATCTTCCCACCTGCATTTACGCGTGGAAAGAATACCTCGAAAATCAAAGGGGAAGTAGTACTGTAGGGATTTTTTCCGTCTTTCAAGAAAAGCCCTGAAGCAATGAATGAGCCAAAGTCCCCTAACTGATCCCAAGATGATGTAACAATTTCTAGATTAAATATTATAGTAAAAAGTAGCCAAAGGACAACCAGCGCAGACAGGACAATCGCGCTCCTCTTAGAATTTGTGTTCATCATCAATGTCGCAACCCTTCTAATTACTCGTTGGCCTTTGAACTCATTTGCTGTTGGACAGGAGGTTTCCAGCATACCTGGAACATTTCTTTTGTGCCTGACGATTTGGTTGCAGTATCTACTTTTTCAGGTATTTCTGCTGCCACTCGAACAACTTATTCAGCGCCTCGATGGGTGACAACGCATTCACATCCAATCCCTTCAATTCGTCCAGCAGCGGATTGGTCTCAGGGAAGAGCGCGATCTGTTGCGCCGCATGTGGGTTGATGTTGACCGCATCGCCGGAGGTTCGTTCCAGTTCGCGCATGATCTCGTTGGCTCGCTGCACCACCGGCCCCGGCAGCCCGGCCAGTTGCGCCACGTGGATGCCGTACGACTTATCTGCGCCGCCCGGCACGATCTTGTGCAGGAAAACCACCTTGTTGTCGGCCTCGCTCACCGCCACGTTGTAATTGCGCACGCCCGGAAGAAGGTCGGCCAGTTGCGTCAACTCGTGGTAATGCGTGGCAAACAGCGTCTTGGCGCGCAACCCCGGGTGATTATGGACGTACTCCACCATCGCCCAGGCAATCGACACGCCGTCGTAGGTGCTCGTCCCGCGCCCGATCTCGTCCAGGATCAACAGCGACCGCTGCGTGGCGTGATGCAGGATGTTGGCGGCCTCGATCATCTCCACCATGAACGTGGACTGCCCGGCGTGGATTTCGTCCTGTGCGCCGATGCGGGTAAAAATCCTATCTACCAGCCCGATCTCCGCCGAGGCCGCCGGGACGAACGATCCCATTTGCGCCATCAACGCGATCAGCGCCGCCTGCCGCAGGTAGGTGGATTTCCCGCTCATGTTCGGGCCAGTGATGACGCGCACGATCTCGCCGTTCTCGAAGATGACATCGTTGGGGACGTAGCGCTCGCCGCGCAGGGACGTTTCGACCACCGGGTGCCGGCCCTCGCGGATGTCGAGCCGCGCATCTTCCCCGACGACCGGCCTGCTGTAGCCTCCGAGGGCCGCTGCCTCCCCTAAAGCGGACAGCACGTCCAACTCCGCCAGCGCCCGCGCCGTGGACAGCAATGGATAGGCCGACTTGCCCAGCGTGGCGCACACTTCCCTGAATAGCCGCATCTCGATCTCGCGGATGCGTTCCTCGGCGTTCAGCACCAGCGTCTCGTACTCTTTCATCTCCGGCGTGATGAAGCGCTCAGCGTTGACCAGCGTCTGCTTGCGGATGTAATCGGATGGCGCCTGGTCGGCTGCGCCGCGCGAGATTTCGATGTAGTAGCCGAAGACCTTGTTGTAGCCCACCTTGAGCGTTTTCAAGCCTGTACGTTTGCGCTCCGTGGCTTCCAGGTTGGCGATCCACTCGCGGGCGTGACGGGAGGCTTCGATCACGCCATCCAGTTCAGCCGAGTAGCCAGGGCGGATGACGCCGATATTCTGCAAGGTGGCGGGCGGGTCATCGTCAATCGCGGTTTCTAACAGGCCGCGTTCTTCTTCGTGCAATTGGACGCCCGGTAAATTTCCTTCTTTCTTCTTTCCTCTTTCTGCTAACTCATAGATTGCAGGTAACTTTTGCAGCGTTTCCCGCAGCGCCGCCAGGTCGCGCGGCTGGGCGTGCCCGGCGATGATGCGGTTGGTCAGGCGCTCGATGTCGGCCAGCGGCTTGAGCGCGGCGCGCAGTTCGGCGCGTTCCATGCTATGCTCGAAGTAGAAATTCACCCCATCCAGGCGGCGGTTGATCTTGTCCACTTCCAGCAGCGGCTGGCTGACCCATTGGTGGATCAGGCGTTTGCCCATCGGCGTGACGGTACGATCTAGCGCTCCTAGCAACGATCCTTGCCGTTCTCCCCTGAGCGTTTCCGTCAGTTCCAGGTTGCGGCGGGTGGCGGCGTCTAACGTCATGAACTCGGACAGGCTGTACGAGCGCAGGCCGGTCAGCAGTTTGAGCGCGTCGGGTTGGGTCTCTTTCAGGTATTGCAGCAAGGCGCCTGAGACGCAAATTCCCAGGGATCTGCCTTTCAAGCCAAAGCCGTCCAGCGCCGCCGCCTGGAAGTGGGTCAGGAGCGCCTCTTCGCAGCGCCCCCTCTCGAAGCGCCACGCAGGCCAGGGCGTAGGATGACCGGGAAGTCCGTTTTGGAGCGGGGAATTGTCGGGGTGCAGGATTTCCGCCGGGCGCAGGCGCATCAGTTCCGCGCGTAGCGCCTCCGGGTCGAGTTCGGTGACGGCAAATTCACCGGTGGTGATGTCCGCGTATGCCAACCCGGTTTTGCTCTCGTCCATCAGGATGGACGCCAGGTAGTTGTTGGCGTCGCCGGGCAACAGGCCAGGCTCCACCACCGTGCCGGGCGTGACCACGCGCACCACCTTGCGTGGGAAGATGCCCCTGGTGGGCTGGTCGCCGACCTGCTCGCAGATGGCAACGTGGTAGCCTTTTTCGATCAGGCGGGAGAGATAGTTTTCGACGGCGTGATAAGGAATGCCCGCCAGCGGGACGCGCACGCCGCCGCCCACAGGGCGGGAGGTGAGCACGATGTCCAGTTCGCGCGCGGTGATTTCGGCGTCCTCATCGAAGGTTTCGTAGAAATCCCCCAGGCGGAAGAAGAGGATGGCGTCGGGATATTGGCGTTTGATGTCGAGGTATTGCTGGCGGACGGGGGTGATGTCGTCGTTGGGCATGGGGTGATTTTACTCTGAAATCTCGAATTTATACCTGCCCGTGATTAATTTTGGAAAGTTTGACTCTTTCATATAGATAAAGTATAACTGCTCAATCCAGCGCAGAAAAGAAGCCTTCCAGCGCCCATTCCTCTCAGTCGCAACTAAGGCAGCCGGCAAATGAAAACCAGAGTCAATTACTATAAGGAACGGTTTCAGGGTTTCCTTGAAAAAGTTCTTGGATTACCACCACTTGCTTGGGTGCTTCTTGCGTTTTTGGTCAATTATGCGACTTTCTTTCTCAGGCCGGTGTTTTTTAATTCTGATTTAAGTATATCGTACATCCATAAGTATATTCCTGTGGTTGGTAAGATTGGTTTCGATATACGGGCGTTTATGCGTTATGTGGACAATTGGTTCGTCCTAAACCAGTCTCCCTATCTAGATGGTTTTATTGCCTATCCGCCATTGACAGTCCTATTGTATGCTCCCCTGAATAGGATCGGCTATCCTGCATATTTCGCTCTTATTACGATAGTCACATTGGTAGTTTACACGTGTATAACTTTATTACTGCCTCTCTTCGCCACGCAAAAAAGAAACATCTCTCTTGTGTTGTTTTTTTATATCACGGGGCTTTTTTCTTATGGACTTCAGTTCGAACTAGAAAGGGGCCAATCTGACGTGATTGCTTTTGCATTGTGTCTGCTTGCTATTTTTCTTTATCACTATTATGAAAAGTTTCGATATTTGGCTTATATTTTGTTTTCAATTTCTATTCAACTGAAACTGTATCCTGCTATCTTTATCATCATGTTTGTCAAAGATTGGAAGGAGTGGAAAGATAATATAATAAGGTTTCTCGGGCTGGCTTTGTTCAACGTTGGGCTACTTTTTGTGCTAGGTTACAGGATATTTTTGGATTTCGCGGCAGCCATCGTTGGAGCGCAAGGTTATCAAAGTACTTCCCCTTATAACCTGTCCATCAAAGGATTCGTTGGCTATCTCGTTGGCTGCGAATGGAACTTTTGGGGAGCAAGCCATTTGAAGGCGTTGCAGCAAAATGCACAATTGATGGAGTACTTGTTGCTGGCGTTATTTTCGGTTTGTTTTCTTTTGCTTATTGCATCTGCCTACAAAAATAATATAGGAGGCATAAATCCTTATCTTTTATTCGGATGCACAATTGGCGCGCTTATCATTCCATCCATTAGCAACGATTACAAGTTGCCGCTTTTGCAAGTTCCTATGCTGGTTTCGTTAAGCACTCTACCAAGATGTGATACGAATTTGAAAAAATCTATCTTGATCATCATAATTACAATCATTTCTATTGCTTATTGGTCAACGTTTTACCCTTTTATGGTGAAACCGGATTTTCTCAGTCGCAATTTTATTCCACTCGTGGTGATATTAATGTCAATAACAGCCCTTAGTATCACAATGGATGGAGACTATGAACCCATGTACTTGGTTAAAGAAAAGGATAAAGAATAGATGTACAAACTTGTTTTAGTCCGTCACGGACAAAGCACCTGGAACCTGGAAAACCGCTTCACCGGCTGGACCGATGTAGGCCTGACCGAACAGGGACGGGCCGAAGCCCACGAAGCCGGGCGTTTGTTGTGCGAGGGCGGCTATGGTTTCGACGTTGCTTATACGTCGGTATTACGGCGCGCCATCAAGACCCTTTGGATCGTGTTGGAAGAAATGGGCTTGGAATGGATCCCGGTCATTCGCGCCTGGCAATTGAACGAGCGCCACTACGGCAACCTGCAGGGCTTGAACAAGGCTGAGATGGCCGAGAAATTCGGCGAGGCGCAGGTCAAACTCTGGCGGCGCAGTTACGATGTCCCGCCGCCGCCGCTGGAATTGACCGATGAACGTCACCCAAAATTCGATCCGCGTTACGCTGCGTTGACGCCCGAACAGTTGCCGGCCACCGAGTCGCTCAAGATCACGCTGGAACGAGTCCTGCCCTACTGGCATAGCGCCCTCGCCCCGGCCATCAAATCCGGACAGAAGGTCTTGGTCGCGGCGCACGGTAACAGCCTGCGAGCGATGGTCAAATATCTCGACAATATCCCCGATGACGTGATCACCGAACTCAACATCCCGACCGGAATCCCGCTGGTATATGAGTTGAACGAAGATTTGAAGCCGCTCCAGCATTACTACCTGGGCGATCCCGATGAAGTTGCAAAGAAGGCTGCGGCGGTCGCCAACCAGGGCAAGGCAAAATAGGGATAGTATACGAAAGGTCTACCGCTGACTCTGGATGGTAGTTCTTTGTACAATACCTGAATTTCGATGGGATTTAAAAACAGATTCCAAACTCATCAGCAACGTATCAAAGCGATCTTGCTATTTGCGCTCGCTGTGCCACTGCTTACCCTCGGCTTTTATCGTAACCAGTGGCATGCGGCCGGCAAAAAATGGTTTTATGGCTGGCAAAAAGAGAGGGATTTTTGGGTTGTAGGCCGCCTTGTTTGGTCTCTGCAAAAGGGTGTTTTTTCAGATGGCGCTTTGTTGGGAATTGGGGATGGCAACTGGCCGCCGTCTATGGATGTGATTAGTTATCAATTTGAGATTTATGAAAGTAAGGGAGGCTTCGATACTTTTTGGACTTACACTTCTGCCATAGGGTTTCAAGGAGTCCTTTACAGTTTTTTTGATCAGGTCACTGAATTTGATCCGGCATACAACTTGAAAATTTTTCGGGGTTCTACAGCTTTACTGACCGCTGCTGTGTTAGCTGGGTTGGTGGTCTGGTTTTTCCTCGAAATCGGTATCCTTGCTGCGCTCCTGGCTTTGGCTTTCATGATGATTTCCGAGTGGCTGGCATTGTTCAGCGGGAGTATCTATTGGCAGCTTTGGACTTTCTACTTGCCATTGGTTGGGGTTGCTTATTATCTCCATCAGAAAGGAAAAGATGGCACTCCCAAGCCACCCGGGTTGCTGGTGTTTGGAACGGTGGTGCTCAAAGGGTTGTTCAGTGGGTTTGAATTTGTCTCCACGGCTTTGGTTGCCATATTTGTGCCAATCGTTTATTATGCGGTCTTGTATCGTTGGAATCTATATTCTCTGTTTCGCACCTCTTTCGTTGTTGCGGCAAGCGCTTTGGCAGGAGTTTTGGTCAACCTGGGTATTCTTTTTGTGCAGATTGCTGCTGTGAAAGGAGGCTGGGGCGAAGCAAAAAACACGATTTTATATGCTTTAGAAAAGCGTACCTTTTATGATTTGCAACCATCTGTCGCCGAATTGGCAAATCAGAATGTAAAGATTACAACTGTTTTGTGGAAATATATAAACGGCGGGCGGGCGATCAACTTTGGTGATATTTTTAATTTGAGCACGCCTCTGTTGAGCAACTTTTCGGAGATGAGGTATTTACACATCTTCGTGATATTTCTTTGCATGAGTCTGTTATTTGTTGTTCTTTATAACCGGGCATTCTCCTCGCCAGAGAAACACAGGGTTCTTGCCCTGTTGGCGGCGACCTGGTTTTCCGTTCTTGCTCCCCTATCCTGGTTGGCCATCTTCAAATTGCATTCCAATATCCATACACAGTTGAACTATATTGTCTGGCAAATCCCATTTACATTGTACGGTTTTGCATTGTGTGGGGCAATTTTGCAAAGTATGACTATTAAAGGTTCTACCAGTAGCCGAGAAACGATTGACGGAAACGGATAGAATATGCACACTCATGCCATAAATATATCCCGATTTTGTTGCTGAACTTCGTAAGCATTTTACTGGGGACCTGCGAATGGACCCTGCCAGCCGCATTCTCTACAGCGCCGGCGCTTCCATTACCAGATCAAGCCGCTCGGCGTGGTACTCCCCAAAGCAGCGGGAGATGGGTATGAGGCGGTTCTTGCCGATCGGGGGGCTGCTTACCCTCCCAAGATTTCCTGCCCGGCCTGTTCGATTTCCTGGAAGACCTTTTTGACTTCGGCTTTCATCTCGGCGCTGACGCCGGCCGTCATGGGGATGAACTTGACCAGGTCGCGCGCCTGCCGCAGCAAGTCCTTGACCTGGGCGATATAGGAGAAGTTGTGCTTGCCGCCCTCTCCCTCTACGGGGACGGGATGGTCGCGCGCTTTCTGGATCAGGGCGCGGGCGCGCAGGATGCGTTCGGCGGCGGGGATGGGTTTAGGCATGGGACAGGCTCACACTCTGCCCGGCGCGGCTTCCTTGAGTTGGAACCCGAATACCAGGCACAGGGCCATCAGGCCGATTAGGGCCAGCAGGGACGTGGTCATCGAGCCCGTCGTGGGGGATTTGAAGGAGTCCATGGCGAGGATGAAGGCGATGCCGGAGACCTGTCCCATCATCAGCAACAGGCCGTTGGAAGTGCCTTCCGGCGCGGGGTAGGTCATCTCGGCGCCGTACTGGAAGCCGACCGGCCCGGCGCTCAACAGGAAGAATCCGAAAATGAACGAAAAGACCAGCAGGGAAATGTAACCGCTCACGTAGGTGACGCCGACCAGCCCAATGGCCGCGCCGGCGATTGCCAACAAGAGAAAGGGCGCGCGTTTGCGGGATTTGTCTGAGAGCAGGGGAATGATGACCGCGCCGAGAATCCCGCCCAAGATCATCATGCCGCCGGCGTCCCCGGCTTGCGTGGCCGAGAACTGGCGGGGTGAAAGGATTTGCTCGATCCAGGTAGTGACGGCGTTGAAGGCCCCCAATCCCACGAAGAAGATGGCCATGAGCAGGATGAAATCGCGCTGGCGGATCATTTTATTCAGGCCTTCCAGCGCCAGCGAACGGGCTTCCTGGTCTGGGGGGCAGGGAGGCGAGGGTGGGCGTTCGCGGCTGAGCAGGAAGAAGGCCAGCATGGCGACCGCAGCGGCAACGCCGTAGGCCAGCAACATGCCGGGGATGCCCGAGCGCAGCGCCAGGTAGGGGGTGAGCGCCAGGCCGAGCAGGATGCCGACGTACATTGCCAGGGAGCCAAGCCCGCTGGCGGTGGCGCGCTCCCCGGCGGGGAACCAGCGCGCCGCGATGGTGGTGATGGCGTTGAGGATGAAGGGTTGCCCGACCGCAATGCCGATTTGCGCAACCAGCACCCAGGTGTAGTCCGAAGCGCCCAGTCCGCGCAGCAGGCCGAAGAGTCCGGTAAGAACCGCCCCGATCCCGACCCCCACGCGGATGCCGTAGGTGTCTATGATCCACGAAGCCGGGAAGGAAACAAAGATGTACACGACCATGAAGATCAGCGAGAGCAGGCCGATGCTGAGATCGGATACGTTGTAGAACTGCATGGCGTTGGTGGTGATGGCCGCAAAGGTGATCCACAGCAATTGGTTGAGGGCGATGATGGTCATGAAGGCCAGCAGGACCACCCAGCGATAGCCATAGACTTTGAACGTGTTTTGTTCCATGATAGATACCTCCAGCGTTGAACTATATAGAGAAACCCCTGTGTGCCTGCAATGGTTCGCAAAAAGGGCGGCGCGTGGGGAACTGGCGGGCAGCGCCCAGGGCGGCCTGCGACGTTTTTGCGGTCGGACGCCGACGAGCGGGCAATTTATCGGCGTTAAACGAACAAATCAACGCCGATGATTCGGCAAATCAACGCCAATGATTGGGTAAATCAACGCCGATGATCGGACAAATCAACGCCGATGATCGGGTAAATCAACGCCGATGATTCGATGA
>JBMOMO010000317.1:0-5757 GCA_049324135.1 Chloroflexota bacterium
CTTGGGATCCTCACCAGCGTAGATCATCTTGGCCAGCCAGTACAGCGCGGCGTCGGGGTCGCTGCCGCGCACGGACTTGATGAAGGCGCTGATGGTATCGTAGTGCGCGTCGCCGTCCTTGTCGTACAACACGGCGCGGCGCTGGATCGACTCCTGGGCCACGTCGAGGGTGATGTGGATCACGCCGTCCGCGTCGGGGGCGGTCGATTCCACCGCCAGCTCCAGGGCGTTGAGCGCGTTGCGCGCGTCGCCGCTGGAAACCTCGATTAAATGGGAACGGGCCTCGGCGTCGATGAGGATGGTCTTGTTCCCGTAGCCGCGTTCCCTGTCGCCCAGGGCGCGGTCGAGCAGGATGCCCGTTTCCTGCTGGTTCAAATTCCGCAGCTGGAAGACGCGCGAGCGCGAGATGAGCGCCTTGATGACCTCGAAGTAGGGATTCTCGGTGGTCGCGCCGATCAGGGTGAAGGTGCCGTTTTCGACGTGCGGCAGGAGCGCGTCCTGCTGGGCCTTGTTCCAGCGGTGGACTTCGTCCACGAACAGGATGGTGCGCTTGTTATGCAGGCGGCGGCGTTCGAGCGCCTCGTCGATGACCACGCGCAGTTCGGCCTTGCCCGCCAGAATGGCGGAGATGGTCGTGAAGTGGCTTTGGGTGGAATTGGCGATGACCTGCGCCAGGGTGGTCTTGCCCGTGCCGGGCGGCCCCCACAGGAGGATGGACGAGAAGAGTTTGTCGGCCTGGATGGCGCGGCGCAGCAGCTTGCCCTCGCCGATGATGTGTTCCTGCCCGATGTACTCCTCCAGCGTGCGCGGACGCATCCGCGCGGCCAGGGGGGCTTCGGTCTTCATGCGTTCCTGCATGGCGTGGTCGAATAAGTCGGTCATGGGGTGATTATATAATACCCACGGGTGAAAAATGCGCTTTCCGCCCTTTAAAAAAAGGGCAATTTTTGCCCGAGTGCGGCCTGCCGCTGCGCCCCGCGTTACGAAGGGACCCGCGCAAAGACCAGCGGATGCTGCTCCGTCTCGGCCTCCTCCGTGTACCCATGCCCGATGACGGTGGCCTCCAGCAGTTCGAAACCGAGCTGGGAGAGGATCGACTTGTACTCTTCCAGGCCGTAATTGCTCCAGTACATGGTCACGTCGAAGAAGTCATCCTCGGTGTAGGCCTCCTCGGACCGCGCCGAGAGGGTGGCCAGCAGGTATCCGCCCGGCTTGAGCCAGCCGCGGATGCGCCGCAGCAGTTCGGGGTGTTCCTCGCGCGGCAGGTGGAAGATGGAGTAGAAGGCTGTCACCGCGTCGAAGTGGGCGGGTGGAAAGTCCATCGACAGGATGTCGCCCTGGATGAACTCGCCCGTGGGGACATTGACCCGCGCGCGGCGGACCTGTTCGCCCGAGATGTCCACCCCCGTGACGTGGAACCGCTCCGCCAGCCGTTGGGCGACCGGCACCCCCGCGCCGCAGCCCACGTCGAGGATGCGCGCGCCCGGGGACAGCCGTCCCATGAGCAGGTCGAGTTCGGGATTTGCCTCGCTGCGCCGCGCGGTCTCGTAGGCGGCAGCGCAGCGGTCATAGCCCTGTTGGACGAGTGCCTTGTAATCCGCGTTGGGATTGTTTGCGGGTTTCATGCGGCTCCCATTTCTCCTCTGCCGCGTACAAGCGGCGCATGGTGATGCCCGGATTATATCGTCCCGCCGCAAGGTCGCTCGCCTGTGCCGTGTTAACTTGATGCCAATAATTTAATCCCCACGCTTCCCCCCCAAGCGCGGATCGCATCCCAATCACGGAAATCGCCAGAAGTGCCGTCCTCGGCAAAGGCGCGATACATCATCTGCATGGCAACCGACATCTTGCCATAATCCAATGCGCCCGCAAAGAGACCTTTGTCCAGCGGCTTGACTTCGGGGATTTGTTTTTCGACGGCTTGCAGCACCGCAGCGATTTTTTCCCGCGCTTCGGGCTGATTGGTGAGACCGAGAGTCATGCAGGTCAGGAAATATGCCACAGGCATCTGACTGAGTTGGGAGCGGTTCGCCCCAACGAATTCAACGACTTCGGACATCCACTCATCCGAATTGACGGGAGCGCCGATGATGGCGGCGTCGTAGGCGGACAGGTCTGTGACGCTGGCGATATGTTTGGCGTCCGCAGCCACACCCGTTTTGCACAGGGCTTCGGCAATGGCGGAAGCGACCCCAGCGGTGGCTCCGTAGCGGCTGCCATAGGCAACCAAAATTTTCGTCTGCGAATTTTCCGCCAGCGCACAGGTGTACTCATCCATCTTGATTTCGGGTTGGCGCAATGCTGCCCAGGCGGCTCCGCCCAATGTGGTGGCTCCCAAAATTAGAAATTCCCTTCGTCCCAAGCGTTTTGTTTGACTCATAAAAAACTCCTTTTTGAAAATTTGCGATTTTTGAACAATCTACCTGCCCGCCCCGCCAGAGACCACGCTGACCGCCTTGGAATACACCCACTTCCAATTCAATGCGAGATGGAGCAGGAGTAGACCGATAAAAACGTACATGCTGGTATTGTGAAATCGCGTGACGTTGGGCGCATAAATATTGGCGACGATAAATCCGCTCATGCCCAACAGCATAAAGTCCGCAAACATCAGCGCGTTCAAAATAGTTTTCAAGCGCACTTTGATGGGCATCGGTTTGAAGAAGCGTTGGACGATTGACTTTATCCAATCCCAATGCAACTCCAGATGAATAAAGACCATCATCGCTACGCCGCCTCCCAGCCACGGGTGGATGGATTTTCCGAAATACGCCGAAGCAAACACGGCGTGAAAAAGCAGCAGCAGGGACGCATCAAGCCAAAAATTTTTCATCCCCTGATTCATTCCGCCAGCGCGGGGTTTGACATATTCGCTGGAAGGTGTTGTTTGTTGATTAATCATTCCTGTTCACCTTTGTGATTTATTCATCCGCCAGGACGATGGGCAATTTGCGAATCCGTTTTCCCGTCGCGGCGAAAATGGCATTGGCAACCGATGGCGCAACCAACGGAACAGCGGATTCGCCCACGCCGAGCGGCGGCTCTGTGCTGGGAACGAGATGCACTTCCACTTGCGGCATTTCATCCATGCGCAGCAACTTGAAATTGTGGAAGTTGCTTTGCTCCACCTGTCCATGTTCCACGGTGATTTGACTTTTCAGCGCCGCCGTCAGACCAAAGGCAATGCCGCTTTCCATCTGGGCAATGACCTGCTTTGGATTGATGACAATGCCGCAATCCACCGCCACGACGATGCGATGCACCTTGACCTTCCTGTCGCTGACGGAGACTTCAGCCACCATCGCCAGCATGGCCCCCTGAAAATCCAGCGCGGCAATGCCTTGATACACGTCGGCAGGTGACTGCCCCCAGTTGGCTTTTTCCGCAGCCAGTTGCAGAACATTTTTCAAGCGCGGAGAATTCGCCAGCAGTTGCTCGCGCAGCGCAAGCGGACTCTGACCCGTTTCCACGGCAATTTCATCCAGAAAACTTTCGACCACAAAATTGTTCACCGAATAAGCCACCGAACGCCAGAAGCCCATTGGAATGCCAGGGTCAGCGTTGATGAAATTTACCTGCATGTGTTCAATGCCATAAGGCAGTTCTTCCGCGCCTTCCAAAGCCTTCGCCCCAGGGATGACGCGCGGCGCAACGCCGTTGAACGCCGACGATGCCATGTTCCGCACCCCGCGTGGAAATCCGTATGGCAGCATTGATGGCATAAGCACGGTCAGCCCCTCCGCCATGTAGTCGGCTCCCACAATTTTGTGCAGCCAGGCGGTGATGTTGCCATTAGCGTCCAGCCCCGCCTTGATGATGTTATAGGAACCAGGACGATAAACCCCGTGGCGCATATCATCTTCACGCGTCCAAATCACTTTGACGGGTTTGCCCACCGCCCGCGCCACCTGCACCGCTTCCGCCACATAGTCCACGTGGATGCGGCGACCAAAGCCCCCGCCCAAAAACGTGGTGTGGATTTCAACCTGCTCGTAACTCAAACCCGTCAGCCGCGCCGCCACTTCCTGCGCCGCATCCTGATTTTGCGTGGGCGCCCAAATTTCACATTTGTCATCGTGGATGTATGCGGTGCAGTTCATCGGTTCAGGCGTGGCGTGCGCTTGATAGGGAATCTCGTACGCCGCTTCGATGACCCGCTGCGCCTCTTCCATGACTTCGAGCGGGGTGCCCACCTGAAAGCGATTCCGCCCCTCTTCCGTTTCCGCCAGCCGAATCCACTCCTCGCGGATGGCTTTGCTCGAAAGCGACACATTCCCCTCCGTCCATTCGACATCCAGCAACTCAGCCGCTTTGTTCGCCTGCCAGAAGGTATCCGCCACCACCGCAATCCCCGCGTCAATTTGAACCACATGCCGCACGCCATCGGCTTGCAAGACCTTGCCATCGTCCCAAAGTTGAACCGTCGCTCCCAGCGTAGGCGGGCGGACGATTACCGCGTTCAACAGCCCAGGCAGTTGCACATCCATGCCAAAGACCGCCGCTCCTGTGGTTTTGATGAGCGTATCCAAACGCGGGATGTTCTGCCCGATGAGTTTGAACTCGGCTTGAGTTTTTAGCGCCACGTTTTCTGGAACTGGAAGTTGGGACGCCAACGAAACAAGTTGACCGTACCCCGCGCTTTCTCCGCTCGGTGAATGAATCACCTGACCCTTTTCGGTGTGACACTCTGATGCGGGGACAGACCAAGCCCCAGCCGCCGCTTGAACCAGCATGAGCCGCGCCGCCGCGCCCGCCTGCCGCAGGATGTCCCACGATGTGCGCGTGCTGGTGCTGTCGCCCGTCATTTGCACGCGGAAGGCGGGATTTTTATAGACCGACTCAGCGGGGGCAATCTCCACCGAAACCTTGTCCCAATCGGCGTCCAGTTCTTCAGCGAGAATCATCGCCAATCCTGTGGTGATTCCCTGTCCCATTTCAGAATGATTAATGCGGACAGTCACCGCGCCCGCACCGTCAATCCGCAGCCAGGCATTCGGCTGGAACACGCCTGGAACGTCGTCCCAGACATCGGTCTCCGCCTTGACCACTTCCCCGCCCGTGCGAAAATACACCGCCAACAACAACCCCGCGCCACCGACCGCGCCCAGTTTCAAAAAATCGCGCCGACTCAACTTCTTCATGCCGACAACTCCTCGCCCGCGCGCAGGATGGCGCGGCGAACTGCCAGATACGTTCCACAGCGGCAGGAAACCCGCGACATGGCTTTATCGATCTCGGCTTCGCTGGCGCTGGGATTGGTTTGCAGCAAAGCGGCGGCGGTCATGATTTGCCCAGGCTGGCAGAATCCGCACTGCGGAACATCCTCCGCAACCCAGGCGCGCTGCAACGACTGACCAATTGCGCTGGCGAAAATGCCTTCGATGGTGGTTATCTCGTGGTCAACCGCCTGCCCTGCCGTGGTCATACACGAGAGCACAGCCTTGCCATCCACATGCACGGTGCAGGCTCCGCATTGCGCCATTCCGCAACTGTATTTTGTACCCATCAAACCAAGTTGCTCACGCAACACCCACAACAGGGGCGTGGATGGGTCAACATCAATTTCGTGTGTGACTTGATTGACTCGTAGTGTAAGCATGTTTCAATCTCCAAAATAAGCGGCTTCAAGGATTAATCTCCGCGCGGCAAAATGGCAAAACCGCGCTGTTCGAGTTTGTTAATCCTTCAATCTGTGAGCATTATCTCGATTCCCCCCGCGAGCCGCCATTGACCGCAGCCATCAAGTGGGATGATTGC
>JBMOMO010000318.1:0-2064 GCA_049324135.1 Chloroflexota bacterium
AATCCGCCTCCCCCGTCTCCAACGGAAACTCGCGCACGGCAACGCCGCGTCCCGCATACAGATTCATCTCAGCGCGCGATTGAACGATCCAGCCGCAGGCGGTGAGTTGCTTATCAATGTTTACGCAGATGAGTTCTTCGGGTGTGGGCATGACAACTGACTTTGATTCTCAGTGAAGGGTAATGAAAGTCGCCACTTATTTCTGTCTTCGAGTATAGCATCCATCGACGCGCTCACAACCCGCGCCAGGCCTCGGGGCGGAGGACATCCCTGCCGCGCGCCAGGGCAGCCTCCAGCGTGGACAGGAGGCGGGCTTTGTCCCCGGGCAGCGTCCCGCCCAGCGGCAGGTAGTTGGAGGCGTGGTTGGTGCGGAAGACGCAGTTGGTCAGCCCGTCCAGGTGTTGGATGACCAGGCGCAACTCGGCCAGCATCGCTTCTGCTTCCAGCAACTGGAATTCCCCCGCCTGCCACTGCCGGTAGAGCGGCGTAGCGGGGACGAGCATCAGGGTCAGCATGGAGAAATAATCCGGGTCCATGCGACTGACGACCTGGCCGGTGGCGCGGGCGTGCTCCGCAGAACCGTCCGGCCCGGCGATGCCCAGGATGCCGATGACAGAGACCAGCATCCCGGCCGCTCTGGCTTTGCCGACCGCTTCGACCATCCCCGAGGCTGTTGCGCCCTTCTCGATGCGCGCCAGGACCTGGTCGCTGCCGCTTTCCAGACCGAGGTAGACGATGCCCAATCCCTTCTGGCGCAAACTCTCCAGTTCAGACGGACTCTTGCGCAGCAGGTTGCCGGCGTTGGCGTAGATTCCCACCCGTTCCAGGCGCGGGAACGCGCGCCGCAGCGCCTCCAGGATGGCCTCCAGGCGCGAGGCGCTCAAGACCAACGCATCCCCGTCCGCCAGGAAGACGCGCCGCGTGTTCGGGATGACCGAGGCGGCCAGCGCGATATCCTCCATCACCTGGCCGGTCTCGCGCGGGCGGAAGGGTTTGTCCAGGTAGGTGCCGCAGAAGGTACAGCGGTTGTGCGAGCAACCATACGTGACCTGCAGGATATAACTGTCCGCTTCGCTGGGCGGGCGGATGACAGTGCCGTGATAGCGCATAGTTCGATTTCCTGAATGGAAGTATTGTACAGGAGAATGCCGCCCTGTCAAAGGGGATTTATAATAAGCGCATTCCCTCTCGAAGAGCCACCATGCCCAAGACCAAACTCATCCCCATGCTCGAAGCCCTGTTCGCCGTCCTCGTCTGGGGCGGCTCCTTCATCGCCACCAAGATCGCCCTGCAAGACGCCTCGCCCGTCACGGTGGTGTGGCTGCGCTTTGCGATGGGAATCCCCGTGATCGGGGCAGCCGTCTTCCTGCGGCGGCAGTTCGCCCTGCCCAGGGGCCGCGAATGGGGCTACTTTGCCCTTCTCGGCTTCCTGGGCATCACCTTCCACCAATGGCTGCAATCCAACGGCCTGCAAACCTCGCGCGCCAGCACCACCGCCTGGATCGTCGCCACTTCGCCGGTCTTCATCGCCATCCTGGGCTGGTTGGCGCTCAAAGAAAGCCTGCGACCGTTACAAATGCTGGGCATCCTGTTGGCCACGGCCGGCGTGCTGCTGGTGGTCAGCAACGGCAACCTGGCCTCGCTCTCCCTCGGGCAATTCGGCGCGCCGGGCGACATCCTCATCCTCATCAGCGCCTTCAACTGGGCGGTTTTCTCCATCCTGTCCCGTCATGGGCTGAGGAACCATCCCGCCACGCGCATGATGTTCTGGGTGATGCTGCTGGGCTGGCTGATGACCAATATCGTCTTCCTGCCTTCCGGCGGCCTGGGCGAAATCGCAGGTTTCTCCCCGCGCGGCTGGGCCAGTTTCATCTATTTGGGTATCTTCACCTCCGGCCTGACCTACATTGCCTGGTATGACGCCCTGCAGAGCCTGCCCGCCGCGCAAACGGGCGCCTTCCTCTACATCGAGCCGCCGGTCAGCGTCATCGTGGCCGCCGTCCTGCTGGGAGAAACGATCACCCCGGCGGCGCTGCTGGGCGGGGCCATCATCCTGTTTGGTAT
>JBMOMO010000318.1:2164-31462 GCA_049324135.1 Chloroflexota bacterium
GCGTGGACGCCATCCCAGACGGATTCCGTTTGACGATCCCGGCTGGGGACAACAGGCAGTATCGCGTGGCGCAACTGGACGATTACACAAGTCTCGCCCGCAGGCATTTCCCCGCGCATCCCCCCCTGACCCTGGGCCTGCTGGCGCGCGCCTCGGCCTCTTCCCTGCCCGGGACGTGGGGCTTCGGGCTGTGGAACGACCCGTTCGGCTTGTCGCTGGGCTTTGGGGGAAATCCCTGGCGGCTGCCTGCGCTGCCGAACGCGGCCTGGTTCTTCTATGCGTCAGGGGAGAATTACTTATCGTTCGGGGAAATGCCAGGGAACGGATTCCTGGCGCAGGCCTTTCGTTCACCGGCCATCCCATCCACGTTGCTGGCGCTGGCGGGCATCCCGGCTCTCCCACTCCTGGCTACACGAAAATCAAGGGGCGTCCTGCGCAAACTGACGGGGCGCGTAGTGCGCGAAGACGGAGTCCGCTTGGGGGTGGACGCGACTCAATGGCGCGGGTACAGGCTCGAGTGGAGTCCGATGCGGTGCGCTTTTTGGGTGGACGACGCCCTCGTACTGGAGTCGCCCGTCAGCCCGCGTCCGCCGCTGGGGCTGGTCACCTGGATCGACAACCAGTACGCCGCCTTTACCCCCGAAGGAAAAATCGGGTTCGGCGTCCTGGCGAACACCGAACCCGCGTGGTTGGAAGTGAAGAATATTGATGTGAAGTAGGGGCGGCTTTGACAGTCGCCCCCGGTGTTACACAGGCGGCCAGTAACGGGCGATGAGGCCGGCCGTGAACGGGATGACGTGCAGGATTGCATCTGCCAGCAAGCCGAGCAGGATATAGCCGCCAAACTGGCGATTGTGCTGGAAGGCAAAGCCGGCGAACCAGACCGGCCAGGCGGGCCAGCCTTCGGGCGCTTGGGCGGGTTTGGGTGTGTTCAATACTTTTACGAGCCGGATGGCGTCTTTCAGCGCAAAGAACACGACCAACATCAGGGGGGTGAAATAACGCGGCACAAATACCAGGTAAGCAATGACCACGTAGATCATAACGACGGCAACCTGGTCCGTGCGGCGCGCGGCCGCCTCCCCAACACGCACGGGGAAGGTGCCAACGCTGCGGCTCTCGTCGTCGTCGCGTTTGTCGATGTGCTTGGCCATGTTGATGCTTACCACACCCAAGCCATAAGGAACGCCCGCCAGCACCGCATTCCAAATCGTGGATGAAACGATCTCCTTGCCGCTGACCAGGGCCAGCACGAAGTACACGCCCCCGATCATGATCGGTCCCCAGATCAGGAAGATGGACAGTTCGCCGATGCCCCAATATTTGAACGGATAGGTATACAAGAGGAGGACAATTGCGCCGAAAGCGAACAGGCCGATCACGACGGTATTGAAGCCTGTGTTCAACAACGCCCAGATCCCCGCCAGGGTTGCCAGCGCGCCGCTGACGGCGAACCACCGGAGTTGCTGCGGTTTGGTGAAGAAGCCCTGCGCCAGGGGGTGGACGCCGTATTGGGTGCGAAAATAATTGCCGTTGTCCAGTCCGCGGCTGAAGTCGGTGTAATCGTTGAGCAGGTTGTTGGTCCCGTGCGCAAGGAACAAGCCAAGCGTAAGGATCAGGAACGGGATCCAGGAAAAGTATCCGTCGCGCCAGGCCAGGATGCCGGCAATGACGCAGGAATACACCGTAACCAGCGTCACGGCAGAACGGGTGGCGATCAACCATTTGGAGATGACATCCAGCGCATCCCACTCTTTCTTGTCGTCCATTTTGATGAGTTCCCAGGACGCTCTCTTCCACATGGCAAAGTTGATTTTCATGGGCTCGCTCTCCTTTCGTGGGAGAGATTATACAACGTATTGTGAAAAGTCAAACAAGTTCTAGGGGTTTCCCGGCAAAAGGGGAAACATCCCGCTGCGAAGCGCCCTGTAAGGGAAGGTTTCCAGGAGAAAAACAGAATCGAGATCCTCGAACCTTCGGGACGTGGAAAGGCCCCTGCTATCGCCAGAAGGCTGGGAAAACCAGTCGCAGGGCCACGTCCAACAGCAGGCCGAGCATGAACAGGGTCCCGAAGGAACGGTTGTTCCAGAAGCCCAGCGGGGCAAAGTAAAGCGGCCAGCCGCCCTGCCCATCCGGAAATTCAGCGGGACGTTCGGCAGGCTTCGGCTTGAGGAGGGCCGGGTAAATCTTGAAGAAGGTCGGCAGGGCAAACAGGACGATCCCCATGACCGGCGTGAAGAATTTGACCGCCACCAGGTACGCGGTAAAGAGATACGGCAGGATCATCATGGCCAGCACGCTGTAACGCGCGGCTTTCTCGCCGATCAGCACCGGCAGGGTATAGATCTTCTTGGCGCGGTCAATGTCGCGTTTGTCGATGTGCTTGCCGAAGATGACCGTCGTCACGCCGAGAACATAAGGCAGGCTGGCAATGACTACGTTCCAGTCCCAGGCATGCGCCAGGACGTAGTATCCGCCGCCGATCATCAACGGCCCCCACACAATAAGCACAGCCAGTTCTCCCATCGCCAATCCTTTGAGCGGCCAGGTATAGAACAGGACGAAGAACGCGCCCAGACCGAGCAAGACCCAGATCATCGGGTCCCAACTGTTGACGGCGATCAAGTACACCCCGGCTACCAAGGCCAGGAGACCGGTGACGGCAAAATAGGTCAGGTGCTGGCGTCTGGTCACCAGGCCGCTGGCAATCGGCTGGGCGCCATAAATCGTGCGGAAGTAATTGTCCTTGTCCACGCCGCGCACGAAATCGGTAAAGTCGTTGAAAATGTTGTTCGTGGCATGGGCAAGGACCAGTCCCAACGTCAACGCCAGCCAGGGCAGGAATTGGAAGGCATGGTCGCGCAAGGCAAACAGCCCCGCCAGGGCCGCAGAAATAAATGTCATGATGAGAACGGCGGCGCGCGTGGAGATCAACCAACGGGAAATCACATCCAGTCCTTCCCACTCCTCTTTGGTCACGTCAGGGATGACGTTCAAGGCCTTGCGCCACATGGCAAAATTCATTTTCATAACTATCTCCTGATATTTGGATATTTTTTGTGTGATTATACATTACAGTACGAAGTCGGGCAATTTTCTGCTCGTAAACGCAGCAATTCCAAATCTGAACTCCGATCCTGGGGCAAAAGCCCTTCTGGATGAAAAATTTGCGTTTTTTACTCGCTGTTTCGTCATCACGCCATATTTCCCTTCATTAAGCAAGAAATGGATAACCGGGCCGCAACCAGGCAAAAAAGATGCTGGATTTGGCAATCCCGCAAAGCCATATTGAAAATTGGTGAAACGACATCTGGTTGCTTTCGTCGTCGCAATCAATATAATATGTCTAGACACAGCAAGCCCACAAATGCCAAACTGTCTGGACAAATCTTATTGTAAATTTGTGATATATGTCACAATATAACGGTGACTTAGCGTACTACTCTTTTTCGAAAATAATCTCATACTTGTAGTGAGACATCTTGCTCGGAATGTTCATTCAACTCGCCGAAAGCAGGGGCAGCGAGGCCACACTTTCACAATCTATCAAACAGGAGGCGTCCCTTGGAAATTACGTTATCCCCCCATGGCTCGACACTCAGCAAGACTTTCTATCAAAGTCTGCATGAGTTGAAAGATGGCGAGCGCGTGCGAAAGTGCCTTCAATGCGGAACATGCAGCGGCATTTGCCCGTTTGGTTATTACATGAAGTTTCCCCCAGGAAAAATCATTGGAACCCTGCGCGCGGAGACATTCGACCTTGTGATGAAAACGGACAGCGTGTGGATGTGCGTTTCCTGCCAGGCGTGCGCCGAATTCTGCCCGACACAAATTCCCATCACCTCCGTGTTGATGACCCGGGCGAAAGAAGAACTCCTGCTTGCAGGCAATGTCCCGGCCGAACTGCAAACCGCGTTGAGGAATACGCAACAATATGGCAATCCACTGGGCGAATCGCCTCGCAAGCGCGCCGATTGGGCATTGGGCATCCAGCCTGAGGTAAAGATTCTGGGAAAAACCAGGCAACCTGTTGATGTTTTGTGGTTCGTTGGCGATTACGCCTCGTATCACCCGCGCATGATTTCGGCAACAAAGGCAATGGCAAAAATCCTGAATGCGCTGGGAATCGACTTTGGGATTTTGGGACCCGACGAGTATAGCGACGGAGATTCCCAGAGACTCGCGGGGGAACGCGGCTTGTTCGAAATGATGGCGCAAAAGAACGGACAGGCATTCAAGAAATTCAAATTCAACGAAATCATCACCACCGACCCCCATGCTTTCAACGCATTGAAGAATGAATATCCTGCATTAGGCATTTCATATCCAGTGCGCCATTACACGCAGTTCCTTGCCGAACGCATGGACCAACTCAAGCCACTGCTAAAAAACGAAGTCCCCGCAAAAATCGCCTATCACGACCCGTGCTATTTAGGACGCGCCAACGATGTGTACGAGGAGCCACGCGCCCTGCTGACCGCCATCCCCGGCGTCGAACTGGTCGAGATGACGCACCAGCGAACGAACAGCCTGTGCTGCGGAGGCGGCGGAGGCGGCATGTGGTTGGACGGCTTCCAATGGGAGAAGGCGCATGTCCGACTTTCAGATTGGCGTGTACGCGAAGCGGTCAATGCAAAGGCAGACATCCTTACAGTTGCCTGCCCGTACGAACCGCCTCGGTTTGAGGATGCAGTCAAGACATTACAGCCTGCAAGCAATTTGAAGGTTCGCGAAATCACCGAACTGCTTGCAGAATCAATGGGCATATGATTTTTGAAGAACCAGCCAAAGGAGAATTTTCGGATGAAAATCGTAGTTCCCATCAAATTTGTTCCCGACCTGGTTGAGGAACTGACCATCGACTCAAGCGGCGCGGCGCTGGATACGACCTGGCTGCGCCTGATCATCAACGAGTTCGACGACCACGCCGTCGAACAGGCCATCCTCCTCAAAGAACGCGACGGCGGCCAGGTAATCGTTACAGCCATCGAATCTGACGGTGTGGATGATTTTCTCTTCACCGCAGCAGCCAAAGGCGCCGACCGACTCGTCAAGTTGGTCGGCGACGTCAACAACGTCAACAACCACGCCCTGGCGCGCGCCTACACAAACCTGCTCAAGGAGTTCCAACCCGATCTGGTGTTGACCGGCGTCCAGGCGCACAACGACCTGGACGGTTCTATCGGGCCGCTGTTAGCGGAATACCTGGGAATGCCATTCGTCGGGTACGTATCGGGCATCACAGCATCAGATGGCAAGGTGGTAGTACGCAAGGAATATCCCGGCGGCCTGATCGCCGAAATCGAGGTCAAACTACCTGCCGTGCTGGGCATCCAGGCGGCGGAACAGCCTCCACGTTACGTGGCCTACAGCAAGATTCGTCAGATGATGGGCGCGACAAAGATCGAGGAACATCCCTTGCCAGAATTGGATCTGAACGGAAGCGCAACGGTCAGCCGAATGTACCAGCCCGAAGCAGCCGAACACGCCGCCATGATCGAGGGCGGCGCGGACGAAGTAGCCGACAAGATCATCGGCATCCTCAAGGAATTGGGTACGCTGTAAGCGGGAGGCAGACATGAGTCAGGATATTTTCGTAGTCATCGAACACCTGCAAGGAAAAGTTGCAGATATATCGTATGTCATGCTGGCCGCAGCGCGGGAACTTTCGCAAAGCGCCGGCGGGAACGTGACCGCTGTGCTGCTCGGCCATAAGGCACAGGATCTGGCTAAAGACCTGGCCGCCGACGGCGTACTGTACGTGGAGCACCCAACGCTGGCCGAGTTCACTTCGGATGCCTACCAACTTACGCTCGATACCCTCATCAAAGAGCGCTCGCCGCGCGCTGTGTTTTTCGGCCATACCTCCATTGGCATGGATATCGCCAGTGGTCTTTCTGCAAAAACGGGCTTGCCCATTGTCAGTTCCTGTCGTAGTTTTGACGACGGCAAATTCGTCAGCCAGATCTGCGGCGGCAAGATCATGGCCGAGGGAGAACTCCCATCCCCCACTGCGCTGGTCACACTGGTTCCGGGCGGGTACAAATCCGAGCAGGGACAAAGCGCCAATGCGCCCGCTATCACAACTGTCACTGCGCCTGCGCTGGACGGCCTGCGCATCTCATTGAAACAATACATCGAACCCGAAGCCGGCGATGTGGACATCGCGAAGGAACCGATCCTGGTGGCCGTCGGGCGCGGCATCCAGAATAAAGATAACATCGAACTGGTAGACGAACTGGCCGCCGCGTTGGGCGGGCAGGTATGCGCCTCGCGCCCGGTCGTAGACCAGGGCTGGATGGCGACATCGCGGCTGGTCGGGAAATCGGGCAAGCGCGTCAAGCCGAAGGTGTATCTTGCGCTTGGGATCAGCGGCGCGCCCGAGCACGTTGAAGGCATAAGCGACAGCGATATGATCATCGCCGTCAACACCGATCCTAACGCGCCGATCTTCAACGTCGCCAAATTCGGAACCACTGTTGACCTGCTGGACCTGGCTCCACAGTTGGCCGAAAAAGTAAGACAAGCCAAAAGCGGGTGATACGATGTCATATGAAACGATCAAATCCGTCGTTGTATTGATCGCCCTGTTGGTTGCGCTGGGCATCTTCCTGCGCTACACCTATCAACGGCTATGGGTAAACCTGCGGCGCGGTCAGGCCGTTCCTCCTTTTGGACAATGGGGGGAACGGACGCGGGACCTGATTGTTTTTGTCGGCGCGCAATTCCGCTTGTTCCGTTTCCTTGTTCCGGGAACGGCTCACTTCTTCATCTTCTGGGGATTCCTGCTCCTCTCGTTCACCATCCTGCAAGCCATCGTGGAAGGCCTGGTTGCATTTACTAACCCAGCCTTCGCCCTGCCCGTGCTCGGCGCGTGGGGACCGCTGGCCTTCATCCAGGATTTCTTTGCCGTGTTTGTGACCATCGCTGTTTCATATGGACTGTACCTGCGACTAGCGGTCGATCCCAAACGATACGAAGGTAGTCATCGCAGCCAGGGTGTGAAAGTGCTGATCTTCATCTTGACGATCATGGTCAGCCTATTGGTGATGAACGGAATCCGCATCAACCTGGGCGAAGACTTGCTTTCCAGTTACCGTCCCATCTCGGCCCTCATTGGCAAACCCTTTGCTGGCCTGCATGAGGGAACGCAAACGATCATCGAGGAAATTGCTTACTGGATCCATCTCGGCATTGTGTTGATGTTCCTGACCGAACTTCCGCAAGGGAAGCACTTCCACGTGGTCACCTCCCTGCCAGCGGTATTCTTGCACGATCTGGAACCGCGCGGCCGATTACCGGTCACAAAGACTGCCGACGGCGCGATGGGTGTGGGAAAAGTGGAGCAATTCCGTTGGCGGACGATGCTCGACTTCTACACCTGTACCGAATGCGGACGATGCCAGGATGTATGCCCGGCCTTCAACAGTGGATCGCCTCTCTCCCCGAAACTGCTGATTATGGGCCTGCGGCACAACCTGGAGGAACGCGGCGCAGCGCTCTCTGCAAAGCAGTCGAACGGTATCCTATCCAAATCTTTGACAGGTGAGGTACTCGGCGAGGATATGTTGTGGGGATGCACCACCTGCTACGCCTGCGACCAGGAATGTCCGCTGTTCATCGAGCACGTCAACCCCATTATCGAGATGCGACGTCACCTGGTAATGGAAGGCCGCATGGATCAGATGCTTCAGGATGCGCTCGCCAACTTCGGGCGCTACGGCAACTCGCTCGGTCAATCGGATCGCATGCGCGCCAAATGGACACAGGGCCTGCAACCGCCGGTCAAAGATGCGCGCCGCGAAGCAGTGGATTACCTGTGGTTTGTCGGCGACTATGCGTCATACAGCCCCACCCTGACGGATGTCACGCGCATGACCGCGGACGTGTTCCAAAAGGCTGGGTTGAATTTTGGGATCATGTTCGACGCCGAACGCAATGCGGGCAACGATGTCCGACGAATTGGCGAAGAGGGACTCTTCGAAATGCTGCGAGACAAGAACATGCAGGCCATAAGCAAGTGCAAATTCGAGACCATCGTCACGACCGACCCACACACTTACAATACATTGAAGAACGAATATCCATGGAACGGCAACCGCCCGAACATCCTGCACTACACCGAACTGCTCGATCAACTGATTGCAAGCGGACAACTCACATTCAGCAAGAAGTTGGATCACAAAATCACCTACCACGATCCATGTTATCTGGGCCGCTACAATGGCGTGTATGACCCACCGCGAAGGGTGCTAAAAGCCCTGGGCTGCGAACTGGTGGAAATGCCGCGTCACGGCGACCGCGCCCTGTGTTGCGGCGCAGGCGGCGGGCGGATCTGGATGGAGGAGAAGGAAGTCAAGGAAAGGCCCAGCGAAGCGCGCATCCGCGAGGCCTCCGCGCTGGGAGGGGTAAAAACCTTCGTCGTGGCATGCCCCAAGGATGTCACCATGTACCGCGATGCGGTGAAAACAACCGGCTACGAGAAGGAAATTGCTGTTCATGACCTGATCGAGTTGGTTGCCGAAGCACTTTAACAATCAAATAATTTTCTTATGGAAGAACCCAAAGTCTCCTTGGCGAAATGGTTACCCAAAAAGGGGCTTTACAAACAAAACGGTTACGTGATGCCCATCGCCGCCAGGTTGACCGCGGGATTCCTGCTTATCATCGTTGCCGGCAATATTATCTTCACCATCGCTGGCATCCAACTGATCGGCAATCGCTTCGAGATCGAGGCCCAGGAGAAGGTGCGCACTGACCTGAATGCGGCGCGCGAAATCTACCTCAACGAACTCAGGCACGTGGAAGATACAACTCGTCTCACTGCCGAAAGATTCTTCCTGCGGGATGCCATCCAGTCCGGTGAGATGGAGCAAGCCACATATGAGTTGAGGGATGTCAAGGCGAACGAGGGCCTCGATTTTCTCTCCGTCACCGACTCGAACGGTATCGCGATCATGCGGACAACCAATCCGGATCATGTCGGCGACAACCAAAGCCAAGATGAAATTGTGGCCGAAGTTCTCGCTACGCAATTGCCTGCTGCTAGCACCGTGGTGGTCAGCAACGAAAACCTCCATGAAGAATCACCGCTGTTGTCAGAGAGAGCCATTGTCCAATTCGTGGAAACACCCAAAGCGCGTCCACGAACAGAGACGGAGATCACTTCTGGCTTGGTATTGAAAGCCGCCGCGCCTGTCTTCGATGACAAAGGAAACATGATTGGCGTCCTGTATGGCGGCGTGATGCTAAACAGGAATTATGAGATCGTCGACAAGATCAAACAGACCGTTTTCCAGAACGTGGAGTACAAAGGCAAAGATAGCGGCACTGCCACGATCTTCCTGGATGATGTGAGGATTTCGACCAACGTACACGATGCCAAGGGTATGCGCGCCATCGGAACCCGTATCTCGGATGAAGTCTATAACCAGACCGTCATCGAAGGAAAGACCTGGCTGGGTCGGGCGTTCGTAGTAACCGATTGGTACATCACTGCATATGAACCAATCAAGAATATCCACAAAAAAACGATTGGCTCACTCTACGTTGGTGTGCTGGAACAAAAATATACTGACCTGAAGAACCAAACGGTGTCGGTGTTCCTGGCAATTTCACTAGGCGGTATCCTGCTCACTGCAACGTTGTCCCTGCTGCTGGCGCGCACGATCTCACTGCCGATCAAAGATCTTGCCAGCGCCTCACGAGAATTGGCGCGGGGCAACCTGGATGTCAAGGTCAGTAATGTGACCCATGATGAACTCGGCGAACTGGCAGATTCTTTCAATGCCATGGCAGCGGCATTACGCGACCGAGACCAGAAGCTAAAGGAATACGCAAAAAAGAAGATTATGGAGTCGGAAAGACTGGCGCTCATCGGACAACTATCGGCAAACGTTGCTCACGAGATCAATAACCCACTCCAGGGCATCGTCACTTATGCCAGCCTCGCCCTGGAGAGGCAGACGTTCGATGAAAAAAGCAGGAGCAATATCCAAAAGATTGTTACGCAGGCAAACCGTTGCAGGGATATCATTCGCGGCCTGCTTGATTTCTCGCGCCACAAGAATCCCGACAAGGCGCTGTGTAACATCAACACACTCTTGACCGGTTGTGTCTCGCTGGTCGAAAACCAGGCTATTTTTCACAACATCGAAATCATAAGCAACCTCGACCCTTCGCTTCCGATGATTATTGTAGATCCCTCGCAAGTGGAAAGAGTTTTCCTGAACTTGATCATCAATGCTGCGGAAGCGATGGAGGGTTCCGGCAAATTGACTATCACCACTACTATGGATGCAAAGACACGCTGTATAGATATAGATGTGAAAGATACTGGCCCGGGCATCACCGACGAAAACCTCGAAAAAATCTTCGACCCGTTCTTCACGACCAAAGAGACGGGACACGGCGTTGGGCTTGGACTTGCGATCAGTCACGGCATTGTCAATGAACATGGCGGCTCACTGACCGTAGAAACCGAACCTGGCAAAGGTACGACATTCACTGTCAGTTTGCCCCTGCCGAAAATGGAAACAGGAGCCATTAATGGATAACACGCCGAAAATCCTGATTATTGACGATGAGGAAGTCGTTCTCGACTCGTGTACGCAAATCCTCGAGGACGGCAATTATCAAGTCGCCACTGCGGATAACGGCGCGCGCGGCTTGATTTTGGTGGAACAGTTCAAACCCGATCTGGTATTCCTGGACTTGAAAATGCCTGGCCTATCCGGAATGGAAGTCTTGGAAAAGATCCACGAAAACGACCCGACCATCGTAACCGTCGTCATCACCGGTTTTGCTACCATCAGCTCTGCGGTAGACGCGATGAAAATGGGCGCGTACGATTTCCTGCCCAAGCCGTTCCAACCTGAAGAATTCAGGATCATCACACGACGCAGCATCGAAAGAAGGAGACTGGTTCTGGAAGCCATCGCCCTGCGGCGCGAGAAGGAAGTATTGAGAGAGCAGTTTGCTTCCATCGTGTCACACGAATTAAAAGCGCCGTTGGGAGCGGTGCAGCAGAATTTATTTGCACTGGAGTTCGAGTTATCCAAATCCCTCAACGACGCGCAAAAAGAAAAAATGGAACGGATCAAAGCCAGAATTGGCGACATGTTGAAACTAATAAATTCGTGGTTGCGAGTCATTTCGGTGGATGTGAACAAATTGAAGGAAAGTTTTACGCAGATACAAATCAAGGACGCCATTGCTAAGGCGCTCGAAACAGTCGAGTCTTTATCGGTACGTAAAAACATTGAACTCGAAACCCAAATCAACAACACGCTGCCGCCAATCAATGGCGATGTCCTCAGTCTCTCGGAAACGTTTGTGAACATTATTGGCAATGCCATCAAGTACTCACCAGATGGAACAAAAGTAATTGTAAGAGCGGAAGAAAAAGGCGACGAAATTCGAATTTCAATTCAAGACAACGGCATTGGTATCGCGCAAGAGGATATCCCCCACGTATTTGAAGGTTTCTATCGTGGGAAGTCCGGCCAGGAAGCCGCAAGCGGACACGGCATCGGGCTTGCCGTCAGTCGTCAGATCGTGGAGGCGCACGATGGCACAATTGCAGTGGAAAGCGAACCGGGCAAGGGCACGACCTTTTTCATTGCCCTGCCCATTTCATCATCCAAACAGCCTGGAAAAGGCTAAAACGCAAACCAAGAATGGAGGTAGAGCATGACCAAAAAATTGCTGATGATTGACGACGATCCTGATTTCGTCGCCGGCATCAAGTCCATCCTCGACAGTTCGGGGGAATACGAGGTGGATGTGACCCACAACCCAAAGGAGGGGTTGAAGGCTTTGCAAACCAAGGAATATGACCTGCTCCTGCTTGATATTATGATGGGTCGTGGCGCTGAAGGGGTAATGATTGCCCGCAAATTGCGCAAAGACCCCAAACTGCGCGAAATGCCGGTCTTGATCATCACCGGTATGCGCGAGCAGATTGCCTTCCTCTTCCCCGGTGAACCGATTCATCCTCGTTTTGTCGAAGTAGACGAACTCGTGGAGAAACCTGTGGAACCCAACTTGCTGTTGGACAAGGTTCGCAGCCTGATCAAGACCGCAGAGGAAAGAAAGGCGGGCACACAGTAGGCCGCGTTCACACTCCTGGCGCGGAGAGAGCGCAAGCCCGCCCGGCATATCAGAGAGGCCAAATCTTATGTCAGAAACCTACACATTTAATTTCATGAAGGAAGTGTCCAGCCTTCTGCACGCGGCGGACGGGAATCCGTTCCCAATGTGCGTCCAGTGCGGAACATGTTCAGGTACCTGCCCCGTGGCGGCGTACATGGACTACACGCCAAGGCAGATTATCGCCATGGTCAACGCAGGACTCAAAGAGCAGGTATTGGAAAGCAATACCTATTGGTATTGCGCCTCGTGCTACCACTGCACCGTGCGCTGTCCCCAAAACATCAGCATCACGGAACTGATGTATGCGCTACAACGCTACTCGGTCTGGAAGAGCGCCTACAAGGAGGGATTGGTCGGGCCCGCCTTCTCAGAAGCCTTTGCCAAGATGATTGTTCGCACCGGGCGCACGTTCGAACCGCTCCTTGCCCCATCCTATCTCTTTAGTTTCAGCATGAAGCAATTTATTGGGGAAGTCTTCAATGCCACCGAACTGTTGCTGAAGGGCAGGCTTCCGGTATTACCTCCGAGAATCAAACGCCTGACCAACTTCAAGCACATGATTCGCAGAATTCTGCCTATGGGAGGTCTGGAATGAAAGAATACGCCTACTTCCCCGGCTGTTCGCTCGAAAAACTGGCGATCAGTTACCATGAGTCTGCCCTGGAAACATCCAAAAAACTGGGCGTGAATCTCAAGGAATTGGAAGACTGGAACTGTTGCGGGTCTACCACTTACTTCCATATCGATGAACTGCTGGCTTACACGCTCACCGCACGCAACCTCGCCATTGCCGAAAAGACCGGCCTGGACGTGGTTGCCCCTTGCAGCGCCTGCTACAAGAATATGTTCTTCACTGCGGCTCACATGAGAAAAGACCCTGACCTCGCCGAACATATCAATTTCGCGCTGGAAGAGGACAACCTGAATTTCTCGGGAAACATCAAAATCAAGCATTTGCTGGAAATGTTTGCGCAGGACGTTGGCGCTGAAACCATCAAAAGCAAAGTGATCAAACCGTTGGAAGGCCTGAAAGTGGCCCCCTACTATGGCTGCCAGATTTTGAGACCCCGGAAGGAGGAACGTGAAGCGGTGGAGGATCCTCAATATTTCGAGGATCTACTCACAGCCACTGGCGCGACCCCAATCGAATACACCCTCAAGACTCGCTGCTGCGGCGGATCGCTCATCATCTCCAGCCGCGTTGCTGCGTTGAGCATGGTTCGCAACTTGCTTCAATCTGCTCTCGACAAAGGCGCCGATGTGATCGCGACGGCCTGTCCGATGTGCCAGGTCAACCTTGAGTGTTACCAGCAATCGGTCAACCAGGAATTCGGCACGAATTACTCGGTACCCATTCTGTATTTCACTCAACTCGTGGGGCTGGCCCTGGGCATCCCAAAGAAGAAACTGGGCATAGGCAAAGAACTTGTATCGGCAATGCCTGTCCTTGCCGCCCAATAACACACAGGAGAGAAATCTTATGGAAAAAATTGGAGTCTATGTTTGTCACTGCGGCACGAACATCGCCGGCACGGTAGATGTGCAGCAAGTCGCCGAGTGGGCTGCTGCACGCCTGAAAGCGCGCGGTGTGGTCATTGCCCGCGACTATAAGTTCATGTGTTCCAGCCTCGGCCAGGAACTGATCGAAAAAGACATTCAGGAACTTGGCCTGACGCGCGTTGTCGTAGCCGCCTGTTCGCCACATTTGCACGAGAACACCTTCAGGACAGCCTGCCAACGCGCTGGCTTGAACCCCTATCTGTGCGAATTGGTTTCCATCCGCGAACAGGTGTCGTGGGTTCACACAGATAAGGACGTGGCAACAGCAAAAGCCATGTCCGTTGTTTCGGGCGGTGTGGAACGCGTCAACCACCAGGTGCCGCTCGAACCGATGAAAGTGTCCATCCACCCTGATACGCTTGTTGTAGGCGGGGGCATCGCAGGCATCCAGGCCGCCATCGAAATTGCGGACGCGGGATATAAAGTCTACCTGGTCGAACGCGAACCCTCCATCGGCGGACACATGGCGCAATTCGACAAGACCTTCCCCACGCTGGACTGCGCGGCCTGCATCCTCACGCCAAAGATGGTACAGGCTGGAACCCACCCCAACGTCGAATTGTTGACATGGAGCGAGGTCGAGAAAGTGGACGGCTACGTAGGCAACTTCACCGTCACGATCCGCAAGCGCGCCCGCTATGTCAACACGGAACTTTGTACCGGCTGCGGCATCTGCTGGGAGAAATGCCCCAAGAAAGTGGTGGACGATGTGTTCGAGGTTGGCATGACAAATCGCAAGGCGGTTTACACGCCATTTGCGCAAGCCGTCCCCAAATACCCCGTCATTGACCGAGAGAACTGCACATACTTCATCAAGGGAACGTGTAAGGCATGCGAAAAGTTCTGTCCCACCAACGCGATTGATTTCACCCAGAAAGACGAACTGATTACGGTCGACGTCGGGAACATCATCATTGCCACCGGCTATGACACCTTCGACCCGCATCGCATCGCACAATATGGCTACGGACGCTATCCGGAGGTTTACACCAGCCTCGAATTCGAGCGCCTGTGCAACGCATCTGGCCCAACCGAAGGCAAAGTTGTAATGAAAAACGGCAATGTGCCCAAGGCGGTCGGCATCGTCCATTGCGTTGGAAGCCGCGACAAGAACTACAATGAGTATTGCTCCGTCATTTGCTGTATGCAGGGACTCAAATTTGCCCACCTCGTACACGAACGCACAGGCGCAGAAGTCTACAACTTCTACATTGACATGCGCACGCCGTTCAAAGGTTATGAGGAATTCTACCAGCGCGTGCTGGAGGAAGGCACTCACTTCATCCGTGGCAAGGTGGCTGAAGTCAACGACGCTGCGCGCAACAAGGACGAAGAAGGCAAACTCATTGTCCAAGTGGAGGATACGCTGGTAGGCGTGCAGATGCGCATCCCATTGGATATGGTCATCCTCTCGGTGGCCCTTGAACCCCGCAGCGACGCCAAGGAACTGGCAACACGCTTTGGCCTCTCCTGTTCTGCCGACGGCTGGTTCATCGAGAAACATCCGAAACTCGATCCCGTCTCCACCATGACTGAAGGCATTCTCATCGCCGGTTGCGTACAAGGGCCAAAAGACATCCCTGCAACTGTGGCGCAAGGAGCAGCAGCCGCGGCGCGCGCGCTGGGCAAGATCCACGCCGGGGAAATCGCGCTCGAACCCTTCCGCGCCAGCGTCATCGAAGAGAAATGCTCTGGGTGTCGCATCTGTAACGATCTATGCCCATTCAACGCCATCCTGTTCCACGAAGACCGCATGGTCACGGAAATCAACCCGGCGCTCTGCCAGGGTTGTGGAACCTGCGTAGCGGCCTGCCCTGCCGGGGCCATCACCGGTACTGGTTTCAGCAACGAACAGGTGCTGGCGCAAATCGAAGGCCTGCTGCTATTGAATGTTGAAAAACAGGTTCCGGCATAACGGAGGAATGACAATGACTAATAACAACTTCGAGCCGGTCATTATCGGCTTCACCTGCAACTGGTGCTCCTATCGCGCTGCAGATCTGGCCGGCACATCCCGCACCAAATATTCGCCCAACGTCCGCCTCATTCGCTTGATGTGTTCAGGACGTCTTGACCCAACCTTTGTATTCAAATCCCTCGCCAACGGCGCAGATGGCGTTATGATTACCGGCTGTCACCCCGGCGAGTGTCACTATATCGAACAAAATTACAAAGCCCTACGCCGCTTCCAACTCATGCGCCGTACCTTGAAGGGACTCGGTATTGACCCGCGCAGGATCAAACTTGTTTGGGCCAGCGCTGCAGAAGGCGCCAAGTTTGCGCAGGAAGTCACCAGTTTCATCGAAGAAGTCCGTGCGCTTGGCCCACTGGAATGGGGCAAAGTAAGCGGAAACGGTCATTCGGCCGAGTTACAAGCCACTCCCCAGGAGGTACCAGCATGAGTAATAAACCAAAGTTTGCAATGTACTGGGCTGCATCCTGCGGCGGATGCGAAATTGCCGTCTTGAACATCCACGAGAAGATCTTGGATGTGGATGCCAACTTCGATGTCGTTTTCTGGCCGGTCGCCATGGACGCCAAGTACAAAGACGTAGAAGCCATGGAAGATGGTTCGATCTTGCTGACGTTGTTCAACGGCGGTATCCGTAACAGCGAGAACGAACATATTGCCAAACTGCTGCGCAAGAAATCCCAGATTTTGGTGGCGTTCGGCTCCTGCGCCTGCGAAGGCTGCATCCCGGGGCTGGCAAACCTGAGCCCGGCCTCCGAGATCACAGACACCGCCTTCAGCACGGTCTCGACAGACAACCCAGACGGCATCCGCCCGCAAACAAGTTACGCGATGCCCGAAGGCGACATCCACATCCCGCAGATCTACCCCACGCTTCGCACCCTGGACCAGGTTGTAGATGTGGATTACTACATGCCTGGTTGCCCGCCGGAATCGCACCAGATCGCGGCGGTAATTGACCTGGTGGTACAAGTGCTGCAAGGCAAAGCCGAACTTCCGCCCAAAGGCGTCACGATTGGCGCGGGCAATTCCACTGTCTGTGACGAGTGCAAACGCAAGCGCAGCGTCAAGACCATCACATCCTTCAAACGCATCTTTGGTCAGCCCATTGACCCCGAACTATGCTTGCTGGAGCAGGGCATCCCCTGCAACGGGATCGCCACACGCAGCGGATGCAACGCCCGCTGCCCAAGCGCCGGGGCGCAATGTATTGGCTGCTACGGCCCGGCAGAAGGCGTCGTTGATTATGGCGCGCGCCTGATCACGGCCTTTGCCTCGGTTATCGACAGCACAGATCCAGATGAAATCGACGCCATTCTGGATGGCATCCCTGACCCAACCGGGCAATTTTATCGCTTCAATTTAGCCGGTTCCCTATTAAAGGCTGGCGCTCCCGCATGGAAGAAAAACGGCGGATAGGAGGCAACCATGACTCAACGAATTACGATTGACCCCATCACCCGCCTGGAAGGTCACGGCAAGATCGAAATCTTCCTGGACGACGAAGGCAATGTCGCCAACACCTACTTCCAGATCCCGGAACTGCGCGGCTTCGAACGCTTCTGCGTCGGACGGCCAGTGGAGGAAATGCCGCTGCTCACCAACCGCATCTGCGGCGTATGCCCCGAAGCGCACCACATGGCGGCGGCAAAAGCGGCAGACATGGTCTATCACGTAGACCCGCCGCGCACAGCCAAGATGCTGCGCGAACTGCTCTACATGGCCTTTTACTGCACCGACCATACCACCCACTTCTATGCCCTGGCCGGCCCCGACTTTGTGATCGGGCCAGACGCGCCGGTTGCCGAGCGCAACATCTTGGGCATCATCCACAAAGTAGGACTGGAAATCGGCGGCAAGGTCATCCAGATGCGCAAGTACGGGCATAACGTCGTCGAGATGATCGGCGGGCGGAAAGTGCACCCCTGCACCTCCATCCCCGGCGGGTTGACCAAAGGCATCACCCAGGAACAGCAAAAAGAAATCCTGGAGATGGGCAAGTGGGCGGTGGAATTCGGGCAATTCAGCCTGAAACTGTTCAACGACATCGTGCTAGGCAACAAAGAATACGTGGATTTGATCCTGGGCGACATCTATACCCATCACACCTACTACATGGGGTTGGTGGACGAGAACAACCACGCCAACTTCTATGACGGCAAAGTGCGCGTCACCGGGCCGGACGGCAAGGAACTGGTCAAGTACGCGCCGCAGGATTACACCCAGCACATTGCCGAGCATGTGGAACCGTGGACCTATCTCAAGTTCCCGTATCTCAAGGCAGTCGGTTGGAAAGGCTTCACCGACGGCAAGGACTCGGGCGTCTACTGCGCCACGCCGCTTTCGCGCCTGAACGCCGCTGACGGTATGGCCACCCCGCTGGCGCAGGAAGAATACGACAAATTCTACAAGACACTGGGCGGCAAGCCTGTCCACCAGCGCCTGGCAACCCACTGGGCGCGCCTGGTCGAACTGCTCTATGCGGCCGAACGCTGGGTAGAACTAGCCAGCGACCCGGAGATCACCTCCGATAACTTCCACGCTGTCCCAACCGAAACGCCGACCGAAGGCGTAGGCATCGTGGAAGCGCCGCGCGGCACGCTCACCCATCACTACATCACCGATGAACGCGGCGTGCTCACCAAAGTCAACCTGATCGTTGGCACCACCAATAACTACGCGCCCATCAGCATGTCCATCAGCAAAGCGGCCAATAGCCTGATCAAAAAAGGCACGGTCGTCACCGAAGGCATGCTCAATATGGTAGAAATGGCTTTCCGCGCCTACGATCCCTGCTTTGGCTGCGCCACACATTCCCTGCCCGGCAAGATGCCGCTGCAAGTCACCATCCGTGACGCGAACGGCGAGCCGGTAGAAGTGCTCAAACAATTCTGCTAGACGGGAGGAGCATCCGTCCAAGTGAGGGCTGCGACAGGCGTCTGCAGCCCTCACCACGGGTGCGCAACAACAATGAAAAAACTTGTGATAGGGCTTGGCAACCCCATCCTGGGCGACGACGGCGTTGGCTGGAAAGTAGCCGAGACGGTCCGGGAACGCCTGGACGCCAATCCCGGCTACCGCCTCCCCTATCGCCCGCTCAACTCGAAGACCGTCCAACATCTTGCGCCGGTTGACGTGGAATGCGCCTCGCTCGGCGGACTCAGCCTGATGGAACGCTTGCTCGGCTACCAGCACGTGATCCTGATCGATTCCATGGAAACAGGCCAAAGTCCGGTGGGAAGCGTGAGCGTATTCCCGCTCGAAGCGTTGCCGGACCCGATGTCTGGGCACTCCGCATCCACGCACGACGCCACCCTGATCACCGCGCTCCGCACCGCTGAACAACTCGGCGCTGAAATCCCCCAAAAAGTGGATGTGATTGCCATCGAGGCCCAAAACGTGTACGATTTCAGCGAAGAACTCTCCCCTCCTGTCGCCGCCGCCGTGCCTGGCGCAGTGCAGGCCGTGTTCGACCTTCTCGAAGGAGGATGAGGATAAAAATGAGCGCCGCCGACCATCTCATGCAAGCCAGCGTTCAACTGGCCGCTGCGATGGGCTAATCCGAATCTTGATTCAACAGATAGCCGGGCGCATGCCTGGCTATTTGCTTTATTCAGGGAAAAATGTACATGAACACGCCAGCATGTATAATAGTGCAAAATCGCATCGAAGGATTCCAACATGCAAGCCTGTATCTTCTGCAAAATCATCCAGGGTGAAGCGCCCGCCCAGATCCTCTACCAAGACGAGCAGGTGACCGCCTTCCGCGACATTCACCCGGTCGCGCCGACCCACGTCCTGGTCATCCCCAACAAACACATCGCATCCGTCAATGACATTCTGCCAGGAGACGAACCTGTATTGGGACGTCTTTTCACGGTCGCACAAAAGATAGCCGCACAGGAAGGCCTCAGCGCCAACGGCTACCGCCTGATCGTCAACACCGGCGCGCATGGCGGGCAAATCGTCTACCACCTGCACATGCACCTGATGGGCGGGCAACGCATGAAACATCCCATCGGCTGACTGTCTTTGACAGTCGCACCAGCGGGGCATATAATCATCCGCATCCCACACCAAGGCTTACAACTTGAACAAGAACCTGTCCATCCTGTTTTTCACCCTCGTCGTCGTCATGATCGGTTTTGGCATCATCATCCCGATCCTGCCGTTCTACATCGAAAGTTTCGGGGGCGGCGGTTTTTCGATGGGCATACTCATGTCCATCTTTGCCACCATGCAATTCATCTTTGCCCCCGTCTGGGGCAGTCTCTCCGACCGGATCGGTCGCAAACCGGTGCTGATGCTCGGCATCCTCGGCAACGCCTTTGCCATGCTCTTCATGGGACTTTCCAACAACCTTTGGACGCTGTTCGTCTCGCGCGCGCTGGCTGGCGTCCTGTCTTCGGCCACCCAACCCACCGCTATGGCCTTCATCGGCGACAGCACCAGCGATAAGGATCGCGGCGGCGGCATGGGCGTTATCGGCGCAGCCATGGGCATCGGGATGGTGCTCGGCCCCGGCATGGGCGGGCTGCTCTCCGGGATTTCCCTCTCGACGCCTTTCTACCTGGCTGCGGGACTCTCGCTTCTAGCCGCCATTTTGGCCTGGTTCCTGCTTCCCGAATCCCTGCCGCCTGACAGGCGCTCCGTTTCCCCCGCCAAACGCGCGCCGCAATGGAAAAGCCTGCTCGAGGCCGCAACCGGCCCGCTCGGCTTCCTGCTAATCCTGGCCTTCCTCACCTCCTTCGCCCTGACGAACTTCGAGAGCGTCTTCGGCCTGTACTCTGCCCGGCGCTTCCACTACGACGCTGCCACCGTTGGCCTGGTATTAACAATCATTGGTCTCATCGCGGCCATTGTCCAGGGCGCGCTCACCGGTCCCGCCACGCGTAAGTTCGGCGACGAGAACGTCGTCAAAGCCTCGCTGATCGGCAGCGCAGTCGGATTTGGCATCCTGCTGCTGGCAACGGACCTGCCCGGCGTCATGCTCACCAGCGCCATCTTCATCTTCAGCAATGCTATGATCCGGCCCGGCGTCTCGACCCTGGTCTCCAAGCGCGCCACCAGCGGGCAAGGCATGGCGCTGGGATTGAACAACTCCTTCATGAGCCTGGGACGCATCTTTGGCCCCCTGCTGGCGGGATACTTGCTGGACATCAACCTGAGTTTCCCCTATATGACAGGCGCGCTCCTCATGCTGGTCGGTTTCATCGCCAGCCTGGTCTACTTGGGACAAAGCAAATCGATATGATGGATCAATCCCTTGAAGGCCGTCAATCCGCCGGGACGGTTACCGCCTGGGAGCGATGCGCCCAAAACCCCTCCACCCAAAAGATGACCAACGCCACCCACACCATGCCGAAACCGATTAAACGCGCCTGGTCGAACGGCTCTTTGTAGACTAACACACCGATCAAAAACTGGATCGTCGGCGCAATATATTGCATCAAGCCCACCATCGTCAGCGGAATGCGCTGCACGGCCGAAGCAAACATCAGCAAAGGAACTGTCGTCACCAAGCCAGCGCCGATCAAGAACAGGTCGGTTGCCAGGCCGTCGCGCAAAAAATGACCGTCTCCCTGGATTTCGGCAAACAACAGGTAAGCCACTGCAGGCGCAAACACCATGCCGGTCTCCAAAGTCAACCCGTGCAGGGAACCCAGCGGGGCCAGTTTCTTCACCAGGCCATACAGCCCAAAGGAAAAAGCCAGCGAAATCGCAATCCACGGCAGGCGGCCATAGGTAAACGTCAAATACAAGACGCCTGCTGTAGCCAGTCCCAACGGCAGCCATTGCACCGGGCGCAACCGTTCGCGCAGGAAGAACACACCTAACAATACACTTATCAGAGGGTTAATGAAATACCCCAGGCTGGTCTCCACGATATAACCGGCATTGACGCCCCAAACATAGATCAACCAGTTTACGCTCAAGAGCAGGCCGGTCAACAGATAAACGGCCAGCACGCGCCGGGTCAGGAGGGAACGGAGCCTCGTCCACTGGTCCGTTGCCAGGATAACAATGAACAGCAAGACAAATGACCAGACGATGCGGTGCCCGATCACCTGTAAAGCCGGAACATGCTTTACGAACTTCCAGTAAATCGGGAACAATCCCCAAAGACCATATGCGCCAAGTGCGTAGAGGAGACCTTTTTTCATCCATCACCTTTCAGTAAGGAAACATTTCGCGGCTTCCAAATTACTTTTATGAGCCTTACTCATTGCAATTTTTCAATCGTTCCTGCAGAGAGTGTAAAGCATACCAACATCCAGCCAAACAGCAAAAGAACAATCAACAAGAAAGTTGACTTAGTCCTAAGAATGTACAACAGCATTTCCTTATAGTTCAATCCATAACTGACAATCCCATATGCCAACAAATACATCGGCAGGAAAAATCTCACTTCGACAACGATAGGCACAGCCAGAGCCACCGGTGCTAACATAGCTAACACAACGCCAAAAGATGAACAAGTTACCCTTTCAGCGGTATGCGCAATCATATAATACAGGGCTAAAAACCAAATCAGATAATTAGCAAAACTCAAGAGAAAATGACCTGCATATATTTTTCTAACATACGGCGTCGAGAAAAAAACATCCAAGCCATTGAAAAAATGCCGAAAATAACTTACAGCAACCTCCAATGGATAAGAACGGATGATGTTGATGTATCCTTGGGTGGTCTTATCCCTTAGAAATCTCTGCGGCAACTTATCTGCTAAGGGGTCGCGATAGACGACAGAAGCAAAAGGATAGTCATCCCCAATGTTTGTCTCATATTTTTGCGTTTTCAGGCCCCAGAATAATTGGATTTCATATATGCTTTCATCTTCAATGTAAGTACTGAGCACAAGAGGTGAATTCGTCTCAAAGTAAAGTTGGTTGATCAGCAGCTGTGGGTAGAAAACCATCCCTGCCCCAAAAAAGAAAAAAACAACACTTATTAGAACGTCCTTTTTCCCAAGCCTGCGCCAAAGACAGCAAAGTAGAACCAACACCACCACAAGGGATACCTGATAAACCGGACGAATGTTTACTGCCGCGCCAATCGCAAATCCGGCGAGCACAGCCCAAGCAGGTTTAAGCGAACCCAATCCAATCCTAACGAAAATACCTATTCCCAGGAGAAGAAACGCCAGGGAAGGAAAATCCGTCAAAGGGTATAAGAAATGGCCTCGCCAGAAGAAAAACAACAACCCAGAAAATAAAAGTCGCTTGATGACCGGCGTCTTCCATTCAAATACAACACGGAAGAACCATGGCAACAAGTAAAAAGCCAGCACAGAAACAAACAAGGCCGAATAAGTGAGGAACAGCATTTGCGCGTCGATGCCAAGTACATCGGCTTGCCATTGAATTAAAAATAACAAAAGCGGAAAAAGATAGCCTCTCAGAGGAGAGTTATAGTGAAGAATCGAAAATTGACCATTGTCAATAAAGTTATATCGCGCAGACCAATAATTCATTGCGTCATGGACAAAAAGATAATCCCTCCGTTGGAAACCATAGGTCCAGAAAAAGACAAGTACGGCCAGAAAAAAGAACGCAGCGATATTCCTGGAGGTATCCTTCGTCAGTCCCGTAAATAAGAAAGAAGGCATTCGCCTCCCCGATGAGATGATATGTTGCATTAACGATGGTTTTGCCATAGGGCTCGGATCTCTAAATGCTTTTCTTCCAGGTTACGACTCTGATTGACTTGTTCCTGCTTGGATGCACTTCCACTAACAAAGTACAGGACCGTGCTTGAAACCAACATAAGAAACAGGATTGGAAAACTGCTGGCTAAGATTTCAGGTTTCACTTTGAATGGATAGAGGACAGACCAATACGCCGCCGAGAACAACAAAACCAACAAAATCGTGATCACTTTCCTCACAGGCTTACCCGACACAGACAGACCAGAAAACAAAATTGCCACAGAAGCCGGCAAGATAGAAAGTTTATAGTCATTACTGACCGATGGAATAACCAACGCGCCGATCGTACAAGCGAACAATAAATATGGATTGAATCCTGTTTCATGGCAACGATACATAAAAATAATCACCAGGGCAATACAAACCACCACAACAACCATCAGGGTCATTTCGATGCTCCTGGCGTATTGCTCCAAGTTTGCCAACATTTCGGGGCTGAATATCCCAAACCCATGACCGGTAAGATTGACTGCGAATGCCCTGATGGAATGATTTCCATTCCACTGCGACAAATTGAACTGTTGCAATGCAATGGCCTTCGAAAAATCAATGAAGGCAGTAAATCCCATAACAAATAACAATGTAAAATTAAACAGGGCCAACCCAAAAATCCGTTTCATGTTTCCGCCCCAATCCCGCCAATCCTCGATGAACAACATAAAAAAAATCGCCGGGTAGAGTTTCATCTGGATCGAAACAGAGAATAATATATATGCAAAAATGCGAAGCCTTTTATGGAAATGAAAAATACAGATTCCTATCAGACAAAAGGCAAAGGCAATCAAGTTCGATTGTCCTCGTTCCAACTCAAACTGCAACCCGTAAGAAAACAGGCCGACAATTAATATAAACAGCAGCAATGAAAAAGATCTTCCTGTTGCCAGTAGTCGAGGAATGGTTAACGTAACGATTAGATAACTTGTAAGCGTAATAACTGTGATTAACCGAAAACTTGCCGGATACCCGACAAGAACAAGAGGGGAAAACAAAAAAAACGAAAATGGTGGGTACGCAATATAACCAGACGTGTAGGGAGACTGCCCCGAAGTCAGCCACTCTTCGATGTATTCCACAAACACCCTCAAGTCCGCGCCGATCATCCCTGTATGCGGCAAATATCTGTTCAAATAGGCCATTTGTAATTTTGAATTGAGAAAAACAGGGGAAATGAAGAACAGGAAATAAACGACCAGGAAGGATGCCAACACCCAAGTGATAACTGGTAAATCAAGGACTCGTTCGCCCAACGAGAGGACTTGCTCCCAAGAAAGCAACCTATCTCCGCTTTGATTTGCAATCTTCAATCCCACACCAACCAACGCTACGAGAATTCCAATTTGCAGGCCAAGCAACTGGGCAGCCTGGATACCGTCACTACCCAGGCCAACTATGTCAGCCAGGACCGATACCAGGGCAACCACAATACCTAATACAAGGACGAAATAGGGAATTCTCTTGTACATCTGATGCCGTTTTCACTCCAGATATAAAAAACTGCCCCTGGTCCTGCTCAACATAGGGCAACATTTTTATTATATCCCACTACACCTGGAAAAGCAGTCACTGATACAATAGGCCAATCAACTTACCAAGGACAGGAATCTTCTATGCCCTTCCTATTTTTGACCCGGCACGGCGAAAATGAATTTGTCAAGAAAGGCAAACTTGCGGGGCGCATGCCCAATATCCATCTGAACGAACACGGACGCGCGCAAGCCGAGGCGCTGGGAAATGCGTTTGCAAATATTCCCCTAAGCGCCCTTTATTCCAGTCCTTTGGAGCGCGCACTGGAAACCGCCGGGCCAATCGCACAAGCACGCAAACTGACCATTATCGAAGAGCCCGATTTGCTGGAAAGCGACGTTGGCAAGTGGCAGGGCAAGTCGTGGAAGGGACTGATGAAGACCGAAGCCTGGACGCTCATCCAACAGTCCCCGTCTCGTTTTCGGTTCCCCGACGGCGAGTCGTTCCTCGAAATGCAAACCCGGATCGTCTCTGCACTGGAAGAAATCTGCAATAGGCACAAAAAGCCCGAGGACGCTGTTGCGGTCGTCTTTCACGCCGACCCGATCAAACTGGCGGTAGCGCATTTCATCGGCCTGCCATTGGACCATTTCCAGCGGCTATCATGTGATACAGGCTCTGTGACTTTGCTTGCGATCAGCAAAGGCAGCGCGCAATTATTATGGATGAACCGCCTGCCGCCTTTCGATATTCCAAAACGATGAGCGTACAAAAACTTCAGGCAACGCCTTCGAACAGATCCCTTACAACCTTCATCTTGGGATTCACCGGCGGCCAGGCGCGCATATAATCCTCGTGCTCGCCGAACACTTTCGAGACAAATCCCATCAAGCCGCGGCGCATCATAATACCGCCCTGCGAGGCGTGACAAGCGCCCGCTTCGCGTTTGACCTCGCCCACGCTATGGATGTCGATGCGCGCATGGGTCGGGAAAGTCACTTCTGCCAGCGCCTGCAAGTCAATATCTTTGTTGCGGCCCCATTTGCGCGGGTTTACCCCAAAGACCGGCATGACGCGCGTCATGACGCGCAAGAACCAACGCGGGAAAACGTGATAGTAGAGAGCCAGCGGCTGGAACGGCGCGCCAGCCTCAGGGTAGAAAGATGCGTCCGCGGCCTTCTCGAAGGCCAGCGTTGTGGCCTGCTGGATGTGGATATGATCCGGGTGACGGTAGCCGCCAATCGGGTCGAACGTCAGGACAATGTCCGGTTTGAGCGTGCGAATATGCCTGACCACCTGCCCCGCTACCTCTTCTACGGGATGATTGATCTGGGCCAGTGGATGTTTGTTCTCTTCCGAGCCCGGCATTCCCGAATCGCGATAGTCCAGGAAGAAGACGCCTGCAAGCCCCAAAGTCTGCGCCGCGCAACGCAATTCCGCTTCACGCAATTCGGCAACGCTGGCAAAGCCTCGCATGTGCTCCTCGTCCACCATGCCCACTTCGCCGCGCGTCGCGCAGACAAGGTAGACCTGGTAACCCTGCCTGGCATAATAGGCCAATGTGCCGCCCATGCCAAATGATTCATCGTCCGGGTGGGCCAAAACAGAAAGTAACGTTTTTGTCATACAGTGATCCTGGAATCAGGTTGAAACTGGAGTAATCTTATCAGATTTTTGGGCGTGTGGCAAAACCAAAAAGGGATTGTTCAAGGCAGGCCGCTGGTGTGAATGGCCGCCAGGGTCACATCATCGTCCTGCCTGGCGCTGACCTGGAAATCGTGTAACATGTTCATTACCCGATCACAGACCTGTTGGGCGGGCGCGCCAACCTGGCTGCCCAAAGCGAGTTTCACCCGTTCCAGGCCAAAAGGCTCTCCCTGCGGATCGCGACAATCGGTCAGGCCATCCGTGAACATGAAGAACGTGGAGCCAGGAGGCAGTGTAATACTGTGCTCGTCCAGCGTGATCTTGTCCCATAAACCGAGCGCCATACCGGGACCATGCGGCAAGCGCTCGATGCTGCCGTCGGCAAAAAGCACCAGGGGAGGTTCGTGCCCGGCGCGGGCGTAGTGGAATTCACCTGTCGCGCAATCCAGCACGCCATACAACACTGTGACGAACTGGGTGGATTTTTCCAGGCGGGTGATATGGGAATTTACTTTGCGCAATACTTCGCCAGGATTTTCATTGTCGGCTTCGGCAGCGATCAGGGCGTGGACGCGGGCCATAAAAATGGCGGACGGGATACCTTTATCTGCCACATCGCCGATCACAACCGCCAGTTTGGCATCGCCCACAGGAAACACATCATAGAAATCACCGCCCACCTGGCGCGCCGGGTCGATGCAGGCGCCAAAGTCGAAGCAGGGGGGCGCGGGTAATACATCGGGCAGGATGCTGGCCTGGATATCGGCAGCAAGTTGGAGTTCCCGTTCGAGGCGTTCTTTTTCGATCAACTGGGCCTGGGCAGCCTTCAATTCGTCATAGGCCTGTTGCAACTGGCGATTCTTTTCTGTCAAGTCGCGGAAAGAAGAGTCATTGGTGGCATTCAGGCGTTCGCTCAAGACGCGCACCATGGCGTAGGCCAGCATTGGACGGCGTTCGAGCAAGGCGTTGAATTCATCCCGCCCCATAACAAGCAGGGCGGAAGCCCGGGCGGCGCGGGCAGTGGCGGTGCGGACGCCGCCAGGATCAATGAGGCTCATCTCGCCCAGGTATTCGCCCGGCCCAAGCCGATTGAGTTGTAATTCTTCGGCAGTCCCAGCGCCCAGGAGGATCTCGAGTTCGCCATCGGTGACGACATAAAAATGTTCCCCAAGGTCGCCGTCACGGAACAGGATCTCTCCTCGTTCAAGATATACAACCTGCAAAGCGCCCTGCAAATGTCGGAGTTCCGCATCCGGCAAGTCGCTAAAGAGCGGGATGCGCGCCAGGATGCTCTCCCTTGTTGTCTTGCGGCCAGGAATACGCTTATCTACATTACCATTAAGTTTCATGAGCCTCCGGCAGGTGCGCCCGATGAGACTGGTCCCCGCAGGTCCATGACTTCTTTCCCGGCCAACTTGTCCTGGATGCGTTCCACGACCGTTTCGAGATGGCCTGGTTGGTGGACGTAATCCAGGTTGTCGGTGCGGATGGTCAACACGGGACACAGGTCGAAAGGCGCAAGCCACTCGTCGTAGAATGAATCGAGCAGGGAAAGGTACTCGACAGAAATGCCCGTCTCGATATTCCGGGCGCGGCGGCGGATGCGTTCCATCAATACTTCCACGGGGGCTTTGAGATAGATGAGCAGACCGGGGCGCGGCAGGCCATCTACTACCAGGTCGAACAGGCGGCGGTAAGCCAGGTAGTCGCGCTCGGCCACATTGCCCATGTGATGCAGGGCGCGCGCAAAAATGTGGAAATCTTCGTAAATGCTGCGGTCCAGGATGGCCGAGCGGGCGTCGCGGGCGGCTTCCAGGTATTGCTCGGCGCGGTGTCCCAGGAAAAAGATTTGCAGGTGGAAAGCCCAGGCGCGCATGTCGGCATAGAAATCGGAAAGATAGGGGTTGTCCGTCACGGATTCGTAGCCAGTGCGCCATCCCAGGCGTGAGCCGATGCGCTCGGTAAGGGAGGTTTTGCCTGCGCCAATGTTACCGGCAACTACAACGAGGTGTTTGGTCATTGCTTCTTCCTTCCGTTTCTTGGCTTTCGAGTATTGTACAACGAAACCAGGCAGGCGACATATGCAGTGGTCACTCGCCGGGCTGCGGCAGGTAGCCGCCTTCCACCCATTCTTGGCCGCCAGGCCCCACTTCCTTTTTCCAGACAGGGACGATCTCTTTCAGGCGGTCGATCCCATAACGCGCCGCCTCGAACACGCCCGTGTCGCGGTGCGCGGCCGTGCAGGCGACCAGCACGGTCGGTGTGCGCGGATAGAGCCGTCCGATGCGCTGGACGATGGCGATCCCTTCGACCGTATCCCAGCGAGAGCGGATTTCATCCGCAACCTGTTTCATCTTGGCTTCCGCCATCGGCTGGTAAGCCTCATATTCGAGGAAGACGGTTTCGTGTGGATTGTCCCTTTTGGTCTCACCGCGCACCATACCGGTAAAAATGGCCGCAGCGCCGGTGGACGGCAGGGTGATCTGCTCGAGCAGGGCGTCCAGGTCAATTTCATCTTCCGTGATGGCATAAATGGTTGGATAGTCGGTCATGTCACGCTCGCTTTCACCCGCCAGTCTGCGTCTTGCAGCGGGTTTCAAGATATTGTAACAAAAACCTCCAAAAAATGACGGCCTTGACGACAGCATCGCCGCACGTATCGGATGCGGTATAATACGCCCCATGTCCGAAGAAACCGAAAGCACACAACCCGTCAAAGCGACGCAGCCTGTCAAGGCGCGCAAGACCTCCAAGCCAAAAGCAACTGTCCCCCCGCCAGAACCGGAACCGGCAG
>JBMOMO010000318.1:31562-37851 GCA_049324135.1 Chloroflexota bacterium
GGCATCCGCAAGCAGGCGCAGACCGCGCTCGTCAGCCAGCAACTCAGCGACCAGTTCGCGCGCGCCCTGGTGGATATGCAGTTCGGTCATTACAACACTGCCAAACAGCGCCTGGAATACATCATCAGCGTCGACCCGTCATTCCCCGGCGCAATGGAAAAATTGACCGAGGTCATGGTCATGACCAATATCCCGACCGCTACGCCGGTCGTTTCCCCAACGCCCGAATTAATCGTAGATGACACGAATTACGACGCCCTGTTTGCCCAGGCGCAGCAACTGGTGGCTGCCGGGCAATGGCAAAACGCCCTGACCGTATTGGACACCTTGCGAAAAAAGGATCCCACCTTCAACACCGTCCAGGTGGACGGCATGTATTACTTCTCGTTGCGCAACCTGGGCGTGGACATGATCAAAGGCGGCAACCTGGAAGGCGGCATCTACCAATTGACGCTGGCCGAACGGTTTGCCCCATTGGATAACACTGCGCACATCCTACGCGACAATGCCCGCTTCTACATCACCGCTGCCAGTTTCTGGGAATTGGATTGGAAACTCTCGGCAGAGTATTTCGCGCAACTCAACGGTTCCGGCATCTGGGACGGCACGATGACCGCCACCGAACGGTATTACATTGCCGCAATGCGCTACGGCGACGAATTGGAAGCGCAGGGCGCTTATTGCGAGGCCTACGAGCAATACAAGGCAGCGCAGACCATCGGCCAACTGGACGCCGAAGCGACCAAAGGCGCCAACCGGGCTTACCAGGCCTGCTACCCGCCAACGGATATCCCCGAACCGACCGCCGAAGCGCCTGCAGAAGAACCCGCCGAAGAACCCACGGAAGCGCCAACCGAAGAGCCTACAGCGTTGCCATAAATCCCTGCCAAACATGTCTCCCCCTCCCACCTGGGCGTTGGCGCTGACCTATTGGCTGCACATGCTGGCCACGGTTGCCTGGCTGGGCGGGCTGGCAGCCACCGCCCTGCTGGTCTACCCGGCGGCCAGGCAGGCCCTGAAACCCGCCGAGCAATTGGCCTTCATCACGGCCATGCAACGCCGCCTGGAGCCCCTGGCCTGGTTCAGCATGGCGCTGCTGGCCGTCACCGGCCTGTTCCAGATGAGCGTCAACCCGCACTATGACGGCTTCCTGTCCACGACCGGACAATGGTCGCTGGCTATCTTGGGCAAGCACGTGCTAGGCATCTTGATGGTGGCCGTCAGCGCAGTGCAGACCTGGGAAGTGCTGCCAGCCATCCAGCGTGGGTTGATGCGCGCGGAAAAAGGCGCGCTGGACGAATCTGAACTCCTTCGCCTGCAAAAACGTGAAAGCGGGTTGCTGGGAATGAACATCGTCCTTTCCGCGCTCATCCTCGCAGCGACAGCCTTTGCCCGGGCGTCTTGAATTTCGACAATCGACCTGTATCGCCAGGCTTTGCCTGGCCCACCGACCGCACCACTTCGTGGCACAGGCAGGTCAGCGGTACTGCCAAAATGAACACTATTCCGCGTGGGGAGTGCGATAGAACGTAAACGGTTCAGCCGGATAATAGTGGATCACCTGCCTGCCGGGAAAGGCCTTCGAGAGTTCCTCATCGGCTATGCTGTTCCGGTGCATGGCAAAAATGAACGGGGTATCCAAGTGCGCATTTTGTAATTCGAGCAGCCCGCCGTATTCCGTCCATTCCTCTTCCCAATGTACGATCACCAGCGCCGGGGTGTATTGTTCGGCTGCTTGTGTGTAAAACGGCTCCAGCATGGAACGGTCGATACGATACATGCCGCGCATTTCCCACAAACGCCCTGGCAGGTAAGTGAACAGGTTCGCGCCTACCAATATCGTCAGCGCCAAGGCTACCAGCGCCTTGCGAATACGCAGCCCTTCGCCCGCCAGCCAGGCGAGCCCTACCGCGCTGAGGATGGTAACAGAAATCATGCCTTCGTAATAGTAGCGCGGGCCGTACTGCCACGAACCGATCCAGTAAGGCGCGTAGGCCAAGACCGCGCCGGGAAGAATCCCGCCAGCCAGCCACGCGGGTATCTTGCGCCGCAACGCCCACCAGCCAAATGGCAGGAAAACCCACCACAAATTCCCCCACCCCAGAATGTCATCACCCGTGCCGTTCGGCTCCCACAAACTGTAACGGATGTTGTACCAGGCGTGTTCCAGGTTGTGCCCGTCTTTCCAGCGGCCATAGCCCAGGCCGAAACCGATCTTATCGTATTTCCACCACAGGGTATAAGGATTGAGCAGCGGGTCGCCCGTCACGGCGAACTGCCAGGCGAACAGCAACCCGCCCACCAGCGCCGCCAGCAGCCCGATGCCCAAAACACGGATGCGGGTAGACCGGTCGCCGCGCGCCAGCAGGACCAAGCCGTGGACGAAGAACGGCAGCCCCATACCGACAGCCGTCATCGGGCGCGTCAGGGCCAGGACGCCGAGGCTGAGTCCCGCTATGACGGCCGTCAGCCACGCCGGGAACGAGTCCCGCGCCCCCCTTGCCGAAAAGGTATCCAGCCACGCCAGCGCGAATCCCAGCGTAACGGCCAACGACCAGGCGTGCGAGAGCAACGACCCGGAGAGCAGCCAGAACATCGGCGAGGTCAACATCAAGATAACGGCCAGCAGGCCAATCGGCGGGGAAGTGATGCGCCTGGCAAGCAGGTACAGCAGCCAGATTCCCAGTCCCGCCAGCAGCGGGTTGACCCAGTCGCGCAGCCCGGTCGCAATCCCCAACGCCAGCGCCGCCGGCCAACCGGGCGGGTATTTGCTGAAGCGCAGGCCGTGGTAGTCGATGACAAAGGGCGTCAGGAAACTCTTGGACTGCGGCGGGGAGGGCAGCGCCAGGCGGCCGCCCGCAATGGCCTGCGCCTGCCAGACGTAAGCCATCTCGTCCTCGAAGTGCGGCATGCGTTCGTACACGCGGTCGGCTACGGCGTAAACGGCAAAGACAGCCACCGCGGACAGCAGGAACGCCGCCAGGTCGGGGATGGAAATTTTGCGCCGGAGGGACGTAGCGCGGAATTCATTCCGCAACCAGGGGATGAGCATTGTGCAAAATCGTCAGGGAGATTATCCTGCCGGGACGCCGCTCAGGTCGTAGGCCATGGCCCCAGTGATGCGCACTGGCGCGATCTGGCCGACCTCGAGTTTGCCTTCGACCAGCACGAGGCCATCGATCTCCGGCGCGTCGCGGTAACTGCGCCCGATGGAGATACCATTGTCGAAGCCCTCTACCAATACGTCCAGCGTCTTGCCCACAAAGGACTGATTGACCTGCAGCGAGATGCCCTGCTGGAGTTCCATCAGGGTCTCGAAGCGGGCTTGTTTAACGGCGGCCGGCACGGGGTCGCCCAGGGGCGCGGAGGCCGTCCCCTCCTCGAAGGAGAATGGGAACGTCCCCACGCGGTCGAAGCGGGTCTCCTGCACGAAGTCCACCAGCGCCTGGAATTCCTCGTCCGTTTCGCCGGGGTAGCCGACGATGAAGGTGGTGCGGATGGCCAGGCCGGGCATGGCGGCGCGCATTTTACCAAGCGTTTTATGAACCCACTCGATGTTGGAGGGGCGCTTCATGCGGCGCAGCGTTTCGGGGTGCGCGTGCTGAAGGGGAATGTCGAGGTACGGCAGGATCTGCTCGCTGGAGGCCATCACGTCGATCAGGCGCTCGGTGACGTAGCCGGGATAGGCGTACATGACGCGAATCCAGTCCAGGCCCTCACCCCTCGCCCCTCTCCCTGAGGGAGAGGGGAATTCCCTGGCAACTTCATCTACCAACCGTTCGAGCAAGACGGCCAGGCCGTCTTTCAGGCCCAGGTCGTGGCCGTAGTCGGTGGTATCTTGCGCGATGAGGATGAGTTCGCGCACGCCGGAGTCGCGCAGGCGGCGGGCTTCGTCGAGGATGGTTTCGAGCGGACGGCTGACCGCCGTCCCCTTGATGAGCGGGATGGCGCAAAAGGCGCACGGGCGGCGGCAGCCATCCGCGATCTTGAGCCAGGCGCTGGCCCCGGCCACGCTGGCGCGCAGGGCGCCCTGCTCGTCCAGGCCGACCGTTTTCGCTTCGTCCGGCAGGTGATAGAGCGGCGCAGGATGAGGCGACTGGCGCAGTTCGCGCACCACCTTCACGATGTCCATCCAGCGGCGCGCGCCGAGCACCCCGTCCACGCCGGGCGCTTTTTGGACTACTTCCGCGCCGTAGCGCTGGGTGAGGCAACCGGCCGCGATCAGCAGTTGGCCCTTGCGCTTGTTTTCGGCCAGTTCCTGCAAAACGGCAAAGGATTCCTGCCTGGCCGGGCCGATAAAACCGCAGGTGTTGACGATAAGCACGCCCGCTTTTCCGGGGTCATCGGTAAAGCGATAGCCCTCGCGCAGCAACAGTTGCGCCATCGAATCAGAATCGACTGTGTTCTTGGCGCAGCCAAGGGAAACGAGGTGAAAGGTCTGTTTTGGCATACTCAAAGCGTGTCGCCAGAGGGCGCTATGGTCGGCGAAGGCGACGGCGTGGGCGTGGCTGGCGGCGTGGGCGTGTCGAACGGTGTGAGCGTCGGCGAGGGCGAGGCGGCCGGCGTTGGGACGACGATCTCGTCAGCAGTATACACATAATTCACCAATTGCCCAAAACCGCCCAACAGGCCCAGGTCGCGCTGGTTGTAGATGATGCGCAGAGCCGAGGCGTTGCCCGCCAGGACCTCGATGCTTGCCTCGGCTTCGAAGGGATAGACCGTGCCGGGCGTCGTGCGGCCATCGAAAGCGACTTCGCCGTCCACCACCACGCGCAGGTAACTGCGTTCGATTGCCACAATATTGACCTGCACGTTGACGTTGCCCGCCAGGGTCGGGACTTCCAACGTCCCTTCCAGGGTTCCTTCCAATGGGGCAGGCAGCGGCGTATCTTCCACCGGGATGGGGGTCGCTTCCGCTTCCACCGTCTCGACCGGCGTTCCAAGCAACGCTTCAGAGATGGAGGGCGCCGTCTCTTCCGCTTCCGCCTGCTGCGACCGCACCGAAACTACCCGCGAAATCCCCCAGATGGCAAAAACGACCAGCAGCACGATCATGCCGATCCCAAAGACCAGGTCCCCGGCGATGAACATGCGCCAGCGCGGCAGGCTCTCGGGAATGACCCCAGCCGGCTTTTCCCTTCGGCTTTGCTCCCCCTGCGGGGACTTCGCAGGGCGGGCTGGATGGCGCTCGCGGTGCTGCGCCTGGAGGGCGTCTGCAAAGCGCAACAGCAGGGCGTCCGCGTCCAGGTCGAGGAAAGTGGCGTAGTTGGACAACATACCGCGCGTCTGCACCGGGGAGGGCAAATCATCGATCCGCCCGTCTTCCAGCGCGGCCAGGAACTGGGCGCGCATGCGGGTATGGCGCTCGATCTCGTCGTGGGCCAGGCTGAGGATCTCGCGTCGCTGGCGCAACTGGCTGCCGATTGCGTTGAAAATCTCCTGCGACGACTCGACGGGTTGGGATGCATCGGGCGACGGGATTCCCGCTTCGAGCCCCTCCTGGCCTGCTTCCGGTACCCGAGGTTCGGCCTCCGCTTCGAGCGCTTGCGCCCGGCGCGGGAGGCGCTGCCAAATGCCGCGAAGTGATAAGGCCCACGCCAGGGCAGATTTCCAAACAGGGACCGTGGGCGCTTTCGGCGCGACCTCCGCAACGGGCGGTTCCTGCGGCAGGGTCCCGGCTGGGGCCAGGGGAACTGCATCGGAGGATGGAGCAGGCCCAGGTCCCGGCCCCGAGGCGGACTGGGGGGCCGGTTCGGGCGCGGAAGGGGCTTTCTTCCGTCTGCTTTTTCTCGGCGCAGGCTGTTCCTCCTCGACAGGGATGCGTTCATCGGGATTCTCGTCTGGCAGCAGCGTCTCAACCGGCTGCTTATCCTGCGCTTTCTGAATGCGAAGCAGGCGTTCCAGCCAGCCGCGCGCAGACGAAGCCAGGGAATCGCCCTCGCTCCCAGGCTGCAAAGGCGACTCTTCGGGCGCGGGCGCTTGCCCGGGTTCTTCTGCAGCCGCTGGCGAGGCAGTCTCCCCTTCGAAAACGACTTCCTGCGTGGGGAGCGGTTGGGGCGCTGCGCTGCGCAATTCCTCGACCATCTGCGTCAGGTCCAACCCCAGGTAATCGGCGTAATTGCGCAGGAATCCGCGCGCCTGCACAGGCGAGGGCATGGCAGAGAAGTCGTCCGCTTCCAGGGCCTGTAAATATTGCAGGCGGATGCGCGTGGCATCCGCCGCTTTTTCGAGCGTCAGGTGGCGGTATTCACGGGCGCGCTTGAGGCGCTGTCCAATCGTTTCTGGCATG